>NZ_KV786484.1:0-64928 GCF_001806945.1 Corynebacterium sp. HMSC30G07 | reverse complement strand
TCCAAAAAAGCACACATTTTGTCGCTTAACCCGGAAGTGATGGGGTTAAGTGACAATTTTCGATTTTGTGACCTTGGATGACTGTGTCGTTTTGAGGAGTCGTCTGCACGGATTTCAGAAGTCCTCTGTACTATCGCCATCCACTCCGGAGAGGCCGCGGGCGTTCGTCCACTTCATCTGGAACGCGATTCGACAGAGCGCATTCAATACGATGGTCTTTTTCTCCCCGCGAAGGATGGGGGCAGTTTAGGGTGCCAGGGTGTTGACCAGATCGAGGAATTCCTCAGCGTAGGCAATTTGCTTGCGTAGCTTTTCGTAGCGGGTGCGCGTCTCCTCACGAATGTCGGCAAGGGTGGCCTTGGCATTACTCCGTGCCTGCTGTGCGGTATCACTGTCCTGCCCGCCATCTGAACTATGAAGAATCTCCGCAGCTTCCAGGAATTCCCGCATCTGATCCAGAGTAAACCCCAGCGGTTTCATCCGTCGCACCAGCAAAACACGACGTACATCAGCCTCACTATAAAGCCTGAACCCACCAGGGCTACGCCCCGATGGGGTAATCAGGCCGACGTTGTCATAATAACGCAAGGTGGGAATCGACAACCCCGTCTGGTCAACGACCTCGCCGATCTTGAAATTACTGTTTTGCATTGCCTGTTCTCCTTCACGGTGATGTTGCCCACGGGTTCCTGTGCCTGGGTTGGCGGTTGAGTAAAACTCCCGCTACCATGACCACCATCACCAAACCTAAAGTTACTAGAGGGTTGGATTCCTTTCGGGCGTTCGCCCAGTTACCTATCCCCTCAAAGATTGGACATCTATGACTGAAACTAGCACGGCGGCCCCCCGCCCCCTCCTGAGTCCAGACGGCGCTGATGCCCCTACCGGGATCATCGCATCCTTCCGTTACGCATTTTCTTCCCCCGCCCGTATCCGTATAGAGATTCTGGCCGGACTGGCGGTATCCCTGGCGCTGATCCCTGAGGCCATTGCCTTTTCCATCCTTGCCGGTGTTGACCCAGCCATGGGTCTGTTTTCCTCGGTAGTCATGGCCATTGCGATCGCCTTTACCGGTGGCCGCCCGGCAATGATCACCGGCGCCACCGGGGCTATTGCCCTAGTCATTGCTCCTGTGGCGCGTGGTTACGGGATGGATTATTTCATCGCCACCGTCCTGTTGGGCGGTGTCCTACAAATCGTGCTCGGCGCCCTCGGTGTGGCGAAACTTCAGCGTTTTATCCCCCGATCGGTGATGCTGGGTTTCGTCAATGCACTGGGCATTATGATTTTCACCGCCCAACTCGAACACCTCATTGATGTGCCTTGGATAGTCTACCCACTCGTCGGCTTGGGTGTGGTGATCATGATTTTCTTCCCCAAGCTCACCAGTGTGATCCCCGCCCCGCTGGTCACGATTATCGTGCTCACCGGTTTGGTCATTGCCGCCGGTTTGACTGTCCCGACGGTCTCGGACATGGGCAAGATGCCGGAGACCTTACCGTCCCTGTTTATTCCGAACGTGCCGTGGACGTTGGAGACCCTGCAGATCATCGCGCCTTATGCCCTGGCCATGGCCGTGGTCGGTCTCATGGAATCGTTGATGACCGCCAAGCTCGTCGACGACCTCACCGACACCCACTCCGATAAGACCCGCGAAAGCCTCGGCCAGGGTGTCGCGAATATCGCCTCCGGCTTCTTCGGCGGCATGGGTGGCTGCGCGATGATCGGCCAGACCATGATCAACGTCCGCGAATCCGGCGCCCGGACCCGACTATCCACCCTGCTCTCGGGTGTCTTCCTGCTCATCCTCGTCCTGGCCCTGGGCGATATTGTCGGCATGATCCCCATGGCCGCACTGGTCGCGATCATGATCATGGTCTCGGTCGGCACGATCGACTGGCACTCCGTGCATCCACGCACCCTGAAGCTCATGCCGGTGAGCGAAACCATTGTCATGGCCGTGACCATCATCGCCACCCTGGCCACCCACAACCTGGCCATCGGCGTGGTGCTGGGCGTGCTCACTGCGATGATCATGTTCGCCCGCCGGGTGGCCCATATCGTCTCTATCGAGAAGGTCTCCGAACTCGACACCGACCACGACGGGAAGATCGATACGCGGACCTACCGGGTGCATGGCCAGTTGTTCTGGGCATCAAGCAATGACCTGGTTTATCGCTTTGATTACACCGATTCTGCCCGTCATATCACTATTGATCTCACTGAGGCGGAGATCTGGGATGCCTCCACGGTCGCGACCTTTGACGCGATTACGCAGAAGTTCCAGGACAGAGGCAAAACCGTGTCCATTATCGGGCTCGACGGTCCCAGTCAGGACCGGCTGAACCGCCTGTCTGGCCGGTTTGGCACCGGCCACTAACATCCCCCGACTCGAGCACATCGACTTGGCGCCCCAACTTATAACCGGGGCGCCAGTTTATTGGTGCTGTTGCAAAGTTGGGGCATAGGAAGAGCATAAAAGAAGCGTAGCGGTTAACCGCTACGCTGTGTTGTGGGGATTTTTACTTTTTACGGTGCACGTGTTCTAGTTAGTGGTTCGTTTCTTTCCTCGGGTGATTGCGACGGTATTCCTCGACTAAGTGAGCAATACCCGGCGCAGCCTGGGACAACATCCAGGTCATAAGCGCTATAAGAACCCCTATGACGATAAGTGTTAACGCCAACCAGCCCAGTGTTGGGCCGATGCCGTTGGCCTCCTGGACGTGACCCCACAAGGCAGACACGCCGTCGGGTATGCCGAGCATACTTAGCAGCCCGTTCCCCAAGGCTCCGACAGCAACGAGTGCGATAGCAACGAAGAGAACACTGGCTGCAATCCACGAGGCAGACATGCAGGCCTTAATAAAGTTCGTGTTCGACTTTTCCATGTCGTCGTTGTACTTTTTGCGCTCTGCACGTATCTTCTCCAGCAGCTTTTCGTTGGACTCCTTCTCCTGGAGCAGGGCGCTGCGAGCCTTCTTAGATGCTTCTGCTGCCTTGTGCAGGCTTTCGGACTCTTTCGACATTGCCTCAGATACAGCTACTTCTACCAGCGGTTCCAGGCTAGAAGTCAGGCTCGAAGTCATCTGAGCGTTCAGGCTCTGGGCTACTGCTTGGCTGGAATCCTTGTCGAGATGGATGGGGCTTTCGGCTGCTTTGAGTACCAGCTGTTGCATCCTTGTCAGACGCGACATCTGCTCGCTTATCTCGATTAGGTACCCTTTTACCCCCTCCAGGCCGTTGGGCAGATCCTCGATGTTCCTTATCAGCCCGGTGATCATCTGCTGCACTTCCATCATCGTTACTTGGAGGTGACTGCTGCTCACGTAGTTCTTGTTTGCGGCGAGATTGCTTTTTACGTTCCTTAATTCGCTTTCCGCTTGCGTCAACCTCGTCGAGAAGTCGCTGGGCAGAGAACTGAGAATGTCCCCTGTATTCTCCGGCAGACTCTTCAGTTTCTCCTGCAGCGTCTTGATAGCCTTCTCCGCCTTGTCCAGGCGTGGGCTGAGAACCTTCAAGACGCTGTCCATCTTGCCTTTCGCCGCTGCTTGGGCTAGCTTCGTCATCTCGGTCACTGACACCATGATTGAATACCTCCTGGTTGTTATAGTTTTCTTCCTCCTCGTCATCGAGAAGGCTGGAGCCGTATTTCGCCTCCAGGTCATCATCAGTTGCATCAGCTTGAAGCGCCTCAAGCTGTCGCGCAACGAGTGCTGCTTGAGCCTCGTTAACGCGCTCGGTCACACCCTCTAGCGAGTAACTGCGGCCTAGCTTCGAGCCGGCCTTAGCTGCCTTACGCTTTCGAGTACGCCCGGCCTTCGTGGTGTTCGTGAAGTAGGCATCCTCGCCGTCATCGCCGACCAGGGCCACGGTCAACGACTCGCCTTCAGCCTTTGAATTGGGCTGCACTTTTAGAGACAGGTTGTAATCGCCAGCAACCTCTATCGCCTTCTCCAGTGGGTCGCCAGCATCGGCCACCCGTTCATCCGCGCACAGTTCATCCATGCGCTTACGCGCGAAATCCGCCCAAGTGCTTGCGGTCAACTCATCCACCTTCAAGCAGGTCGAGTCTGTGGACTTGCCTTCTTTGTGTGCCCTGCGCTCGGCAGGAAGTAGCGATATTTCTGGCTCACGTTCTAAGACACGCATCCCCAAATCGCGCATCAACTCGTCGTTGATATTGCGCAACTTGTACCAGTTACGCATGTCTCTCGGTGCAGCTTTTTTTGTACGAGTGTCATGGTTAGCAAAGACGACATGGTTATGGACGTCCGACCGTAGGCTGGTTTTGCGCGATCTCGGTTTCAGCAATGTCCATCAAACGCACGAGACGAGGCTTGATGCGTATTACAGGTTAGGCTAACCTAACTCGAGAATGATTGCTATCTTCTGAGAGGGCAACACAGCGCCGCTTGTGACTGACGAACCCGAGCACCTAACCCGAAAACGCCGCGTGGACGCGGCCCACACACCCGGAGACAGAACCAGATGAAGTCGATTGCCCAGATCGTCCAGCCGAGGTTCCTCAGCCGCTATGCGAGTGAACCGATGGATGCCGCCGCCGTCGAAGGGCTGCTCGCCGATAGCGGCATCGCTTACGCGCAGACGTTCGCCGAAGCCAACGGGTTGAAACTGGGCGGAGCCTCACACGTCGGCATGGTGTACTTCCGCACTCTCACGAAGAAAAGCGCGATCGGGGAGGCGGGCAAGTGAGCGCCGTGGACGGGACCGTAGGCCCGTGGTCGCTGCTCGCCCCGATTCGGACCCGGATGCGTGCGGTGGTCGCGTTATCCGTCCTGTCGTCGGTGGCTACCGTCGCTTCGCTGGTCGGCATCATCGACATCGCGATGACGTACCCGGAGGCTCCGGAGCATCGGACGTGGTTGGCCGTGGCTGTCATCGTCGTCGCCGCAACGGTGCGCATGGCCGCGGACGGCGCCGCCGGCATGCTCTCGCACCGGGCGGATAATGACCTGCAGCTCCACCTCCGGCGCCGGCTGGTCGCCCAAATCCGGAAGTTGCCGCTGGGCTGGCTGGATGCCCGGCGCTCGTCGGGAATCATCGAGTCAGTTGAGAAGGACGTCGCGGCTGTCCACCAGCTCATGGGCCACACCGTCGGTGAGACCGTGGTGGCGGTGCTGGTTCCCCTGCTTTCCCTCATCGCGCTCGTCGCGGTGGATTGGCGGATCGCGGTGGTGGCGGTCGTCCCGGTGCTGGTCACCTTCGCCCTGATGGGCGTGATGATTTCGCGCGGAGCCGGTCTTCAGCGCGACTACGAGCGAGCCTCCGAAGGAGTGACGGCCGCGGTCATTGAGTTGGTGCGCGGTATCCCGGTGATGAAGTCCTTCGGACGCGCTAACCAGGGCGCGGGTCGCTACGATGCCGCGGCGTTGTCGTTCGTCCGCGCGTGGTCCGCCTGGTCCCGGCAGTCGAACATCTATCTCGGGCTCATCGACGTGGTGACGTCCCCGACCACAGTTCTCGCAGTGGTGTGCGGGGCCGGCCTCGCTCTGAGAGACGCCGCGGGCGGCATACCGGAAGGTCTCGTCGCCGGGCTGGTTCTCAGCCTTGGACTCTCCGCGGCGATCGTGCGGGTGGCCATGAACTCCGAACCCATCATCGCGGGGATCGCCGCCCTGAAGTCCATCGCGGAGGTGCTGAGCACGCCGCCGATCGCCGAGCCCGCCGATCCGGTGCCCGCGCGCGGAGGCGCGCTCGAGGTCCGGAACCTGGTCTTCTCCTACGGCGATGGGCCGCGGGTCCTCGACGGGATGTCCGCGACGTTCGAACCAGGGACCCTCACTGCGCTGGTGGGGTCCTCCGGTTCCGGAAAGTCTACCGTCGCCCGGCTGTTGGCGCGTTTCCACGACCCTGTTGAAGGCTCGGTGCTGCTGGGCGGCGTCGATCTTCGCGACATCGCCGTGCGCGACGTGCACCGCTCGGTGTCGGTGGTGTTCCAAGATCCGCAGTTGTTCACGCTGCCGTTGCGGGAGAACATCCGGCTGGCCAGGAGAGACGCCACCGACGACGAAATCATGGCGGCCGCGAAGCTCGCGAACCTCGATGCGGTCATTGCGGCGCTGCCGAAGCACCTGGATTCGGTGGTCAACGTCGACGTGACCTTTTCCGGTGGTGAGGCGCAGCGCGTAGCCATCGCGAGGTCGATCGTCACGGACGCGCCGGTGCTCATCTTCGACGAGGCAACCGCTTACGCGGATCCGGCTTCCGAGGCCCTCATCCAGTCCGCAATCGAGCGTTTGGCCCGTTCGCGGACGGTGATTGTGATCGCGCACAGGTTGAGCACGATCCGCAACGCCGACCGCATCCTCGTTCTCGATGGGGGAGCGGTCGCGGAGGCGGGTACTCACGACGAGTTGCTTGCGCGCGGTGGCCGCTACCGGGATTTGTGGCGCGCGTTCACGCTCGACGACGAACCATCCGCCCCGCGGGGCGCTGAATCAGACGATGAAAAGGCGGGGAACCGATGATTCGAGACTTGTGGTCGATGACGGATCGGCGCTCGAGAATGACGCTGGTGTGGCTCATTGCGTTGGCCACGCTTGCCGCGCTGGCCCAGGGAGCGGCGTTCGTCGCGCTGCTGCCGCTGCTGTCGGCTCTGGCCGAGGGAGATGATGCGACGGCGTGGCGTTTCACCGGCGTCATCGCCGGCCTCGCGGCCGCCCATGCGGTGCTGTCCCTCGCCGCGGGGACAGTCGGCAGGGCGAATTCCGCAGCGGTGCTGTCGTCCCTGCTGCGTTCCCTGGGCGAACGCGTGCTGACGTTGCCACTCGGGTACGTCACCAAGTCCACGGCCGGCCGCTTTTCGGAGATGGCGTCGTCGGGTATCGCGTTCGCGGCGTCCGTGCCGCACGTGATCCTGCGGCCCGTCATCGCCGCGGTGGTTACGCCGACCGTCATCGCCTTCGGAATTCTGGCGGTGGATTGGCGCGTCGGTTTGGTTCTTGTCGCGTCGGCGCCGGTGCTCTTCTTCGCCTACCGGGCCATTGGCCGGGTCGGCGGGGAGTCGGACGAAGCGCATGCTGAGGCCGTCGCTGCCGTCTCCAGCAGGCTGATCGAGTTCACCCGTGGCCAGCAGGCGATTCGCGCCGCGGGCGACGGTTCGGCGGCGGACGCGATGGTGGATGAGGCTATCCAGGCCCAGCACGATGCGTTCGCGAAGGCGACGTCGACGCAGGGGGCGGCCATCGGACGGTTGGGTTCGGTCGTCCATGCGGTGTTCACGGCGGCGGTGATCGTCGCCGTGGCAGTCGCCGCGACGGGCGGGATGGCGCCGGCGCATTTGGCGCCGATGCTCATCGTGCTCGTCCAGTTCACCGGACCGATCACCACGGCGGGAGCGTTGTCCGGCGGTTTCGGTGCGGGCCGCAACACGTTGGCTGCGTTGCGTGACCTGCGGGCAATCCCCGCCCTTCCTGAACCTGCCGCACCGGAGCTGCCCGACGGGCATGACGTGGAGTTCCGCGGCGTGAGCTTCGGGTACGGAGATAAGAAGGTTCTCGACGACGTCAGCTTCCGTGCACCTCAGGGAGCGCTGGTTGCCGTAGTGGGACCGTCGGGAGCGGGCAAGACGACGGTCATGCGGCTGCTGTCGCGTTTTCACGATCCGGACTCGGGGGAGATCCTCATCGGCGGGGTGCCCTTGCCTCGGATCGGCACCGACGGCGTGAACTCGCTGGTGACCCCCGTGTTCCAGGAGACGTTCCTTTTCGACGCGTCCGTGCGGGACAACCTGGTCTTCGCCGACCCCGGATTCGGTTCCAGGCCCGGTGACGGGGACCGCTTGCGCGAGGCCGCCCGGCGTTCCGGGGTGGACCGCATCGTGGAGCTGCTGCCTTCCGGGTGGGATACCCCGGTGGGGGAGGAGGGGACGCTGCTGTCGGGAGGCGAGCGGCAGCGCGTCGCCATCGCCCGGGCGCTTCTGAAGGATTCCCCGGTGGTGCTTCTCGACGAGCCGACGTCCTCGCTGGATGCGGCCACTGAGCGGGCGATTGTCGGCACGATGGAAGCGTTGCGCGGCGATCACACTGTGATCGTCGTCGCCCATCGCCTGCACACCATCCGCGATGCCGACCTCATCGTCGTGCTTTCGGAGGACGGGACGGTCGCAGAACGGGGCACGCACGATGAATTGCTGGCGAAGGGCGGCCGCTACGCCGAGTCGTGGACCACCACGACGACGGCATCGGAGAAGCGCGGATAGCTAGTTCATCTCGCACCAGATTGGCTTAGTTCCCAGGAGCCAAAGCGCACCGCGCAGACACCCCAGTGGAGGAGCAAGAGCACGAGGAGGGCCAAGGAAAGTGTGTGCCAGCCTTCGTCCCAAGCACCCAAGCACAGGGTGCCCACGGGGAAGGTAGAGCCCCACCAACCAGGGCCGTAGGGCGCCCAGTGGAGGACAGCCTCGTAGAAGCAGTACATGGCGTAGAGGACACATGGTGCGCCGAGGGTGAACATGATGAGGCCGTACAGGTGGGCGTCGAAAAGCAATGTCGATGCTGCCGTTGACTGGCCGACAACGCCGAGAGGAATCCACGCTGTACCCGCGGCGGCGCCACGTGGGCGCGTGCGGGACCAGTAGCAGTAGAGGTAGAGTGGGATCGCGGTGAAAAACGTGAGGAAGAAGCACAGCTCACCCGCGTAGTGATAAAACTCGCCGTGATGGGTGGCCAGCTGCCCGCCGGATGTCGCAGCGACCATCGGGGACACGAGCGCCAAGCCCCACGGGAACGCAGGCTCGGTGTAGTGCGCGGACTGCTTCCACAAACCCCAGAGTTGCCACAAGCACACGATGATGGCCAGTGGCGCACCGACCCACCAGCTGAACAGCTGGAACGCATCGTTGCCCGTGAGTGCCGTCCACGCCGAGCCGCACGCGAGCAGCCCCATCGCGTACATGCCCCACGCCGCCATGTTCTGGTGCCGCGGCGGCTCATTGCGCACGCCGACCGTGAACACAACAAGGAGTCCCGCAGCGATGAGCGCAAACACGAGCTGGGCTACATGAAATCCATGTAACCCAGTCAAACTCGACGCAATCGAGGTTCCCATTAAAGCACCGGCCCAAGCGGGACCGAACTTTGGCAACGTCATAGGACTAACGCTAGGCCTGCCACCTCGTCTCATCCACTTTGGGTCGGGGCTTTGTGGTTTTTAGAACGCGAATGGCCTGAAGCGCGCCAAGGGACGGAACTGGGACTAGAGCGTCACGTTGGCCAGCACCGCACCGGTGGGTTGCGCCGCGCCGGCGGCGACTTCCTCGGTGACGAGGACTGAAGCAGTTCCACCGGGCAGCGGCATCCACACGTCGTCGTGGGGTTCTTGGCCGATGACTCCAGCCGATTCCATGGCGCCGTCATCCATGACTGCCCACACTTGTGCCCCCATGCCGTCGTCGAGAGCTGGCTGGCCGTTGACCATGGCGCCGCCCTTGCCCATGTCAGAGCTGATCACAATGTCGAGGCTCGCGCCCATCGCGTCGGCCTGACCTTGACGCGCGTCTGCCTTGGGGATCGAGGACGCAGGCGTGGTGGAAGTATTTGCCGACGTCCACGCCAATGACGAAGTCATAGGCCATGGGTGTGTTCCTCCTAGCGATGAATTAGAAGTTGGACTATTTGAGCTTCATCGCTGGGGGTGGTCGGACATACTTAGTACTGGCATCTACATTACTGTGAGACCTCATACCACCTGGGCTGGGTCAGGTTCCTATTAGCAGTTTGAGTATGTCACTGTCTTCGGCGGCATCACCCCCGGATCATTTTCAGACAGGGGCGGGAATAAGCCATACCGAAGCCAGCGACTAGTTCTACTGTCCTTTCAGACGGAGGGAACGGAAATAAACATAACCCGCCCAATCGGGTGGACAGGCTATGAATCTTCGGTGCCCTGAGGTGGAACTGCTAACAACGAAATGGAGGGGAACGGGGGCAAAGTCAATAAATTGAGTCTGGCATAAGTTGATAAGGATTGCCTAACCTAATACTGTTTCAAGTTATGGTCCCGATCGGGAATCGGCAACGGAAGCGAGGCGGCGACGATGAACAGAAAACGTGGATCGACCAGAGAACCCCTCTCCGGAGGGGGAGTCGGGGACGCGGGCCCGGACGGGACGGGCGACGGCGACGCGGTGGCGTCGCAGACGGACGACGGGCGGTTGGTACACGTCGCACCGGTCGCAGTGGGTGGCCGACCATCCACCCGCGACATGCTCGTCGCCGCCGCGATCGGCGTCGCGGGGTCTCTCATCGTCGTGCCCCTGACCTACCTGCAGGTGTTCGCCGGCATCGCCCACGTTTATCTCGTCGCGGCGACGCTCGGGTTGTGGTTCCTGCCGTGCGTCGTTCCCCTCATCGTCGTCCGCAAGCCTGGCGCGAGCCTCATCGCGTGCCTTGCCATGGGCGTCGTGTCCGCGGCGACCACCCCGTTCGGCGTCGCCGCGATCGGGGCGCTGATCATGGAAGGATTGCTCATCGAGCTTCCGTTCATGGTCACCCTGTACCGGCGGTGGACGCGTCCCCAGTTCGTGGCGTCGGCGATGTTATTCTCCGCGCTGATGGGAACGATGGCCCCGCGTGCCGTCGGCGTCGACTCGCCGACCACGCCCATGGCCCTGATCAGCTTCGCCGTAGCCTTGGCATCGAGCCTGGTGTTTTTGGTCCTGGGCTTTGCCGTCGCAAAGGGGCTCCGCAGCCGCGGGGTCACCCGATGACCGGCGGAGCGCCCGCGTGCGCCGGTGCGACACGCGGGACGGCCCCGGCCCGGTTGCGGGTCAGTGGCGCGGGAGTGCGGCACGCCGATGGGCGATGGGCACCCGACATGGTGGACCTCTCCTTCGATTTCGGCACGATCAACGCCATCACGGGACCCGTGGGATGCGGAAAGACGAGCCTGGCCCACCTCATCGCTGGACTGATACCCTCGCACATCCCCATCGACCATGCCGGATCCGTGCACATCGTCGATGCCGACTGCACCGAATGCCCCGTGGACCGGGACCGGGTCACCTTCGTCGGGCAAGACCCGGCGACGCAGGTGCTCACGCTCCGAGTCGTCGATGACGTGTCCATGGCCCTCGAGTTTTCCCTCGTGGAAGCCGGCATCGTCGTCAAGCGATCAGCCGAGGCCCTAGCGGAGCTCGGGCTGTCAGAGCTCGCGGAGAAGGATCCGTGGGCTTTGTCGGGCGGGCAACGCCAGCGGATGGCCATCGCCGGTGCGGTGGCCAGGGCGCCGGAGGTCATGATCTTCGACGAGCCCGCGGCCCACGTCGACGAGGACGGTCGCCGGTCGCTGTTCGCCGCCATCCGTGACTTGCGGGCCCCGGGGCGCGTCATCCTGCTCATCGAGCACGACCTCCGCCCGTTCGACGGGTGGGTCGACACGGTGACGATTCTCGATGCGGACGGGAGCGTCGCCGCCCACGGAGCGCCGGATGGCATCGCGGTGAAGGGCATTGCGACGTCTGCCGCGACCGCCGGAACGCCGGACGCCAGTACGCCGGGCACGGGGGCGCCGGACCGTCTCAGTCCGGGCCGGCGGCGAAGGCCCCGGGGAGCCGGGGATGGCGCCGATCCGGAATCGGAGGCGGATGCCGTTCCACTGCTGGCCTTGACCGGAGCCCATGTGACCCGGGGCAGGGAGCGGATCCTGAACGGGGCCGAGCTGACACTGGAACGGGGCGAGATTCATGCCCTAGTCGGCACCAACGGAGCTGGTAAGTCCACCTTGCTGGCGGTGCTGTCGGGCCAGATGAAGGCGGGAGCGGACATCCGGATCGACGGCGAGCCAGCCCGGCGCGTCCCCGACGCCTTCGCGTCGTGGGCGTTCCAGAACCCCGAGCACCAGTTCACCCGCGCGACCGTCGCCGCGGAAATCGACTCCGCGCTGGCCGGCACGGACCCGCACGGGCCACTCGGCACCGATGAGCTGCGGAAACTGCGGGAAGCCCTGTTCCCCCGGGCACTTGACCCCGTCTCGCCGTTCGTCCTGTCGGGCGGACAGAAAAGACGGTTGGGCATCTTCCTGGCGGTGGCGGCCAATCGCCGTTTGCTGCTTCTCGACGAGCCGTTGGCGCACCTGGATTCGCCGAGCGCGCGCATCGTGCTGGATGCGCTGGCGGAATACGCCGGGGCCGGCGGAACCGTTGTGTTCACGTGCCACGATCGCCGTGTCGCGCGAACGTGGGCGGATCGGGCGAGCATCGTCGCCGAAGGGAAGGTCGCCTGGTCCGGTCCCGCGGCCGACGTGCCGGCTGCCCCGGAGTCGTCCCGGCGGGATCGCGCACTGCCCGCGGCCGGCGCACGGACGTCCGGGGACGACAGCCCCTGGACCGGTGAATCCGCCGCTCGGAGGCGCGCGGGGTTGAACGCCATCACGATCGTCGCGGCGGTGATGCTCGTCCTCGTCGCCGGGCTGCTCTCCGGCGGAGACGCCGTTCTCGCGCTGACGGGGGTCGCGTTCCTCGCACTCGCTGCAATCGCGGAGCGCGACGTTCGGGCGACGGCGGGGAAGGTCCTCCTCGTCCTGTTGATCGGGGTGTTCTTCGGCCTGCTCGGGTGGCGCTCCGAGTTCTACGGCGGTGGGGATCCGGCGGAGGCCGTCCGCCACGGCATCCATCACGGACTGCTGCTGACGGCCGTGTTCGCGGGGACGGTCCTGGTCTCCGCGTGCATGCGCGTCGAGGAGCTTTTCGACGCCATGGTGCAACGCTTCCGGGTGCCCTACACATGGTGCACCATAGCGATTTCCGGGGTGAGCATCGCGGCGTTCCTGCGCAGCGAAATCCCCCATCTGACATGGGCGATTAGATTGCGCTCGATGCGACCGGGGCAGTCTTTCCGCTCCGGCTTCATTCGCGCGACGACGCCCGCGCGCATCGCCTTTCCCTTGTTCGTCAGCGCCGTGCGCTGCGCCGAAAAGCTGTCCTTGACCCTGGCGATGCGCAACTTCGGCCGCCATCCGCGGCGCACCTTCCGCACCGATCACCCCTGGCGAGTGCGTGACGGATTCGCGGCCGCAGCGTCCGCCGCAGCCTTCGTCGCCGCCCTGGTGTCCGCAGTGACTTGACGGACGCCCGGAACCGGCGGGTCCCGGGCCCGCGAGCGTTTCCGAGCTTGTGCGGAGACGCGCCCCACCCAGTTGCTTTACCCTTTCAACCCTTCAGACACATCCTCCGGGTCACGCCATGCGGGCCCGGTCCGCCCGGCACCGGCATGGCGCCGACAACCGAAAGAGGTACCAATGAACACGATCCGGACCATCAGCGACGTGCTTCGGGACAAGGCCGATGAGACGAAAAAGGGGGCCGATCTTGATCCCGCGCTGGTGTTTCTCGACAGCCTGGCTCCGGGGATCGCGGTCGACGTCGGGGATTTCGGCGCGGAATCCGAAAAGGGGCTGCTGTCCCGGGTGGCGCCCTCGATCGCCGATCTCCCGCACGGAACGCCGGTTGCCCGCCTCTGGGCGGAGTTCGACGGGGTCGATGAGACCGACGGGGAACGGGGGGCCCGTCTGCGTGCCCTGGCCGCAGCAGTCGCACCGACGCTCCTGGAGGACCTTGGGCTTTCCGGCGACCGGGTGACGGCGACGGAGTTCAACTCGCTGCGCTCGCTCATCGATGCCCGCACCCGGTACCGGCCCGAGGGTCGGGTGGGGGAGGCGTTGTTCGTTCTCCCCGATGACGGCGAGGCTCACAACCACGACCAGTGGCGGGACCACCTCGTCGATGACCTCTGCGTCGCCGGCGTCGCGGGAAACCACTATTCGTTCGTCCTCGGAGAGGATGCCGCGCTGACCGGGGCCCTCATCGGGGAGTACATCGAACGCCGGCGCCAGGCGCCGGAAACGGACGACAGGGCAGCGGACCCGTCGTCCGAAGGAATCGACCGGTCGCGGGACCGGGGAAACGAAATGGAACATGACTGACCGACGAAACGGCGGGGAAGCACGGGACCGCGACGCGGGCGAACCCGTGAAAGTGCTGGTGGCCGGAGGTACCGGCGTCAACGGACGGCTCGTCCGGGGGATGCTCGGCGTCGTCGATGGGATTGAGCTGGCCTACACTTCCCGGCAGAAACCGGACGATGGCCCGGGGCGGCACTTCCCGCTGAGGATCGCCGCCGGCCACAACGAGATCTGCAGGGTCTTCCGCAAACACGATTGGGTGGTCAACTGCACCGGCCCGTTCGAGGTGCATGCAGACTCACTCGCCCGTGCTTGCATCGACTCAGGCACCGGGGACATCGACGTCAACGATTCGATCGACGCCCGCCGCGCGATCATGGCCCTCGACGGGGATGCTCGGCGGGAGGGGGTTCCCGTGCTCACCGGGTTCGGCCTGTGCCCGGGCTTGTCGACGGCCCTGTTGATGCTCGGGGCCCGCGCTGCGGGGGCCGAAGAGGTCCGCGATGTGCGGGTCGATCTGCGAATTGGCGCCGACCAGGAATCCGGGGCCGCGTCGGTCGAGTCGATGTTCCGGACTATCCGCGGCGGATACCGCACGATGCTCGGCGGCACCATCGTCGAGGTGCGGCGCAACCCGGTGTCGTCGCAAAGCGGAATCAGCTACGAATGCCCGGACATCGACGTCGTACGCGAGGTGTGCCCCTCGATCCGTGGATATTCCTACCACGTCGCCTTCGATGCCCTCCCCGATGAGTCGGTGGAGAAAATCCGCACGTCGAGACTGTACTCGATGCCCGTTGTCTCCGGTCTGCTCGCCCGTCTCGGGGCGGCCGTGACATCGCGGAAGGCGCGGGCGAAGGGCACTCCGCAACCCGCCGAGCTGGTCGTCGCACTGTCCTCCGCCGGCGCGGGCGATGCGGGGCCGGCGGCCGAGACGACCGTCGTCCGGGCGACCGGCCCGGGTTCCTACAAAATGACCGCGGCGATTGCTGCCGCCACCGTTGTGGCGGTCGCGGGGAAGCCGGTCGCGCCGGGGTGCCGGGATCTCGTCGGCCACCCCCGGCTCCTCGAACCGGTCCTCGCCTTCGCCCGCGATGTGGGCATCCATATCGAGGTGCCACATGACAACCCGACCACGGGGCCGCTGCCGACAGCGGCCCACTGCGATACCAAAGAAAAGGGGAAACGATGACGGATCAAGCTGAACGAGGTGCGGCGATCGTCGTCCGCGACCTCACGAAGAGCTACCCGATTGCGGGCAAAGCGGGCACCCCGCCCGAAGGCGGGGCAGGTGCCCCGCCGGACGGCGGGCGCAAGGGAAAGCGCGGTGCCCGGATGCGCAAGCATGTGCTCGACGGCGTGAGTTTCACCGTGCCCACCGGGGCGATCGTGTCGTTCCTCGGCCACAACGGGGCAGGCAAGACCACCCTCATCCGAATCCTGTCGACGCTCATCACCGCCGACTCCGGCGAGGTGAGCATCTTCTCGCGCGACGTGAAAGAGGACCCGGCGGGCGTGCGCGCTGACATTGCCACCACCGGCCAATTCGCGGCGATCGACGAGAACCTCACCGGCCGGGAGAACCTGGAGTTCTTCGGGCGGCTGCGCGGACTCGACCGCGCCGCCGCGGCCGCCCGCGCGACGGAACTGCTCGCGCAATTCTCGCTCGCAGACAGTGCCTCGACGCTGGCGTCGGCCTATTCGGGTGGCATGCGGCGCCGCCTCGACATCGCCGCGTCGCTGTGCGTCGTGCCCAGGCTGCTGTTCCTCGACGAACCCACGACGGGGCTGGACCCGGTCAGCCGCGAAGAGCTGTGGGGCTTCATCCGGCAACTGCGCGACGACGGAATGACCCTGGTGCTGACCACCCAGTACCTGGAAGAGGCGGAGGCGCTGGCAGACCACGTCCATCTGCTCAAGGATCGCCGCATCGTCGCCAGCGGAACGCCGGAGGAATTGCGCCGCGCCTTCGGGTCGCACGTGCTCCGCGTGTCCTTCGCCACCGCCGCCGAGGCGGAGGCGTTCGCCCGCTGCCTCGGGGGAACGTGCCTGGACGGCGCCCGCGTCGCGGGGAAGTCGGTGTCCCTCGACGTCGACCCCGGACCGCGGGTCCTCGAGGCGGTGGCGCAGGCGATGGAGGCCTCGGAAGCGTTGCCGGATTCGCTGAGCGTGTCGCCGCCCACCCTCAACGAGGTGTTCATATCGATGAACGCAGGGGGTGCGGCGCGATGAGTGCGACGTCGGTCGCGGCGTTTCTCCGTCGGGATCTGCTGCTGTTGCGACGCAACACCGCGTCGCTGATCTCCATGTTCGTGGTTCCGCCCCTCTTCCTGCTGTGCCTGTACGCGGTGTTCGGGTACTCGGCGGAGCAATCCGGCTTCGGGTACCTGCGTTTCGTGCTCGGCGGCTGCCTGTTCCAGGCGGCGATGTTCACCGCCGCGGCGTCGGCGATGGCGGTGGGACAGGACGTCGAATCCGGGCTCGTTGACCGCGTGCGCGTGTTGCCCGGGGCCACAGGCGGCTATGTCGCCGGCAGGCTCGTCACCGATGTGCTGCGGATGTCCGCGTCGATCGCGGCGCTGCTGGTCGTCGCGTGGGCCTGCGGCCTCGACATGGCTGTCGGTGACGTCGCGTGGACTGTCCTGTGGTCGCTGCTCGCCGCGGCGGTCCTGTCCCTGGTCACGGACGGGGTGATCCTGATGGTGCCCGCCCCGGTGTCGACGGCCTCATCGATCCAGGCGCTGGAAATGCTGCTGCTCATGTTCTCCACCGCGTTCATTCCGGCGACCGCTTTGGACGGCTCCCTTCGCGACGTCGTGCGCCACATGCCTTTTTCGCCGGTGATCGAGGTGATTAGGGCGGCGTCCCCGGACGCCTTCCCGGATCGCGCCGGGGAAGAGGCCGCCCTGTGGCTCGGTGTCGCGGCGGTCGCCGGAATCGTCCTGTTCATCCGCCGGTTCACCTCGAGGAGCGAATCATGATTGGCGCCATCTTCGTGCATCTGCGGCGCATCGCCCACATTTGGCTGCGGCGCCCCGACTTCTGGTTCATGACGTTCATTGCTCCGCTCGTGTACCTGTTCATCGTCAACCGCATGTTCGGTGGCCTGGTCAGGCAGCTCACCGGAGAGTTCGAACTCCGGAACGCGGTCATCCTGGTCGTGACGGCGTGGGCGTTCATCCTGGCCATCACGGGATCATCCACCGTGTTCGTTGAACGCAGCAATGGCTTCCACGAGCGGTTGATCACCATGCCGGCGCCGTACGCGGCCGTGCCGGCCGCACGGATCATTGCCGAGTTCATCCGGATCATGGCGATGACGGCCGTCGTCGCGGCGGTGGCCGCCTTGCTTTCCGACGGCCCACCGGAGGTGTCCTGGTGGTGGAGGATCGCGGTGACCGGCGCGATGGTTGCCGCGGCGGCCGCATGCACCGGCACGTACATCGCGTTCTCCATCACCAGCCCCCAGGGTTCCGTGGCCCTCATCCCGTTAATCATCGTTGCGATGTTCGTCAACACGGTGCTGATGCCCGCCGACCACTTCCGTCCCCTCCTGCGCGGAATCGCCGGGCACACCCCCGTATCCGCGGCCGGCGAGGCCGTCAACGGCACCGGGGCTGCGGGTCTGGTGGTCTGCGCGGCCTGGTTCTTAGGCATCGCCGTGCTCGCGGCGTGGGGCATCGCCGTGAAAACGAGGCCGGGGGAGTCTGCATGACGGCCCGCGAATCCGAGCATCTAACCCGAAACCGCCGCGTGGACGCGGCCCACACACCCGGAGACAGAACCAGATGAAGTCGATCGCCCAGATCGTCCAGAACAACCGCAGGCTCCTCGCGGCCTACGAGGACAAGGTCCAGCCGAGGTTCCTAAGCCGCTATGCGCGCGAACCGATGGACGCCGCCGCCGTGTACCGGAAGCTCCGTGCGCTGGACCCCGGGCCGGATGCGCCGGCCCGGGGCCTCGACCTCGGTTGCGGAACCGGGTGGCGAACGGCAGCGCGTTTCGGTGGCCCGCGCCGTGTTGAAGCGGGCGCCGGTGCTGCTGGTGGATGAGGGGACTTCATCGCTCGACGCGTCCGCCGCCGTCGCTGTGCAGGAGGCAATTCGCGAACTTGCCGGGTCGGCGACAGTGCTGGTGATCGCACATCAGGAACACACGGTGGCCGCTGCCGATCAGGTCGTCATGCTCGATGGCGGACGCGTGGCCGCGGCGGGGATACACGAGGATTTGCTGGCTTCGTCGCAGGCGTATGCCCGGCTGTGGGCGCGATAGCCGCATCCGTGACAAGTGGGCATCCACGGGTTGAGAGAACGACTGTTGGACTGTCCGGCTGCCGACGAGTTTTGCGCTCTGCGGCAGTTCGGCGGCAACGAGTGACCGAAGCGGTCAGGAGATCATGACTCGACGATGGATCGGGGCTGCGTGGCCTGTTGGGCCGCAGGCAGGCGGTAGCGTTCCTAGTCCTCCGGTCGCACGAGCTACAGGAATCGCGCAGCGGCGACTCAGGAGTAGTCTGCAAGAACGCGCTGGTTTGACGCTATCAACGGTCATCATGCCACCGTGCGGAATGATCCACTGCGCTCGAGTGTGTCCCAACGGGAAGCCGATGCACACCACGGCGTCGGGGCTGTAGGTGTTGATCTGCTCCAGAACTGCGTCACGGCTTGCCTCCGCATCAGAAGGAAGCGGTAGCCAGGATCCGGGAGGGATTCGAACCCCACGATCGAGGCAAGCGGATCTCCGCGTGCGGCACGGAAAAGACCACGCCAATTGCCCATCACGGATTCGCATCAGTAGGGTGAAACCATGTCGAAGAGCCAGGCGCAGCGTAGCGTGTCGCGCAACCCCCGCACACGCCGACGCTCACCCGGTTGGGTGCCCGACCAACACGGCGCCTGGTTTATGGTCACCGTCCCCGCTATCACCGGCGTCATCCTGGCGCCGTCGTGGACTGCGATTCCCCTGTTGCTGACCTGGTGGCTCGGCTATTTCACGTTTTTCGCCAGCAGCGTCTGGATCCGCTCGCGCTTCCGCGAACGCAACCGGCCCCCGGTCCTTGTCTACGGGGCGCTCGCGGCCGTCGCGGGTGTGACAACGCTGATCTTCGACTGGCGGCTTCTCATGTGGGTCCCGGCGTTCGCACCGTTGGTGGCCATAGCCGTATTCGAGGCATGGAAGCGGCGTCCGAGGTCGCTGTTGTCGGGTGTGTCCACTGTCGTAGCAGCCTGCCTCATCCTGCCGGTGGCCGCCTGGGCCGGGGGAGGCCTGGATGCGGAAGCGTGGGCCGCATTTGCCGTGTACCTGGCGTACTTCGTCGGCACTGTGCCCTACGTGAAGACGCTCATCCGTGAACGCGGCTCCAGACCCTGGTTCATCGGGTCGGTGGGCTATCACGTCGGCGTGCTTGTCGCCGCCGTCGTCGCCGTGCTCGTAACCGGCGGGCATCCGTTCCACCCAGCGATCATCGTCGTGGCCGTCGTGTTGCTCGCGCGGGCGACGCTGATGCCGATCACCGGCGCACGTCGTGAGAAGCCATGGACGCCGAAGGTCGTCGGACTTCTGGACGCTGCCATCACAGTGCTGGTGGTCATCGTTGTGCTGCTCTGAGGCGCCCCATTCGCTGCAGCGTCACAGGATCCTCCGCCAGTAACGCCGCAGGTCAGCAGGGGTAGTGCGGCGGCTTCATGGGCGTCCCTATGTCGCAGGGCCGCGGCAAGGATGACAAGAAGCAGCGCCCGAAAGCGGTCACCAGTGCGGTTGAGAGGGAGGGCAACATCCACGCCCTGCTTGGCGACGCCCCCTTGGTCAACCCCGGCGTCATCGGCTTCAATGTGCGTGGCCGGTAGGCAGGCCAGCGCGCTGGTGTAGTTCGGCGGCGCGCTCGGGGCGTGGCCGCAGCCGCCAGATGTGCGCGCTCACCCCGGCACCGATCCCGACGAGCAGCAATGCCACCGGCCACAGCCCGACCACCACAATCACCACCCATATGGAGGCGCCCATCCCCAACCAGAGTAGCCCCACAATCCGCAGCTTCTGCGCCCGCGTCAGCTGTCCTGAGTAGTAATCAATAATGAACGGCCCGAACGTGTCATGGCGTAGCAGGTAGCGCTCCATCCTCGGCGAACTCCGCGTGAAGCACATCAGCGCAAGCAACAGAAACGGCGTCGTGGGCAGGATCGGCAGCCACACGCCGGCCGCGCCCAGGGCGAACGCCACCAGCCCCACAATCATGTACACGTATCGCATCGTTGCCACATTCTAGGCGCAACATACAACAATAGTTGTATGACTGCCTGCACTATCTTGTACGCCTCGTTCTACGGATCTACCAAGGAATACGCGGATGAGCTTGCAAAACGCCTCGGTACCACCGCCGAGCCAATCCCCGACGCCGACTTCAACCCCGAAGGCCCCATCGTGGTCCTCGCCCCCCATCCATGGCCCGAACAACCCCGGCGCCAGCTTTATCGGCAAGCTTCCCACCCCACTTTTCGGAGCCCGCACCGAGCGCCTCTAGCGACGGCGGACGAGGTCCATCGCGCGCGCGGCGTCGAGGACGTCGAGGTAGGGCAGGGGATCGATGTCCATGTCCTCGACGTAGTCGGTGAGCATGGTGCGCACGACCTGGTGTAGCTCGTCGACGTCCCAGGGCTTGGCAATGTAGTGGTCCAAGTTGGCCTCGTTGACCGCGCGTACCGTGTCGTGCAGCTGCGCCTGGCCGGTGACCAGGACTTTGCGGGTGGCGGCGGTGCGGTCGTCGTCCATCATCTGGACTAGGAACTCCACGCCGGTGGTGCCGGGCATGCGGTGGTCGCAGAGGGCGAGGGCGAGCACGTCGCCGTCTTCGGTGAGCTCGTCGATCACCTCCCAGGCTTCCTCCACATCGGAGGAGACCTCCACGCGGATGTGCTCGGCAAAGGGGAGCAGGTCGCGCTCGACGGCGGCGCGGACTTCCGCCTCGTCCTCGAGGATCAGGATGGCAAGGTTCATGGTGTGTCTCCTTCGTCGTGTGCGTGCGGGCCGTCAATTGGCAGGCCAACGGTGGCGCAGGTGCCATTTGTTGAAGAGGTCAGTTCGATGGTGCCGTGGTGTGCGCTGACGATGCCGCGGCAGATGCTTAAGCCGATACCCATGCCGAAGCGGACCTCCCCGTTCTTCGTGGTGAAGCGGGGTTCGAAGAGTTTATCGATGCGCTCGAGTGGGATGCCGGGGCCGTCGTCAATGACCTCCACGCGCACCCAGCCGGGCTTCGGGGCGCTGGTGCGGATAGTGATGGTGGTGCCTTTGCCGGACTCTTCGATGGCCTCGGCGGCGTTGGTGATCAGGTTTGTCCACACCTGCGCGATCTGCCCGGGCGTACACGTCACGTGCGGCAGTTCGGCAAAATCCCGTTTGACCTCCACACCGCGCAGTTTGTGGGCGATCAGCTGCAGCGTGTCCTCGATGCTTTGGTGCAGGTCCACGTCGGTGACCGGGTCGCCGTCGGGCCGCGCGTATGCGCGTAGCGAGGCTACCAGCTGCGTAATGCGGGTCGATGCGGTGGAGAGGTTGCGCAGGGCAGTGCCTATGGACGCCGCGTGCTCCACCGTCTCGTATTCCAGCTTTCGATTCGCGCGCACCTGCTTGGCAAACTCCACGTCGTGCAAGCCGGCGAGTACCCAGCGCTGGGCGAGCGCCCGATCGCCGGTAACCTCGGTCAGTTCGCGCCGCAGCGCGCGTGCCTCCTTTGTGCTTACCGCGTGCGAGCTGCGCGCCGCCTCCAGCGCGTGGCTGGTCGCTTCCCGCCACCTGCGGTTGGGGCTGGACGCGATCAGGCCTTCGACGTCTTCGGCGAGATGCGCTGCGGTGCGCTCGATCGCCGCCATCGGGTTGTTCAGCTCGTGGGCAACGCCTGCGGCGAGTTCGCCGAGGGAGGCGAAGCGCGCCTGGCTCATCAGCTCGCGGCGCGCTGCTTCCAGGTTGTGCAGCGCCGTGGTCAAGCGTGCGCGCTCGTCTTCGAGTTGCGCGGTGAGTTCGTGCTGCTCGATCTGGATGTCCTCGGCGCGGCGCAGGCGGCGGTCGTAGGAGCGCACGAAGAGGATATTGAACAGGCGCGCAAGCTCCGGCTCCTGGCGGATGAGGTAGTCCACCTGCTCGGTGGGCAGCTGGACTGCGACGACCTCGGTGGTGGTACGCGCGGTAAAGAAGCCGACCCGGTTGCTCGCCAGGGCGAGTAGCCCGATGACGTGGCCTGTGGAGGCGTGGTGCATGACGATATCGCCGGCGTCAGTAAAGCGCTGCAAAAGCACCTGGCCGGAAAGGGCGAAGATGACCTCCTCGACGTAGTGGCCCTCCTTAGTCAGGTAGACCCCCGGCGGGAAAACCAGGCGCGGCTGGTAGCCCAGGTGCATGTCGGCGGCCTGGATGATGCGGCTGATGATCTCCTGGTCGGTCAGCCCTACGTCCAGTTCGGTGACCTCTGGCAGGGCGAAGGTGCCAGCGATAGAGGGGTCGTGCTTGGCGCGCATGTACCAATAGCGGTTGAGCTGCTGCTGGATGTTGTGCAGGAGTGCTTCTGCCTTGATCGCCGGGGTGAACACGAGCATGTCGAGCCGCCCCATGTCCGTAAGTGCATCCAGGCCCGCGATCTCTGGCGCGGTGGTCAGCACCATGACGCGGGTGTACTCGAAACCGGGCTCGGAGATCAGCTCCAGCAACGGGTGGTCGGGCGCCAAGCCGTCCTCGTGGACGGTGACGGTGACAAGCGCGAGCGGGTTACCGTTGAGTAGCGAGCGTAGGTGCTCGACATTATCGGCGGCGAGGATGTCATGCGTGGCGCCCAGTGCCTCGTTGACCACCTGCTGCACGTCGCGGGTGGCCTGGGACTTTCCCACGATAGAGAGGGTGGAACGGGGCAGCACCTAGCTCACCAGCCCCATCAGCTGCCAAACGGAAGGCAGAGCAAAGATCAACAGCAGCGTGGCCACGGTACCGACCACGAGTCCGACTAGCGCCATCTGTGGAATGGAGATCTCCTTGGTGGCGTAGGCAATCGCGTTCGGCGGAGTGGAGATTGGCAGCGCCATGCCCAGCGAGCAGGCGATCGCCACCACCGCGGCAACCACGAGCGGGTCGATGCCGTCGAGCGAGAGCGCCAGCGAGACCGCCAGTGGGACCAGCAGGTTGGCGGCCGCAGAGTGCGAGATGACGTTCGCCATGCCGAAGCCGATCAGGGCCAGCACGGCGAGGATCGCCAGCGCACCCATGACCTCCCAGCTGACCGAACCGACGAGCCACTCGTCCAGGCCACTCGCACCCACGCCCGTACCGAGCGCGATACCACCGGAGACGAGCCACAGCACCGGCCAGTCAAGTGCCTGGACGTCCTTGCCCCTCATCACCTGCAGGCACAACAGTGCCACGACGGGGATGAATCCGACGGTGTTGGAGGAGATGCCGTGGAGCGGCTCGCTCATCCACAACAGGATGGTCAGACCTGCCACGGCGTAGAAAAGTTTCGCGTCGGTGGCGGTGTTCCACTTCGAGCGCATCTCGATGGAGATGCGGGTCTCAGCGGGGATGAAAACGAGACAGAGAAATACCCAGGCAAAGGCGAGGACAACCAGCATGAAAGGCACCGCCATGAGCATCCAATCCACGAAGGACACACGGATGCCGTGCTCGGCGAGCGCACCGATCGCGATCGCGTTCGGGGGTGTGCCCACCGGGGTGCCGATGCCACCCACGTTGGCAGCGAGCGGGATAGACAGCGCCACGCCGGCGCGCGCTTTGCCCGCGGGCAGCGTCTTGAGAATCGGGATGACGACCGCGAACATCGTCGCTGTGGTGGCCGTGTTCGACATGAACATGCTGAGCACGGCGGTAATCAGCATGAGCCCCAGCACGGTCAGGCGCGCCTTGTCTGGGAAGGGGCGCAGCATGATCGCTGCGAGGTTGCGATCTAACCCGAACTTCTCCGCCCCGTGCGCGATCATGAACCCGCCGAGGAAGAGGATGATGACCGGGTGGGCCAGCGCAGAGAAATACGCGGATGCAGGAAGCAGCTGGTCTGCTAGTGCTGTGTCTCCACCGGTGGGGTCGACTATCGCGCCGTCGGAAAGCAGGAGGACCTCCAGCAGGATGACCAACACCGCCGTGGCTGTGAGCGGCACGGGCTCGAGCACCCAGAAGACGATGGCGAGCAGGAAGATCGATAGCATCCGGTGCCCGGGGGTGGACAAGTCCGGGATCTGGACGAAGAAGGGGATGAGGAAGCAGACCACGCCCAAAACCAGGCCCACCAACTGCTTTTTGCTCAGCTGGGGGCCTTTACTGGCTAGCGCGGGCGGGCGTTGTTTCGAGCGGCGTTGTGTCTCCACCATGTGTCGAATTCTACCCGCTACAACAGGGATTACTTGTCTGCTGTGTGTCTGTATCCAAGGCCGCGGCAATCTTGTCGCCGAATTCGTCGTGGTACGCCTGCACGCCTTTGCCTCACAGAAAGGTTCGAGTGTTGCACTCAAGAAAGCGAGAGGTCTAACAGACGCTGCCCGACGAGAAATTTTTGACGTCGAAAGCAACCTGTTTCCTCCGTAGGATGTGGTGCATGAATTACCGGAATGCCCGTATCAACTCCGTCGCGGCGCTTGTCCTAAGCCTGTCAGCGGCGGCGTTCTTCAGCCTGTCAGCGGCGGCGTTCTTCGCCCTAGGTCGGGTTTTGTTCGGGGTGGGCGGATTGATGATGCTCTATTCCGTTCCTATTGGGGCACTCGCGGCACTTTTGCTTCTTGGGCTGTGGTTTGTCCCCGTGCGCAGCGTGAAGGAAGGCCCGGAGACAGGGTCGTCTAAGACCTTCGGGTGGCGCGAGTCTTGGGCCTTCATTGCGGTGACGGTGTTTCTCTTTTTAGCTGGCTTCTTTATCGTCGATGGTGGCGACACCGAGGACAGTGTGAACTCCGTCTTTACCCTGCTAGTAGGGCGGGGGGCGTTAGATCTTTCCTGGATATTGTTTTTGCTCTGTTTCCTGGGGGCGATTGTGTCCTACATTGTGGGCCTTGTTGTGGCGGTGAAAGGACGCATTAAGGATGCTGAGGACCGGGTGTCGCATCCTGGGCCGACCGAAACGCAAGCGTGATGCCAGGCGCTGCCCACCGAGAAAGTTTTGCCGGCGAGAGCAGTGGGTTTTCTCCGTAGGATGTAGTGCATGAATTACCGGAATGTCCGTATCAACTCCGTCGCGGCGCTTGTCCTGAGTCTGTCAGCGGCGGCGTTCTTTGCCTTTGGACGGCTTATGTTTGGGGTGGGCGGATGGCTCATTTTTTACTCCATTCCGGCTGGGCTATTCGTGGCACTTTTGCTTATTGCTCTGTGGTTTATCCCCATGCGCAGCGCGAAGGAAGGCCCAGGGGCAGGCCCGTTTAAGTCCTTCGGGTGGCGCGAGTCTTGGGCCTTCATCGCGGTGACGGTGTTTCTCTTCTTGGCAGGCTTCTTTATGGTCGATACCGGTGATACTGAGGAGAGCGTGAATTCCGTCTTTACGCAGCTTGTGGGGCGCTCGGCGTCAGAGCTTTCCTCTACATTGTGTTTGCTTAGCGTCCTTGGGGTGGTTGTGTCCTACATTGTGGGCGTTGTTGTGTCGGTGAAGGGCCGCAAGGGCGGGGCTGCAGTTTAAACCTTTCGGGCAAGGCATGGCACAGCAGGCTGCGCTGGTTGGTGCATGAGGTGGAATCGCCCATCACAATTAGGACAAGTGCAGAGTCTCGCGCAGTTCGCGAAGAAAGTAATTCGGTGACATTTCACCTAAGCGTCGTATAGTCCGTGTATGTCACACAGCAAGTCTTCAGCAAGTGGTGCGCCGGTTGTGGAAACCTTAGGGATCGATATCGTCCCCGAGTCAGAGCGCACCGCGAAACCCTCCGATCTGTTTTGGCCGTGGTTCGCCGCGAACATTTCGGTGTTCGGTATTTCCTACGGCTCGTTCGTGCTCTGGTTTGGGCTGTCGTTCTGGCAAGGCGCACTCGTCACCGCACTCGGTGTGACGTTCTCGTTCTTCCTCTGCGGCCTCATCGCGGTGGCTGGTAAGCGCGGGTCTGCGCCGACGATGGTGCTCTCCCGCGCCGCGTTCGGTGTGCAAGGGCAGAAGGTGCCGGGCATCGTCTCCTGGTTGACGTCCATTGGTTGGGAGACATTCCTGGCCATCATGGCGGTGCTGGCCACCACCACGGTGATCCGGGAACTCGGCGGCAATCCGGGCACGGCCACAAGTGTGATTGCGACCGTTATCGTCGCAGGCCTGATCGTGGCGGCGTCGGTGCTGGGTTACCACACGATCATGAAGCTGCAGTCGCTGCTGACCTGGCTCACTGGTGCGGTGACGGTGCTGTACATGGTGTTGACCATTCCGCGCATTGATTGGTCTGCGGTCCAGGCGGTCCCGGCCGGCTCTGCAGGCAGCGTAATTGGTGCACTGGTGATGGTGATGACCGGTTTCGGCCTTGGCTGGATCAACATTGCGGCGGACTGGTCGCGCTACCAACGCCGTGACACTCCGGATCGCTCCATCATTTTCTGGAACACGTTCGGTGGCGCCATCGCGCCCGCAATCTTGGTGATCTTCGGCCTTCTGCTCGCCGCGTCGGATGAGTCGCTGGCGGAGGCGATCGCGGACGACCCGATTGGCGCCCTCGCAGTTGTGCTGCCTACCTGGGTGCTCGTACCGTTCTTGATCACCGCGGTACTCGCGCTTGTCTCCGGCGCGGTGCTGGGTATTTACTCCTCGGGACTGACGCTGCTCACGTTGGGCATTAACATCCCGCGCCCGGCGGCTGCCGCCATCGACGGAGTGATCCTGACAATCGGCACCATCTGGGTGGTATTCGTCTCCCAAAGCTTCCTTGGCCCATTCCAGTCCTTCCTGATTACTCTCGGCGTGCCGTTGGCAAGCTGGGCGGGCATCCTCATCGCGGACATCTTCACCCGCACCAAGGATTACGACGAGCCCGCGCTGTACAACTCGGCAGGGCGCTACGGTGCCGTGGACTGGATCTCTATCGGCATCCTCGTAATCTCTTCGGTGATCGGATGGGGCCTGGTGGCCAACCTGTTTGCGGAGGAAGCGGCTTGGAATAACTGGCAGGGATACTTCCTGCCGCTGGTAGGGGAGCACTGGGCTGACGCGAACTTGGGTGTGCTCGTAGCTCTCGTGCTCTCCTTTGTAGCGGCATGGTTTGCGCGCCGGGGCCGCATCCGCCGTCAGGAGGAGATTGCAGCCTAGGCGCCGAAACCCAGCGGCCTACATCGCCGGGTTGCTGACCAGGATGCGATCCACCTGCTCAGCAAGGTCCTCCGGGGCGGAGTCGAAGTCGCCGGGCAGTTCACGGTCAGCCTGCTCCAGCGCTTCTTGGTCGGACTCGCCGGTGGCCAGGGTTGCCTCCGCTTGGTCGAGCAGCCGCTTCAACCGTGTCAGGTTGAGTTGGTAGGCGCCGTCGTTCTCCGGGCCGGGGACTTCCTGGAGCCAACCTGTGCCGATGAAGGTGGGCAGTGTCGCATCGATGATGTCTCGCTTGAGCCAGTTCGTCATGGTTGGCGCTCCGAAGTTGTCCACCCGGCCCGCTGTTGCTTGGTGGACTATCCCGGTGGGGGTGAGGGTTGGTCCGGTGGCGTCTTCAGCAAGTAACGCCACCTGCATCAATATCTTCAGTTCTCGGGGAAATAGGGACGGGGCTTCAATGCACCCCACTGCGGCTTTGAGCAGCTCGCCCAACAACGCCTCCTTATTCTCTTGTGATGGGACGAGGAGACATTATAAAACCGCCCTGCGACACGAGGCGCCGGATTATCGAACGGATGTGTGCCTACGGCTAATTTTCGAAGAGTTCCAGCTGAAACTTCATGGGATTTTTTAACCGCTCGGATTTTGGCATTTCGCCGGGCAGGGTAGTGCTCTCGGCAAAGGGTGCGCCAGGCAGTCGGTCACGGCCGTGCGGCTGCGCCAAGCCCGAGAGATCCGGGCCAGCCGGGACGACACGGGTGGGGTTGATCTCGCGGTGCACGATGTAATAGTGCTGCTTGATCTCCACAAAATCAGTGGTGTCACCGAAACCGGGGGTCTGGAAGAGCTCGCGTAGGTAGCCGTACACATTCGGCATTTCGCTGATCTTGTTCCGGTTGGTTTTGAAGTGGCCGTGGTAGACAGCGTCGAAACGAATCAGCGTCGTGTAGGCGCGGATGTCGGTCTCAGTGATGTGCTCACCCATGATGAACCGACGGGTTGCTAGTCGGTCCTCCAGCCAGTCGAGAACCTCGAAGACGTCCGTATAGGCAGCGTCGTAACCTTCCTGCGATGCCGAGAACCCAGCCCGGTACACGCCGTTATTGAACTTTCTAAAGAGGAAGTCGTTGATCTCCTCCATCTCTTCGCGCTGCTCCTCCGGCGGCAGGAGGTTGGGTGCGCTGGCGCGGTGGTATTCGGTCCACTGCGTTTGGAAGTCACGGACCATCGAGTTGTAGTCGTTGGTTACCACCTTGCCGCTTGCCTCTTCCACGATTGCAGGCACAGTGATTCCGCGTGGGTATTCCGGAAAGCGCTTGAAATACGCGTCTTGTAAGCGGGGGATCTGCAGGACCGGGTCGAGTCCGCCTGGATCCAGGTCGAACGTCCAGGAGCGCTTGTCGTGGGTCGGCCCAGCCAGGCCCAGGGAGATCACGTCTTCCAGGCCCATCAATCGACGCACAATGACCGCACGGTGCGCCCACGGGCAGGCGCGCGCAGCGATAAGGCGGTAGCGGTTCGGCTGCACCGGCCAGTGGCGGGCTTCGTCTGTAACGGATGCGACGATGCGGTCACCGATGTAGTTGGTATCCCGCTTGAACTCGCCATCGGTTGCGGCGTTTTGGGCATCACCAGCCCAGTCCGTCGATGTTGCCTTCTGTGCGTCCGTAGCTATTTGGGGCCTCCCTGTTGAAACGAAAAGTTGGTGATGTGTCAACTATAGAGGAATTTTGGCCAGTGACAACCTGCTGTACCGGGGAGGTCTTGCGGTAGCCCGGGTTTAAAACCACGCCATCACCTGCAAGAAATGCCCGCTTTTTGCTACCGCGAAGACGCGTGCAGCTATGACACAATCGGGGAGTTAGCAAAGACAACTCAATAACCTTGAGGGCATTAGGTATGGCGGATATCGAAAAAGAAGTAGCGGAGAACGCACCAGCAACAGATGGTGCAGAACAGCGTGCTGAACTGCATAAAACAATTTGGAAGATTGCCAATGATCTCCGTGGTTCTGTAGATGGCTGGGATTTCAAGAGCTACGTGCTCAACATGCTGTTCTACCGCTTCGTCTCTGAGAACCTCACGGCCTACCTCAATGCTGAGGATCCCGATCTTGATTACGCCAACCTCTCGGATGAGGATGCGGAGTACGGACGCGGGGGAGTGGTCAAGGATAAGGGCTTCTTCATCCCGCCGTCGCAGCTTTTTGAAAACGTTCAGGCGAAGGCTCATAACGACCCCAACTTGAATGAGACCATCGAGCAGGTCTTCCGCAATATCGAGTCCAGTGCGGTGGGCACGGACTCGGAAGGTGACTTTAAGGGGCTTTTCGATGACTTCCAGGTCAACTCCACCAAGCTCGGTGCGACTGTAGCGGAGCGAAACAAGAAGCTTGCTCAGCTTCTCGACGCTGTAGCGGCCCTGCCACTCGGCAGCTTCGAAGACAACAGCATTGATCTGTTCGGTGATGCATATGAGTTCCTCATGCAGATGTACGCATCGAACGCGGGCAAGTCCGGTGGTGAGTTCTTCACACCTCAGGAAGTCTCCGAACTCCTTGCTCGAATTGCAGCATCTGGCAAGAAGAGTGTTCGCCAGGTCTATGACCCTGCGTGTGGTTCCGGCTCCTTGCTGCTGAAGTTTGCCAAGGTTTTGGGCAAGGAGAACGTCGGCGGGTTCTACGGGCAAGAGATCAACATCACCACGTACAACCTCGCCCGCATGAACATGTTCCTGCACGATATCGGGTTCGAAGCCTTCGACATCCAGCGTGGGGATACGCTTATCAATCCGCTTCACGACGACATCGAGCCGTTCGACGCAATCGTGTCCAACCCGCCGTACTCAATCCGCTGGGAGGGTGCGGATGACCCAGTGCTGATTAACGATGACCGCTATTCGCCAGCCGGTGTACTCGCGCCGAAATCCAAGGCGGATCTCGCGTTCACCATGCACATGCTGTCGTACCTTGACGTTGACGGCACTGCGGCAATCGTTCAATTCCCGGGCGCAATGTATCGCGGGGGCGCGGAGAAGAAGATCCGTGAGTACCTCATCAAAAACAACTTCGTCCAAGCGGTCATCCAACTTCCCGCTGATCTGTTCTTCGGTACCACGATTGCTACTTGCATCCTCGTACTGAAGAGGTCCAAGGAAGACAGCTCCATCCTGTTTGTAGACGCTTCGAAATACTTCAAACGCGTAGGTAAAAACAACAAGCTTTTCCCCGAGCACCAGGACGCGATCCTCAAACTCTACGAAGACCGCGAAGAAGTCGAGTACGAGACAGCGCTGGTTTCCAACGAAGATGTGCTTGATAACGACTCCAACTTGTCGGTCAACTCTTACGTTGCCCGTGAAGAAGTGCGTGAAGTCATCGATGTAAAGGCACTCAACGAAGAGCTGCGTCAGATCGTTGCCCGCCAACAGGTCCTGCGTGAGTCCATCGATGAGATCGTGGCCGACCTTGAAGGCGAGGTGGACGCAGATGAGTAGAGTCGACGAACTAATTCGGGAGTTGTGTCCCGATGGGCTGGAGCGCGTTCAGCTCGGAGAAATTGCGGAACTTAAACGCGGAACCTCAATTAGCAAAAAGAATATGCAGCCAGGGGAGATTCCAGTTATAGCCGGTGGTCTTGCACCGGCTTACTACATAGATCAGTCGAACCGCGAAGGTGAAGTGATTGTCGTCGCTGGTTCAGGGGCGAATGCGGGATTTGTGAGTTTCTGGGATGAGCCTGTTTTTGTATCAGACGCCTTCAGTATCCAGTCGGATGATGACCACTTGCTTCTCAAGTACGCCTTCCACGCTCTGAAATCTAAGCAAGATCATTTGCATGACCTAAAAAGGGGTGGCGGGGTTCCTCATGTTTATGCCAAAGACGTAGCCGGCATCCAGATCCCCCTCCCTCCTCTTCAGGTCCAGGAAGAGATCGTGCGGATTCTCGACCAGTTTGCGGAGCTAGACCGCGAGCTGGAGCAGGAGATTGCTGGACGCGAGAAGCAGTTTGGGATCGTACGAGACAAACTCTTGATGCTTGAAGATTTCGAAAAGGTAAAACTCGGGGAAATCGGTTCAGTTGCAATGTGCAAACGAATCTTTAAAAAGGAAACTGATGACACCGGAGACGTACCATTTTACAAAATCGGCACATTCGGTAAGGTAGCCGATTCCTTTATTTCTCAAGAGCTGTTCGAAGAATACAAATCGAAGTATCCGTATCCCGAAGCAGGTGACCTACTTCTGTCAGCGTCAGGATCAATCGGGCGCGTGGTGGAATTTGATGGCTCTGCTTCGTACTTTCAGGATTCGAACATCGTTTGGTTAAAACATGACGAAACTGTACTCAAAAACTCCTTCTTGAAGTATTGCTACCAAATTATTGAGTGGACCACCGAGGGAGGGACCATCAAACGTCTTTATAATAAGAATATTCTTGACGCTGAAATTCCCCTCCCACCGCTCGAAACCCAGCAAGAAATCGCTGCCAAGCTCGACACATTCACCGAGTACATCGACAACTTGAAGCGTGAGCGTGAGCTGCGGCAGAAGCAATACGAGTATTACCGTGACCTACTGCTCGATTTCCCGGTGAAGGAGTAACTGAAAATGGCACAGTTTTCTAACCCGTCTCGCTCCTTTTCGTCTCGTCCGCAACACGAATACTTCGATCCTGTTGCTGTGACGGACACGTCAACGGTCACCGCTAGCTATGTAGCTGATGGGAAGAGTGCCACGGGGTACCAGTCCGAAGCTGATCTTGAAGATGCCTTCATCAACCAGCTCACCAAGCAGGCTTATGAGCATGCTGATATTCGTACTGCCGAGGCAATGCGTGACAATCTTCGGCAGAAGCTAGAAGAGCTCAACGAGTACAGCTTCACCGATTCGGAGTGGGACAGTTTCTACCGAGCAGAGATAGCAAATCCATCGGCTGGCATCGTGGAAAAGACCCGCACGATGCAGGTTGATCACGAGAAGAATCTGATCCGCGAGGACGGCACGACCAAAAACATCCGGCTGATAGACAAAACGAACATCTACCGGAACTCCCTGCAGGTGATTAACCAGTACGCCACGAAGGGAAGCGACAAAGGCAACCGGTCGAACCGCTATGACGTGACCGTGCTGGTAAACGGCCTTCCGCTGGTGCATGTTGAGCTGAAGCGCCGGGGCGTTGCTATCCGCGAAGCGTTCAACCAGATCGACCGCTATCAGCGAGACTCCTTCTGGGCTGATGAAGGACTCTTCCAATACGTCCAACTGTTCATCATCTCCAACGGCACGCAGACCAAGTACTACTCCAACACCACCCGTGATCTCCACGTGAAGGAAGTAGCGGGCAAGGCTAACCCACGGCGGAACAAGAGGAAGACCTCCAACTCATTTGAGTTCACGTCCTGGTGGGCGGATGCAAGCAATAAGCCGATCATGGATCTGATCGCGTTTGCAAAGACGTTCATGTCTAAGCACACACTGCTGTCAGTGCTGACGAAGTACTGCATTTTCACCGTTGATGAGTTGTTGCTGGTCATGCGTCCGTACCAGATCGCGGCAGCTGAGCGCATTCTCAACCGCATCGAACGATCTGTTCTGAATAAGCAGCTTGGGACAATCAATGCGGGTGGCTACATTTGGCACACCACCGGTTCAGGCAAGACGCTGACCTCGTTCAAGACTGCCCAGCTCGCAACCGAGATGGAGTCAGTAGACAAGGTGATCTTTGTAGTGGACCGCAAGGATCTGGATTATCAGACAATCCGTGAGTACGACCGCTTTGAAAAAGGCGCAGCGAACTCGAATACGTCCACGCGCATTCTCACCCAGCAGCTCTCCACGCCTGAAGAGTTGATGGCTGAGATTGAGCAGCGCGAGCGCGAGAAGCTCTCCACAAAAGGGATTGATATTTCCCGTGCGGACTCAAAGATCGTGATCACCACGATCCAAAAAATGAGCCATTTTATTGCCGGTAACGATAAGCGCGAGATCTACAACAAACACGTGGTGTTCATCTTCGATGAGTGCCACCGCTCCCAATTCGGCAGCATGCACTCGGCGATTAAGAAGAAGTTCAAGAAAGCGAATTTCTTTGGCTTTACCGGCACGCCAATCTTTGAGCAGAACAAGGTTGGCTCCAACCCGAATTTGCAGACAACCGCGCAAGCCTTCGGGGACTTGCTCCACTCGTACACGATTGTGGACGCTATCCGGGATAAGAACGTCCTGCCGTTCCGCGTGGAGTACAACGAGCTTGCACCTGTGGATCCGGATCCGCATTCCACGATTGAGCAGCGGATGGCGGAGTTGCTCGCGCCGGGACGCGTGGAAGCGATTACCAGCTACATTTTGGAGCACTTCGACCAGAAAACGAAGCGCGATCTGGGCCAGAGCTATATCCACAAGATTGTGACCAACGTGGAGCAGTCAGTCCACAAACGGGGCGCATCTGAAGCCACGAAGGCAGACAAGACCGTTCGCGGGTTCAACGCGCTGTTCGCCACCGACTCGATTCCGGCAGCACGGACCTACTACGAGGAATTTGCTCGCCAACAAGAAAACCTGCCACCGGCTCAGCGGTTGAAGGTGGCAACGATCTTCTCCTCCCAATCAAATCCAAACAGTGACGTGGACATCATTGAGGATGAAGACTTCGATACCACCAAGCTCTCCGTGGATAACCTGGAGTTTTTGGCGGGCGCGGTTGCGGATTACAACGAGATGTTCGCGACCAACTATGACGCGTATGATCCCGAATCCTTTGAAAACTACTACAAGGATCTGTCCCAGCGGATTAAGAACCGCGAGGTTGACCTTGTCATTGTGGTGAACATGCTCCTGACCGGGTTTGACGCGACCACGCTCAATACCTTGTTCGTGGACAAGAACCTGCGCATGCACGGTCTGATTCAGGCGTACTCACGCACAAACCGCATCCTCAACTCGGTGAAGACCTACGGCAACATCGTCTGCTTCCGCGACCTGGATGAGAACACGAACGAGGCGCTGGAGCTCTTCGGTAACGCCGACAACGCAGCGCAGGTAGCAATCCTTGCGCCGTTTAAGGACTTCTACCGTGAGTACCAGCGCAAGGTGGAGGACTTAAAGGAGTTCTATCCAGCGGGTGAGCTGATTGCGTCCGAGAAGGCTCAAGCTGGGTTTGTGAAACTCTACGGTGAGATTCTCAAGCTGGAGAACATCTTGACCTCATTTGATGAGTTCAAGGACAAACAGCTCATCACCGAGCGTGAGTCACAAGACTACAAGTCGATGTACCTGGACCTGCATGATGAGTTCAAAGCCAGGCGTGACGCAGAACGCGTGGTGGATGACTCTGGCGTTGAAGAGCCGGAAGATGACCAGCTGGTCTTTGAGATTGAGCTGGTCAAGCAGGTTGAGATCAACGTGGACTACATCGTCATGCTGGTTGATGATTTCCGCGCGAAGCGGGGCGAGGGCGACGACGCTGGTGCGGAAGAAACCCGTGCGATCATCGGGCGCAGCCTCGATTCCTCCCCGACATTGCGTGGCAAGAAGGACCTCTTCGAGGACTTCTTGGACTCCGAGGATGGTGCGAACGCATCGGGCGATACCGATGAGCGTTGGGAACAGTTCGTGGCACTGCGTCGTGATCAGGAGCTCAACGAACTGATCAAGGCGGAGAAGCTCAAGCCTGAGCTGACCTACGCGTTCGTTGGGGAAGCACTGCAGACAGGCGTGGTGCCTACCTCCGGTACCGCGATGACGAAGCTTCTGCCTGCTACCTCAAGGTTTGGGCGGCAAGCCAACCATGATGAGGTCCGTGCCCGCGTGGGCAAGAAACTGGCTGACTTCGTGGAGCGCTTCAAGATGATGTAGGGGAGTTAACGGGCCCCAAATAGCACCTGGTTCTGCGCGCCGGCCTGGATGAGTGCCAGGCGGGCAATGTCGAGCACGTACAGCGTGCCGGAAAGGCCCGGGATTACGGTTGCCTGCCCGTAGGAGCGGATCTGGAACGGCTGCAGGCGCTCCGGCTCCTGGCCAAAGCCCTGGTTCCAGCACTTCTTGCCCACAAAGCGGTCCTGGATGGCAATCGCCGGAATCAGCTGCTGCGGCGGGTTGCATTCCGGCTGGGATTCGCGTGCACGCTGGGACACGCAGAGGGTTTCGTGGGTGGAGTCGAACTGGGTGAGCTCACAACGCACCGAGCCATCCGCGTTGGCAAAGCCTCGGCTGCCAGTGGCTGCTGCGGACGGTGCAAGAGCGCCTACAAGGGTGGCAGCGGCAACGGCTGCCGTGAACACTGGTGTGATACGCATAACATTTAGGGTAAAGCCCAGCGGTGAGCCCCGCCAGGTAAGGAATGCAGCTGCAGCCCGTATTTGGACGCTTGACCTGCGTATTGCTCAACAAAATTTGTTGAGCGTTTGCCCGATGCGCAGTAGACGATGACCTCGCCAGGAGGCAGCGAAGCAAAGACTTCCTCCGCCGCATTACTGTCCTGCGCCACCTGGCTCATGGGGAGGTTCTGGCCGGGATGCGCAATATCGCTAAGCACCTTCTCGTGTGGCTCACGCACATCCAACGCCACCGCCTCGCCGCGGTCCAACAGGTCCAGCAGCTCCTGGCCGTCGTTGCTGGGAAGGGCACACGAAGCGTCGTAAACCCCGAAGCCCTCAACGAGTGCACGCGCCGGGTCGCGAGAAACGTTGAACTGGCGGATGGTGGCGCTCAACGCGTCGTACATGTGCAGCCGCCCCGGGGGCACCGGGGCGAGACCGGTGAGGAACTTCACCGCCTCCGTTGCCATAAGCCCGCCAACCACACTCGTGGTCACGCCAAGCACACCCGCGGTCGCGCAATCCGGCACGCTATCCGCATCCGGCTGGGCGGGGTAGAGGTCCCGCATGCCCACACCATCATCTGGCGCGCCGGGGCCAGACCACCACAAGGCAACATCGCCGCGGTAGCGCAGCACGGACCCCCACATCAGCGGGGTACCGGTGATCTCTGCGGCGTCGGCGGCGAGGAATTTGGTTTGGAAGGTATCGGAGCCGTCGATAAGCAGATCAATGCCCTCAAGCGCCTGGATGAAGTTGTCCTCCGTCAGTCGCTCCTTGTTTGCATGCACGGTGATGTGGGGCTGGATTGCTTGAATGCGCTTCGCGGCAACCTCCACCTTCGCCTTGCCCACATCATCGGCGTCAAACAGGATCTGGCGGTGGATGTTGGAAAGAGCAACCGTGTCATCGTCATGCATCGTGATGTTGCCAACGCCAGTGGCCGCAAGTGTTTGCATAATTGGGCAGCCAAGCCCGCCGGCGCCGATGACCAGCACGTGCGCGTTGTGCAGGCGCTGCTGTTGCTCGGGGCCAAAACCGGGCAGGTTCATCTGCCGGGCAGTGCGCTCAAGTTCCTCGCGGGGGAGTGTTAGCTGGAAATCGGGTGTATTGCTCACTTGCACCAATGTACGGCCTCTGTCAATTGTGCTCTGGTTGTGCTTTGGTGACGTTTTAGTTGGAAGGGCAAACCTTTGAACTCTAGATGGTCAACCGACCAATTGATCAATTGGTTAATTGAATCTATTAAGTTGGAAAGTTTTGGGTCCATAATGAGATTATCTAAGGCCCTGGCCATTGCATTTGTGTTGCCTGTCGAGTTCCGCATCCCCCTAAACGGGGGATAGGGATCATGAATCAGTTTATAGATTATACCTTTTAACGTGGGTTTTAATACTGAATTGATGCAGGTTTATGAATATTATGCGTTGTGACAAATTTCGCACGTCACGGGCACTTTTTCTGTCCTAGGGTGAAAAGCATGTCAAACACTTCTCCTAACAGCGCAGCTGGCGTGGCAACGGCCTCGCCGGTCAAGCCCGTGTCACACGGCAGCGCTCTTGCCGTCCTGGCTCTGGGTACGGCCTTCCTTGCGGCGACACCGCTGCAGGTGAAGGCAGCGAACATGGACCCGGCTACCCAGGCTTTCCTCCGTGTCTTTATTGGTTTCCTGATTCTTCTACCCTTCGCTATCTGGGAGATGAAGAAGAAGGAAAAGCTGAGCAAGCAGGCCGTCATTCTCTCGCTGGTCTCTGGCGTGTTCCTGGGTATTGACTTCACTGCGTGGAACTACTCCATCTTCTACATTGGCGCTGGTGTGGCAGCGGTTCTTCTGAACCTGCAGGTCATCATTGTGCCGATGCTTGCGGCAATCTTTGATAAGTACAAGATTCCGCCAGTGTTCCTCGTGCTTGTGCCAATCATGGCTGTTGGTGTGTTGCTGACCGGTGGCGTGTTTGAAGGCTCTGCTGAGGCAACCGGCCCGGAAACCATCTACGGTGTGAAGACCGCAGTTCTGGGTACCGCGTTCGGCCTGACCTCCGGTATTTGCTACTCCTTCTACCTGTACTTCTCCCGCAAGGCGGGCACCTCGGCACGCAAGGACCTCTACGTCCAGCCGATGATGTACACGGCTATCACCCAGATGATCGCCCCGGTTTTGGTGGCATTCACCTTCTCTCCGCGTGGCGGCTTCGACTTCACCCACGGTGTGCTGGTTGACGGCGTCCTGCCGTCGGTGAACCCGGAGACCACCCTGGGTGACCCGCTAACCGCTGGCAACTGGATCGCACTGATCACCCTGGCAGTCTTCGGTCAGGCACTTGCATGGACCATGGTCCAGTACGGCTCCGTCTGGCTCGACCCGACGCTGTCTGCTGGCATCCTGCTGCTGTCCCCGGTTACCTCCGTCATCATTGCAGCGCCGCTGTTCGGTGAAATTCCGTCCATGCTGCAGATCATCGGTGTCCTGATGATTCTGGCAACGGTGGCCTACCAAAACGGCCTGTTTGCCCTCATACTTGGCAGAAAGAAGAAGCCAGATGAGGAGAACCCCGACGAAACTCTCTCGGAACAACTACAAAGGGAGGGGCTAGCACCTGGCCACTCACCGGAGGAAGTTCCGGAGAATCGGAAAAAGCTGTAACTAAACCAAGGCCCTAAGCGGGAACACTTCCCGCGGGGCCCATAACCATAAGGAGCAGTCAATGCATCTGACTAAGCGTGAACAGGAAAAGCTTCTCATTGTGGTCGCCGCTGACGTGGCTCGCCGCCGCAAGGAGCGTGGCCTGAAGCTCAACCACCCAGAGGCCGTAGCACTTATTTCGGACTTCTTGCTTGAGGGCGCTCGTGACGGCAAGACCGTGGCGCAGCTGATGAGTGAGGGTGTTGAGGTTCTCAGCCGCGAAGACGTCATGGAGGGCGTGCCCGAGATGATCTCTGACGTTCAGGTTGAGGCAACTTTCCCTGACGGCACCAAGCTTGTTACCGTCCACAACCCGATCCGCTAAGAGGAGTGACAAATATGATTCCTGGCGAGTACTTCATTTCTGACAATGGCCCGCTGACCATTAATGAGGGCCGCGAGGCTCTGACCCTCGAGGTAACCAACCGAGGGGATCGCCCCGTGCAGGTCGGCTCCCACTTCCACTTCGCTGAGGCAAACGCCTCCCTGGAGTTTGACCGCGAAGCTGCAAAGGGCAAGCGCCTCGACATCCCTGCTGGCACCGCTGTGCGCCTTGAGCCCGGCGATAGCCGCACCGTCAACCTGATTGACTTTGGTGGAAGCCGTGAGGTGTACGGCTTCAACAGCAAGGTCAATGGGAAGCTCGACTAGTCCACCCAATCTCTTTCAAGAAAGGCATTAGACAATGGCATTTGAGATGGAGCGTCGACAGTACGCTGAGCTCTACGGCCCGACTACCGGCGATGGTATTCGCCTGGCCGATACCGACCTCGTGGCACGCGTTGAGAAGGACCTGACCCACTACGGTGAAGAGGTCACCTTCGGTGGCGGCAAGGTTATCCGTGACGGCATGGGCCAGAACAGCCGCACGATGGGCGACGAGCAGATTCCGGACGTTGTTATCACCGGCGCGACCGTGATTGACTACACCGGCATTTACGTTGCTGACATTGCAATCAAGGATGGCAAGATTGCCAAGATCGGTGCTGCCGGTAACCCGGACGTGCAGGACGACATTGACATTGTCGTTGGCGTTGGCACCGAGGTTATTGCAGGCCAGGGTCGTATTGTGACCGCTGGTGCTGTGGATACCCACATTCACTACATTTCCCCTGAGCAGGCAGAGGTTGCTCTGGACAACGGCACCACCACCCTGGTCGGTGGCGGCGTTGGCCCGGCTGAGTCCTCCAACGCAACCACGGTGACCTCCGGTGCGGCCAACATCACCCGCATGATCGAGGCAACCCGTGACTTCCCGGTCAACGTTGGCTTCCTGGGCAAGGGCCACGCATCTGACGCGAACCCGCTGCGTGAGCAGATCCGCGCTGGTGCAATCGGCCTGAAGATCCACGAGGACTGGGGTGCAACCGCTAACTCCATCGACACCGCACTGACCGTTGCGGATGAGCTGGACATTCAGATTGCAATCCACACCGACACCCTGAACGAGGGCGGCTTTGTGGACAACACCCTGGCTGCAATCGGTGACCGCGTAATCCACACCTTCCACACCGAGGGTGCTGGCGGCGGCCACGCACCGGACATCATCGAGGCAGCTGGCCTGCCGAACGTGCTGCCGGCGTCCACCAACCCGACCCTGCCGTACACGGTGAACACCCTGGATGAGCACCTTGACATGATCATGGTGTGCCACCACCTCAACCCGGACCTGCCGGAGGACGTGGCATTCGCTGACTCCCGCATCCGCCGCGAGACCATCGCAGCTGAGGACGTCCTGCACGACATGGGCGCACTGTCCATCACCTCTTCTGACTCCCAGGCAATGGGCCGCGTCGGTGAGGTTGTACTGCGCACCTGGCAGGTTGCTCACCGCATGAAGGAGCAGTTCGGTCCGCTGGAGGGTGATACCCAGGACAACGACAACAACCGCATCAAGCGCTACGTTGCCAAGTACACCATCAACCCGGCGATTGCCGCTGGTATTGGCCATGCTGTTGGTTCCGTTGAGGAAGGCAAGATTGCTGACCTGGTTATCTGGGAGCCGGCATACTTCGGTGTCAAGCCGTACCTGGTACTCAAGAGCGGTTTCATCGTTCGTGCCCTGATGGGTGACTCCAACGCATCGATCCCGACCCCGCAGCCGCGCACCATGCGCAACATGTTCGGCGCATACGGCCACGCTGCTGCACGCACCTCGGTTACCTTCTTACCGACGGTTGCGATCGAGGCCGGCGTACCGGACACCCTGAACATTGGCCGCAAGTTTGTCGAGGCGAAGAACATGCGCAACATCTCCAAGAAGGACATGAAGCACAATGACGCCACGCCAGACATTAAGGTGGACCCGGAGACCTACGTTCTGTCCGTGGACGGCAAGGAGATCACCTCTGAGCCGGCCGAGGTTCTACCGATGGCGCAGCGCTACTTCCTGTTCTAGTCAGTAGCACGTCATTCAAACCCTGAAAGCGGAGAGGCCTTGGCCACTCCGCTCTCGCTATTTATGAAGGAGAGCACAATGATTGTCACCGAACTTCGTGGCAACATTCGGGACGCGGGCGAAGGCGCCCGTGTTGCAGACCGGGTGGTGTTTGACAATGAAAGCCGACTCAAGCGCATCCAGCGCGTCACCACCGCCGGTGGGGTGGAGATGGGCTTGCAGCTGGATAAGTCCGTGCGTGAGCTGGAAGATGGCGACATCCTGGCTGAAACCGAAAACGGCTACGTCATCGCAGAGATGGCTCCGCTGGACGTGCTGGTGATCGCTCCGAAGACCATTGAAGAGGCGCTGGAAGTGGCTCACTCCTTGGGTAACCGCCACCTGCAGGCGCAGTTCTTTGGCAAGGACAGCCAGTTCAACGCTGAGGTAATGGTTGTGCGCTATGACCACACGGTTGAACACCACCTGGATCACATGTCCGTGGACTACCACCGCGGTGACTACGTCATGCCGAAGGCTTTCCGTCATGCAGAACACACCCACTAACGCGCGTGCGAATCTGGTGGTGTGGCACATCACCGATTCCGCTCTCCCTACAGGCGCGTTCGCACACTCCGCAGGGTTAGAGACCTACATCCAGCGTGATGAGGTTCATGACCCAGAGAGCTACCTGCGCTGGCTGGTTGGCTACCTACACCAGGCCACCTACGGTGAAGCCCTGGCGGTGCTTTTGGCGGTGCGCTTGCAAGCTGCCAACCTGGAGCAGGAGCAGGCAATCGTTGCGCTGCGTGAGTTGGATGAGATTTGCCACGCAACGCAGACCCCGCAGGAGCTGCGTGCATCCATGCAGGCAATGGGCAAGCGTATGGCCAAGGTTGCCAAGATTATGGACGCTGACAATGCGCTGGTTGACGCCTACGACGCCGGCCTGCGCAAGCGAGAGTTCTTTGGCAACCCCGGCATTGCCGCTGGTCTGGTGTTGGGCGCCGCCGGGGTGGATGAACACACCGCGGTATCGGCATACTTGATGCAGATGGCTAACTCGATGACGCAAAACGCCATCCGTGCCATCCCGCTCGGCCAAGACGCTGGACAGCGGATCCTGATTGATGTGTACGAGTATCTGCCGAAGTTTGCGGAGGAGACTCTGGCACACGACGTGGCTGATCTCGGTGTGTCCTTCCCGCGGCTTGAGATCGCGCAGATGGAACATCAGTACATGCGCTCGCGCATGTTCATGTCTTAAAACGAAAGGAATTGAAACATTATGACCACTATCAAGGTTGGCATCGGCGGGCCGGTTGGCTCCGGCAAGACCCAGCTGATTGAGCGCATCACCCGTGCGCTCGACGGTGAGGTTTCCATGGCCGCTATTACCAATGACATTTACACCACCGAGGATGCGAAGATCCTTGCGCGCGAAGGCATTTTGCCGAAGGACCGCATTATCGGTGTTGAGACCGGTGGCTGCCCGCACACCGCGATTCGTGAGGACACCTCGATGAACGAGGCCGCCTACGAGGAGCTTATTGAGCGCCACCCGGACCTGGAGCTGGTGTTCGTGGAGTCCGGCGGCGACAACCTGTCTGCTACCTTCTCCCCGGAGCTGGTGGATTTCTCCATCTACATCATTGACGTAGCCCAGGGCGAGAAGATCCCGCGCAAGGCGGGCCAGGGCATGATCAAGTCTGACCTGTTTGTGATTAACAAGACGGACCTGGCTCCGTACGTTGGCGCCAACCTGCAGGTCATGGCTGATGATTCGAAGCAGTTCCGTGGGGATAAGCCGTTTGTGCTGACCAACCTCAAGACTGATGAGGGCCTGGATGAAGTACTGCAGTGGATCCGCCGTGACGTCCTGATGCAGGACATCAAGGGCTAGTATGTGGTCCATTTCGCCAGAACGCTTCAACAAAGCTCCCGGCACGGATTTCACCGGCACCCTTGATCTGGGGATTGCTGTTCGCGCTGGCCGTTCCGTGGCCACCAAGCAGTACCACGACGGTGCGCTGAAGATCATCCGCCCGCACTACCTGGATGACAGTGGGCAGGTCTACTACATCACCGTCAACCCCGGCGGGGGATACGTGGGAGGAGACTCCTACGACATCGCCGTCAGCGTGGATGATGGTGCCTCGGTGCTGCTGACTGACCAGTCCGCAACCAAGGTGTACCGCACCCCGGGTTCGTATGTGAGCCAGAACCTGCACTTCAAGGTAGGTGCGGGTGCTGTGCTGGAGTACATTCCGGATCAGCTGATCCTGTACCGTGACGCGGATTTTCGTCAGCACATGACGGTTGAGGTGGATCCTGAAGCCCACGTGTTTCTTTCAGACATTGTCACCCCAGGCTGGTCGCCTGATAAGGAGATGTTCCGCTACCGCCAGGCGCACCTGCGCTCAACAGTGCGGGTAGGGGACACACTTGCCTTGGTGGACAATATGCGCATCCAGCCGCTGGAAGAGCACGAGGAGATTGCTTCTCCAACGTTCCTGGGAGAAAACACCCACTTCGCCACCGCCATCTGCTTCGACCCGCAGATGGATGAGGACCTGATTGTGCAGGTCCGTGACGCCATCAGTGAGGTTGAGGGAGTACAGGCATCCGTCACCCCAACGGATGTGCCTGGGTTTGTGCTGCGTGGTGTGGCTGACCGCACCGAGCACCTCATGGAAGTGGTGCTTCGCGCAGCGCATGTGGTTCGCTCCACCCTGCGTGGCCAGGGCAAGGTGCACCTGCGCCAGTACTAAACCACGTACTGCGTGAGTAGGGGGTTACTCCTCTGGATCCGCGTAATCCGCGGCCCAGTGGAGGAGGCGGTGAATGCGCTCATCTGCAAGACCGTAGAAGATGCTGCGGCCTTCCCGGATTGAGCGCACCGTGCCCATCTTTTCCATCGCACGCAATGACGCGGATGCTGTAGCTACCCGCGTGCCAGTCGCGTTGGCCAGGTCAGTTACGGTCAGCTTGTTTTCGCCTGCCGTATGCATAGCGTCTAAAAGCCTCAGCCGCGTGGTGTCACCTAAGGTTTTGAACACCTCTGCCCAAGTCTCGTGATACCGCATAGGGCTCAAGCCTAGCGGTTAATCACCGGCCCGTGGACAATCAGGGAATGTTCACCATCCGCCTTGCGTAACCACGCATCAACGCCAAACGTTTCCCGCAACAACTCCGGCGTCAACGTCTCACTCGGATCCCCAAGCCCCGCAACGTGGCCGTGCTCCATCACCAGCACCGTGTCGCAGAAACGTGCCGCCAAGACTAGGTCATGCAGCGCCAACACCACTGTGGTGCCGTGGTTTCTGCCCACGTGATCCAGCATGTTCATCAGCCGGTACTGGTGATGCAGGTCCAGGTGGTTGGTTGGCTCATCGAGCAGCAAAAACTTCGCGTTTTGCGCCAGTGCTCGTGCCGTCATTGCGCGTTGCACTTGCCCGCCAGAAAGTGCACGCAGGGAGCGATCTTTCAACCCCACCAGGTCGGAGTGGATCAGTGCCTCTTCAACGATGGCCTCATCTCCGCCGCTGCCACGTCCAAATAGGCCGTAGGCGGCGCTTTGGCCCATCTCCACCAGCTGCTGGACTGTCAGGTCCGGCAGGGTTCCGTGGCTTTGCGCCACGTAGGCCACGGTGTGTACGCGCTCGGCGCGGGACATGGAGGTGAGCGGTGTGCCGTCGTAAAGAATGCTGCCCTTGGCGTCACTGACTCCCGCCATGGCACGCAGCAGGGTGGACTTGCCCGAGCCATTCGGGCCGACGATGCCGATGATGCCCGGGGTGGGAATCGAGGTCTCCACATCAAGGCGGAATGACTGCACCTGGGCTTGAACCTTGATGTCAATCATCGGTTGATCCTCCTCAAAATGATGAAGAACACCGGCACACCAATCAGCGCCGTAATCACGCCAACTGGCAGCTCCTGCGGCGCGAACAGCACACGTGCAATCGCGTCAGCGATCACCATAAACAGCGCGCCAACGATTGCCGCTACCGGAATCAAACGAGCATGCAACGGCCCCTGCACCATGCGCACTGCGTGGGGCACGATCAAGCCGACGAAACCGATTGCACCAACCGCGGCCACAGTCGCAGCGGTGAGAAGCGAAACGACAATGAGCACCGTGTATCGCACGGCGACGACGGGGACACCCATGGTGTGGGCCGTAGCGTCGCCAAGCGTCAGCGCATCCAAGTGGCGCGAGAGCAACCACAGCACCACCAGTCCAACCGCACCAGCGATGGCCACCACGATCAGCGTGTTCCAGCGCGCCGCCGAGAGGACACCAAGCAGCCAAAACATGATGCCGCGGGTGGACTCCGCGTTACCGGAGGCGGTGACCACCAGCGACGTCAAGGACTGGAACAAAAAGCCCACCAGCACACCGGTAAGCACCACGCGAGTGGCATCAGCACGTGTATGGCGAAGCAGCGCCATCAGCAGCAAGAACGACGTCAAGCCACCAACCGCAGCGCCAACCACAATGCCCCACTGCCACGTGGAGAACATGATGGCAATGACAGCGCCAGTAGACGCACCCGAGGAAATACCAAGCAGGTACGGCTCAGCTAGGTCGTTGTGCGTAATGGCCTGCATGGCCACACCACACACCGCCAGGATTGCACCCACGCACGCAGCCATAAGCACACGCGGCAGACGCAACTCCGTCAGGATGGAACGCTGCACCGGCGACATGCTATCCAGGTCAAACACGGAGATACCGCTAGAGCCAAGCGGCAGCGAAATGACAATCGCCGCCGCAAGCGCTAGCAGTGATAACAGCCCGAAGGCGATGGACTTCTTCACGCTTTTCGGTTCTTACTGCTTACTCTGTGATGCCGTTTGCAATGGCGTCAGAGATCTGCTGCAAGCCCTGGTAGGAGCGCGCCGATGGGGAGGTGGTCACGCCGTTGATCACGATGAAACGCTCCTCCTTCACTGCACGCATGCTGTTGACACCCGGCGTTGCCTTCAGTGCCTCAACCTTTTCCTCCCAGGTATCGCCAGGCTCACCACGAGTTGGCAGATCGCCCAAGATGAGCACGTCCGGGTCAGCTTCCGCCAAAGCCTCCCAGGAAATCTGCGGCCACTCTTCCTTCACATCACCGAACACGTTGACCATGTTCACCGAGTCACCCATCTCCGTAACAATGGACGGGCCGCCAGCCACGTACGGCGCGCCACCGATAGTGGAGTACACCATGGCAAAGGTCGTGCCGTCTGGGGCCTGGGCGGCGCCAGCCTTGGTGTCGCGCAGCTTCTGGATCAGGTCAGCCGCGACGTCCTCGTGGGCGAAGAGCTGGCCGAGCTCCGTAATGTCACGCTCAATCAGCTCAAAGGTGGTCTTGCCCTTGTTCTCACCGTGGTCCTGGCACTCCACGTTGGACTGGTAGGTGCGAACACCCAGCTTCTGCCACTCCTCACGGGTGCCCGCAGAGTCTGCTGTCCACACCAAACGGAACGGGGAGTAGACAAAGTCCGGGTCCACCGCGCGGATCTGCTCAGCGGTAGGGATGCTAGGCGCGATGATCTTCGGGGTCTCGTAGCCCTCCGGCGGGTTGTCCTTCTGGTGGCCAACGCCAGCGATTTGGTCCGCAGCGCCCAAAAGCAGCAGGGTGTCGGAAGAGCCCTGCTCAAGCGCGACCGCGCGCTCAACTGTCGGAGCGGCATCAATCATGACGCCGCAGTTATCAATCTGGTTGGCGCTAGCTTCGGCGCTGGTGTCAGTGCTGGTGGTGGTGTCAATCTCGCCGCCTGCGCAGCCAGCTAGCGCAAGTGCGGAGATGAGAGAAATGGGAAGTAGGCGACGCATGATGAACCTTCCTTCAAACGGTCAATCTAGTGTTTGAATGAAGTGTCCTACGTCTGGCACGCCTTGACAAGTTTTTCTTCACGCTGGCCCTAAAAGGGGCTAGCTACAGCACCTAGCTACAACACACCTAGCTACAACACCTGGTCTGCCCAGCTAGCCAAGCCATCAAAGCTTGAGGATGCCACCGCGTGCTCCCGCTTCGGAATCCGTCCGGCGTCGCGCGCCAGACGGCCAGCGTCCACAGCCAGGCGCATCGCCTCAGCCATCGCCACCGGATCCTGGCAGCGGTTCACGGCGCTAGCCAACAGCACGCCGGAGCAGCCCAGTTCCATGGCAAGGGAGGCATCGGAGGCGGTGCCCACGCCAGCGTCGATAAGCACGGGCACCTCGGCACGCGAACAAATCAGCTCAATGTTGTGCGGGTTTAAAATGCCCAGACCAGTGCCGATGGGGGAGCCAAGCGGCATGACCGCCGCCGCACCCAGATCCTCCAGACGCTTCGCCGCAACCGGATCATCAGAGGTGTACGCAAGCACCGTAAAGCCCTCCGCCACCAGCATCTCGCAGGCATCGACGGTTTCAACCACGTCGGGCAGAAGCGTGCGATCATCCGCGATCACCTCAAGCTTGACCCAGTTCGTGCCCAGCGCCTCACGCGCAAGCTTCGCCGTAATCACCGCGTCACGCGCCGTGCGGCAGCCCGCCGTATTCGGCAGCGGCGCGATGCCCAGCCGCTGCAGCATGTCAAAGACACTCTCGCCGCTGGTTGGGGCTTTGGCGTACCTGCGCATCGCCACCGTAGTCAGCTCCGTGCCTGACGCCACCAGTGCCTTTTCCAGCATGTCCATCGAGCTCGCCCCACCCGTACCCATAATCAGGTGTGAGTTGAACTGCGTATCTGCAATAGAAAGCAACGCTTAGCCTCCCTGGACTGCGGTGAGGATGTCTACACGTGCGCCGCTCACAAGCTTGGTGCTACCCCACGTGGAACGGGGAACCACATCACCATCGAGCGCTACCGCCGTGCCAGCCTCCGGCACCTCGCCGAGGACCTCGTGCACAAGCTGTTCAACCGACGCTGCTTCTGTCGTGCGGGTTTCATCATTCACTGTGAGAGTAATGGCCATGGCTACCTCCTAAGCCCGTTGATGACGCCAGGGGTCACACGCTTCCAACGATATTGCAGGTGCCTTTTGTTCCACCAGATCGGCCCCGCAACGCGCCGCCATGCCGGCCAACAGGATGCCGTGGCGGAAATACCCAGTAGAGACCGTGACACGCTCGTTGACTCTGCCAAGGTACGGCAGGTCATCCGGCGAACCCGGACGCGCACCGGCATCGGCTTCCAGAAAGTCGCACTCTTCCAGCGCCGGGCAGACCTCAATCGCATCACGCAGCAGCTGGTAGACGCCCTGGACCTGGGGTTCCGCGCGGCCGTCCTCACGCGTGGTGGCGCCGATGGTCAACGTGCCATCACCACGCGGAATGAGATAAATCGGACGATCCTCCACAAAGCCGCGCACCACACGATCCAGCAGCGGGAACTGGTGCTTGGGCACGCGCACGTGCAAGATGTCGCCGTAGACAGGCCGCAGCTCAAGCGGGTTTACACCTGTAAACCAGCCGGTGATCTCCGCCGCGCCAAGGCCCGCGGCGATCAGCACCTGATCTGCGTCAAGGTCGTTGGCGTCATCGACGTTGGTCACCGCCTCTTTAACAATTGTCACGCCCGTGTTCACGCACGCATCCAGCAGCGCCTGTGCAAACAGGCGCGGCTGCACCTGGTGATCCCCGATGATCTCCACTGCACCCGCCAACGCAGGCGACAGCGCAGGCTCGCGCTTTCGCGCCTCACGGGTAGTCAGCCGGTTAACCTCCATCCCGTGCAGGGCCTGGTATGCGGAAAGCTCCTCCAGGTGCGTGTTATCCGCGCGATCTCGCGCTACCACCAACGTGCCGTCCGTGCGATACCCGGTGGGCAAATCGCTGTACTTGTTCACCAGCTGGATCAGCTCCGGATACCACTTGGCGGCAGCGTTCATCAGCGGAAACAGCGGCTCCTGCTTGTACACAACCTCCGCCGTAGGCGCCAACATGCCACCCGCATGCCACGACGCACCAGAGACCGGCGCCGGATCAAACACCGTGACCCTATGACCCCGATCCGCCAGTGTCAGCGCAGAAGTCAAGCCGATGATGCCCCCACCGATAACGGCGACGTTCATGTTCTCCATGGGAATTACCGTACGCCGTGTGGATGATGGGGGAGGGATCAGTTGTTCCCTAAGGGCCGAGCAATCCGATGGGCACGAGCCAGGTGCGCTCACCAACTTCTGCGACCGTACCTGTTGGCGTGACAATCAGCAGCCCTTCTGGGGGCCTTCCGATGGTGTCGGCGACTTCGCGTAAACGTGGGGCGGCTTCCTTAGCTGCCTGTGGTGATAGTTTCACTTCGACTCCGACCCAGCGACCGTCGCGAAGCTCAAGCACAATATCCATTTCGGCAGTGCCATCCTTGTTCCTGAAATGGAAGGCCGTGCCGCGCAACGGTTGGCTGTACACCCGCAGGTCACGCAAGACGAGAGATTCAAAAAGGAATCCAAGAGTGCGTGGGTCGATAGCTAAAGCGCTATGTGAAGCACCCAGCGCAGATGCGGCAAGCGAAGGGTCCACGAGGTGGCGTTTAGGTGTAGCGCTCAGCCGGGTTTTAGACCTGCGTGCCGGTGCCCATGGCGGCTGGTCCTCTACGAGATGCATCCGGTTTGCAAACTCATGGAACTGGTACCCAAACCGTTCACCAACCTCCACGCCATCTTCCCCCAGACGCTCTTGCACTGTGCTCAGCGGGGCCGGGTGAGCGGTGAGTGAAGCATAGGCCCGAAGAAAATGGAGAAGGCGCTGAGGCGATCGGCGCGGCCCACCCACGAAAGGAAAATCGCGCTGTGCCAACGTGTCCATGTAACCCTCAACAAGGAGTTCGACCTGGTCAGCCTCCCTGTCCACCCATGCCGGCCATCCGCCTCGGGTGATCAATGCGCAGACGTCATCAATTGAATGGGGGCTGAGCTGCTGCCCCTGTACAGGAGCTTCACCTTGGAACACGCGGGAAAGGGAAAAGCTTCCCGTTGAGTCGCCCGACTCATATAGGGTCATCGGGCGCATTGGAAGGTCAATGATTCTTCCTGCCCCGGAATGGCGCAGAGCTGTGTCATCTGGCCATGCTGATCCCGAAAGCAGAAATCGGCCAGGCGTTGGGTCTGTATCCACAGCTCGACGGACTGCGCCCCAGAGATCTGGTGCTAGCTGCCACTCGTCGATCAAACGTGGTGTATCGCCTTCAAGGAGTGCAGATGGGTTTAGCGATGCGGCTTCAATTATTTCCGGCCGCTGACCGTCTAACTGGATTGAGGAATTAGCTGACTGGAGGGCGGTGGTTGTCTTCCCAGTCGCCCTTGCACCAGTGATATTCACCGCTGATGAAGCCTTGAGGTACTGCTCAAGAACTGAATCAAGAATCCGCGGCCTGTAAGCTCTCATACTGCGAAAATACCTGAAAATGACAGGATTGTCGAGCTGAACGTGACAGGATTGTCGAGCTGAACGTGACAGGATTGTCGAGCTGAACCTGTAGCTAGGCGAGCGCAGCGCGGCCGCGGTCGAACTCCGTGACCACCCGCTGGCAGTAGGTGCGGGGATTTTCGGCGTGCATGATGCCGCGGACAATAGCCACGCCATCGACGCCGGTGCGGGCAAGCGCATACGCGTCATCAACCGTGACATCGCCGATGGCAACCATTGGAAGCCGGGAGGCCTCCACCAGCGCCGGGTAGCCATCCAGACCGATGGGCTTGCGGCCGGAGTCTTTAGTCGGAGTATTGTGAAACGGCCCGCAGCCGATGTAATCAATCACGCCTTCAAGCTCATTTGCGGCCCTGACCAGCTCAAGTGTGCCGGTAGTTAGGCCGATCACAGCATCAGGCCCGAGCAGGCGGCGCGCCTCGCGCGGGTCCAGATCGTCTTGGCCCAGATGCACACCGTGGACGCCTTGGTTTTGAAGGGCGAGGGCGATGTCCACGCGGTCGTCGATAAGCACAATGCTCTCGGGCGGAAGCTTGGCGGCAATCGCGGACGACAGGGAGTAGAGCTCACGCGCGGAAATCGGTTTGGAGCGCACCTGGATCACGCCGGCGCCGCCGTGGGCCGCCTCAACGGCGCGCTCGACCACATCGGGGCCCTGGCCGGTGACAAAGTAACAGCGCAGGTCCAGATTACGGGGGTTCATCGGGGTGGTATCAGCCATGCCCAAAGCCTACTGGGGCAGTGGTGGGGTGTACGGCTCCAGCCGCTTCGTTTTGCCGTAGCTTGCGCGGCGGTGCAGCTGCTCAAACGGCCCCGGCACACCCGCACGCTCCAGCGCCATTGCAAGCAGCAGGGTGATCAGCCACACCACAAAGCCCACCAGGAGCTTCCCGCTTATCGACGCCTCCAGGCCCCACCCCAGCCCAAACGGCATCACCAGCGCAATGAACAGGAACGACTGCGCCAAGTAGCCGGACATCGAGCGCTTGCCCAACGCGATGAACGGGCGTGCCCACGCCGGTGTCTGGCCGGTGGTGTTGATGCGCTGCTGCACGCCGTTGGTGGCAAGCGCCAATGCCGCCAGGATTGCCGGGCCGGTGAACAGACCCCAGGCCAGGTTGAGCATAAAGAGGGGTTCTTCAAGCTTCGGGTCGATGAAGCCTGCGGCACTGAGGCCCCACGGCACGCCCGTGACCAGGGCGACCACCGTGCCCAGGATTGTCCACCGGATCAGTACGCCCTTGTGCTGCTCAACGTTGACCAGGTAGCCCTCGCGCGCCCAGACGTAGCCCAGCAATACCAGCCCACCCAGCTGGAATACCGCAAACGGGGCGTTGAGCAACATGCCCAACCCGCCTAGGAGGTTCTCGCTGAAGTAGACGCCCAGGCTGGTCATCTCAGGGGTGGCTGTCTGCTCCATCGCGCCGATCGGCGCCTGGACGCTGTACACCGCCACCGCAATAACAGTGCCGAACACGGCGCTGACCAGCAGCACTGAGTAGGCGGTAATGCGCAGTGCCTTGTTGCTTGCCGTGAACATGGTGGCAACCAGCATGCCCATCAGGCCGTAGTAGAACATGATGTCGCCGTGGAACACCAGCAGCATGTGCACGATGCCAAACAGGGCAAGGAACCCGTATCTGCGCACCAGCATCAAGCGCGCATCAGCTGCCGGATAGCCCTTACGCCACGCACTTGCCGCCACAAGGCCAATGCCAAAGCCCAGCAGTGTGGAAAACATTGGCAGCCCGCGTACGTGCAAAAACACGGCCGAAAGGATCGCAGCAATCTGGTCGAGTGTGCTGTCTGGGCGCACACCGCCAAGGGTGGAACCCGGCTGGTCCAGCGCGTCAATGTCGTTGATCATCCACGTCTGCACCGCATTGGCCATGGCAATGCCCATGAGGGCAAGGCCACGCGCAAGGTCGGGGACTAAGAGTCGGGGAGTGGTTGCTTGGTTTGGCGCTAGCGCTTGATTCACGGCACCGAACGTATCACTTATGCCCTACGCCGTGATCGGCCCGGTGGTGGTTTTAATCCCCAGCGGCTCAATATGCACGATGGTTTCCGCACTACCCAGGGCTGCAGCGAGGCCCTCCTCAACATTGTCGGCGTGCTCATGGGAGTGGGACACCGTCCAGCCGCCGGGGACCTGCATGACAACGTTGATCAGACGTTGGCGCCCATACGCAGTGGTGCGAAGCGACGTAAACGCCACACCATTGTCTTTGGCGTAGTTGTCCAAGAACTCCTGCGCCGTTGCCACTTCTTCCTCTGGCAGGGTCTCAGAAAGCAGACCCTGGATGGCCTCGCGCAGAAGCTTGTAGCCGGTGTAGAGGATGTTGGCACCAACCAGGATGGCCACAATCGGGTCGAGTACCTGCCATCCAGTCATCCACACCAGGGCCATGCCGACGATGACGCCGACGGTGGTCCAGACGTCTGTAAGCAAATGCTTCCCGTCGGCAACCAGGGTGCTGGAGCGGTGCCTGCGGCCGGCACGCACCAGCATCGCGCCCACACCCAGGTTGATCAGCGTGGCTACTACGGAAAACAGCAAACCAATGCCAAGCTGCTCCACCGGCTGCGGGGTGATCAGGCGCTGCCCGGCCGTGTAGATAATGGCCACCGACGCCACCAAAATCAGACTGCCTTCCACCTGGGCGGCGAAGTACTCCGCCTTGGTGTGGCCGAAATTGTGGTTCTCATCCGCAGGCTTGGCGGACAGCTTCAGTGCCCAGAGGCCAACCATGGCGGCGGCGACGTTGGCTACAGACTCCAGCGCGTCCGAAAGGAAACCAACTGAGCCCGTGACGTAGGCGGCATAGGCCTTCAGTGCGATAACAAACAGGGAAGCGGTGATAGAGATCCACATGAAGCGCTCAAGCATGCGCTGTTCTTCACAGGGATGGGCAGACATAGGAAATCCTTTCGGTGCAGTGAACAACCGAAGGTCTCGCTCGCCTGTAAAGCATGTCCTGTAAAGCGTGTAAGGCCAACCGCCCGGGCTCTACGTGGAGAACCAGTATGTCGAGCGAGTTGTTGGTGAGCTACTCCCCTTCAAACCTTTATGAAACTTCAAAAATCATACCACTGGGCTCAGGGGCGTTCCAGCCGCATGGCGATGTGGGGGATCGTGCCGTCTAAAAACTCCTCACCCTCTTCGTTGAAGCCGAAGCGGTTGTAGTAGCCGACAAGTCCGCTCTGCGCCTCAATGACAACGTCGCCTGGCCAGCGGGTGGTGAACGCTAGCGCCTTGCGGACAATCTCGGGGCCAATTCCGGTGCCGCGCGCGAACGGCGCAACGACGAAACGGCCAAAGCGCGCGGGGTTTGCCGTCTGCAACCTCGGGGTAGACGCGTGCGCAGCCGGCGAGCCTGCCTGCGTTGTCGTAGGCGAGGACGTGGAAGGTGTCCTCGGCTGCGTCAATGTCATCAAGCTCATTGAAGGGACAGTCCTGCTCGGCCACAAACACGTCCACGCGGAGGCGAAATAGGTCGAAGGCCTCTCGTGAGCTCATCTGGTCGAGGGTTTTGAACGTCATTGCAGGATGCAGCGCAGGGTGTGTCACGGGGGTGATCCTAACACCGCTGTGACGTAAGGTGTTTGTGTTAACTGAAGTTACGTTTGTGATTTCCTGCCTGACGCATACAAGACACATAAAAGGGGTCCGCATGTTCCGACGCATCGCCGCTGTCGCCGCCGCAGCCGTTATCTCTGCCACTGCTTTGCTCGCGCCAGCCGCGAGTGCGCAGCCAGCTGACCCTAATTACGTCTGGCGCACGGACCTCATGTCCAAGGCACTTGCCGGCAAGCTCAACGCGGATCGCGTGCTGCACCGCGTGCCCACCTCGTTCCATGACGCCCCGCGTACGCCCGCCGAAGCCACCCAGGCCCAAGCCCGCGGCAACGCGCTCTACGGCCCCGGCACCCCGATCTACGTGGGGCACGCCCCGAACGATATGATCTGCACCGTCGCCGTTGCCGGCTACAACGACGCTGGCGAAAAGATCGCCCTGACCGCAGGCCACTGCGCAGGCAACGTGGGCGACCCGGTGGTCAACGCGGATGCCCGCGCCCTTGGCCAGACCGGCCGCGTGATCGCCGTGGACCGCAACCTGGACTACGCCGTAATCCAGCTGCACCCCAACACGGAAGTCTCCCGCAGCTATGACGGGCTGACCATCAACCACCTGGGCGCCGCACCCGTGCCGACGGGGCAGACCGTGTGCAAGAAGGGCGTTGCCTCCGGCGTGACCTGCGGTATGACCTGGCAAGACGCCGGTGTTATGAACATCAACCAGGTCTGCGCAATGCAGGGCGACTCCGGCGGCCCGCTCTACACTGGCGACCGCCTCGTGGGCATTATCAACGGCGGCATGTTCCCGCAGCCGTTCGCGCTGGCCTGCTACACCCCGCTGCAGGGCCCGCTGCATGCGCCGACGGGCTCCGCGCGTGCAGACGCCTTCCTGCCCACCGTCCCCGGTGGCTTCCGCCTGCCTTAACTGGAAGAAACTAGCCCTGCAGGCGGCCAAGCACTTCGTCGTGCAGCAGCCCGTTGGTGGCAACCGCGTCACCACCGTGCGGGCCATCGACACCCGCCAATGAGGTGAAACGGCCACCGGCTTCAGTAACCAACAGCGCCAGCGGCGCGAGGTCCCACAGCGAGACCTCCGGCTCACACGCAATGTCTACCGAGCCCTCTGCCACCAGGCAGTAGGAGAAGAAATCACCAAACCCGCGCAGACGCCACGCAGCGTCCGTCAGCTCAATGAACTGCTCGCGCAAGCCGCGGTCACGCCAACCGGTCAGCGAGGAAAACGACACGGACGCATCCTCCAGCTTGGTCACGGAAGACACACGCATCGGGCTTGCCTTGCCGTCACCAATCTCGCGCCACGCACCCTCGCCCTTCGCCGCGTACCAACGGCGAGACAGGGCAGGGGAGGAGACGACGGCGACGACCGGCTCGCCGTCTTCAAGCAGGGCAATCAACGTGGCCCACACCGGCACGCCGCGCACGAAGTTCTTCGTGCCATCAATCGGGTCGATCACCCACTGGCGGCCGGAAAACACGGCGTCACCACCAAATTCCTCGCCAAGCACCGCATCATCCGGGCGCTTTTCCGCGAGGTGCTCGCGCAGCTCCTTTTCCGTAGCCAGGTCCGCATCAGAGACCGGCGTTAGGTCCGGCTTGGACTCAACGTGCAGGTCAGCGGCATCAAACCGGGAAGAAGTGATGTCATCTGCCAGGTCGGCGAGTTCGAGGGCGAGTTTCAGATCGTGGTTACGCTGCATGCCCGACAAGCCTACTCGCCACCTGCTCAACCAGCAGCGGATTTCCGGCCACGCACCACGTCACCCCGCCCGCATCAACCTTTGTGGCCACCCCGCCGACAGCCTCAATCAGCGCCTTGCCCGGCAGCCAATCCCAATCCGGCACCGAATGCTGCAGCCAGCCACCCATTCGGCCTGCAGCGATGTTGGCCAGGTCCACGCTGCCCGCACCCATCATCCGGATCGTCGCCGCATCTTTGACCGCACGCATCCACGCGCCCACAATCGCCTCATCACCCATAAAGGTCGGATGCAGGTAGGTCACCAGGGCTTTTTCGCTTAGGTGCGCCGCGTCCAACACCCCCAACCGCTCCCCATCACACCACGCCTGACCATTGGCAGCGAGCCACGTCGTATTCGTCGCCGGGCGGTGCACCGCACCAATTGACGCTTTGCCTTCTGCCGGATCGCCCTCGGCCACCGCCAACGCGGAGCAGAAGTAATCCGAGCCCTGTGCGAAGTTGTACGTCCCGTCAACCGGGTCAATTACCCAGGTGCGTCCCGTTTGTGAGGCGCGGGCGTGGCCTTCTTCCCCCAGCACACCGTCGGCGGGGCGCAGCGCGTCGAGCACTTCTGCCACGAAGCTCTCCGCGGCGTGGTCTGCCTCAGTCACCACATCGGAGACTGACGTCTTGCGCTGCGTGGAAAGCGTGTCCAAACCACCATCACGCATAGAAAGCGCAAGCTGGCCAGCATGCGCTACAAGCGCTGCGGCCAGCTGTGCGTCATCGTCATTACGGTGAGCGTCAATAAAAGCTGCAGTAGAAATGGGTGCGGAAGTCACGCACCCATTCATACCCCAGTTACTGCGGCTGCGACTGCTCCTCCAAGTAGACCTGGGAGCCCTGCTCACGGAACTCTTCCGCCATCTCCTGCTCACCGGCAATCGCGTCGTTTGCGCTCACGGCAGCCACATCTGCTGGAATCTCCGGAATGCCAAGGTCCGCCAGGCGGTCCCCAAACTCATCACGAATGTCCTGGCTAATGCGCATGGAGCAGAACTTCGGGCCGCACATGGAGCAGAAGTGCGCGGTCTTCGCGGGCTCTGCCGGCAGCGTCTCATCGTGGAAAGACTGCGCGGTGTCTGGATCCAGGGACAGTGCGAACTGGTCGTGCCAACGGAACTCAAAACGCGCCTTACTCATCGCGTCGTCCCAGTCGCGCGCACCCGGATGCCCCTTGGCCACGTCGGCCGCATGGGCGGCGAGTTTGTAGGTGATCACGCCCGTTTTCACATCATCCTTGTTCGGCAGGCCCAGGTGCTCCTTCGGGGTGACGTAGCACAGCATCGCCGTGCCACCCATAGCAATGTGGGCCGCGCCGATTGCAGACGTAATGTGGTCATACCCAGGCGCAATATCCGTCACCAACGGGCCAAGGGTGTAGAACGGCGCGCCACCGCACCACTGTTCTTCCTTCTCGTTGTTGACCTGGATCATGTTCAGCGGCACGTGACCCGGGCCCTCAATCATCACCTGCACGTCATACTCCCAGGCGCGCTTGCACAGCTCACCGATGGTCTTCAGCTCTGCAAACTGCGCTGGGTCGTTGGCGTCGGCGACGGAGCCTGGCCGCAGGCCGTCGCCAAGCGAGAAGGCAACATCGTACTGCGCGAAAATCTCGCACAGCTCGTCGAAGTTCTCGTACAGGAAGCTCTCCTTGTGGTGCGCCAAGCACCAGCCGGCCATGATCGAGCCACCACGAGAGACGATGCCGGTCACGCGGTTCGCCGTCAGCGGCACAAACGGCAGGCGCACGCCAGCGTGCACCGTCATGTAGTCCACGCCCTGCTCCGCCTGCTCAATAACCGTGTCGCGGAAGATCTCCCACGTCAGGTCTTCTGCAATACCGTTGACCTTCTCCAGTGCCTGGTAGATCGGCACCGTGCCAATCGGCACAGGCGAGTTGCGCAGAATCCACTCGCGGGTGGTGTGAATGTCATTGCCCGTGGACAAATCCATCACCGTATCCGCACCCCAACGGGTAGCCCAGCGCAACTTGTCCACCTCCTCACGGATAGAGGAAGTCACCGCAGAGTTACCAATGTTCGCATTGATCTTGGTCAGGAACTGGTTGCCAATGATCATTGGCTCGCTCTCTGGGTGGTTCACGTTGTTCGGAATGATCGCACGTCCGCTTGCCACCGCCGCGCGCACTTTCTCCGGATCGCAGTGCTCACGCAGGGCGACAAACTTCATCTCTTCCGTGATGATGCCCTGGCGTGCGTAGTGCATCTGGGTGACGCGCTTGCCTTCCTTGGCGCGCAGCACCGGGCGGGTTGCACCGCGCCACTCCTCGGAGGCGGCGCCGCGCTTGGCGGCCCGTGTTCCGTCGTCAAGCAGATTGCGCCTGCGGCCCTCAATTACTTCCACATCGCCGCGACCGGTGATCCACTCGGAGCGAAGTCCCGGCAGGCCAACCTCCGGCTCGGCGTAGGGGCCGCGGGTGCGGTAGACGCGGAACGGCTCATTCGGCCCGGTGGGGGAGTCATCAAGCTGGATCGCGGTCTCCGGCACCTCAAGCCCGTCCTGGATAATGGGGGCGTAGCTGTGCTTCGGGTGGATTTCTTGCGCGTAAATGTCGGCCATTGCCGCTCCTTCTACTTCCTTCGCTGGTGCTAACCAGACAGGTTCAAACGGTGCTCGTGCGGCATTAGCACGATCTCAGCCCTTAAGCCTTGGGCGCCCGTGTTGGGCACGAAACAGTGTAGCGGCCACCATGGCGGTAGGTGAGTAAAACCGAGCAACTAGACTGCATGGTTATGCAACCGGAGACCCAAGCTCGCATCAAGGAACTCGAAACCACCCTGCAGACTATTGAGCAGGTGATGGACCTCGACGCCATGGCGGCGCGCGTCCGCGAGCTTGAGCAGCAGGCGCAGGACCCCTCGCTTTGGGACGATCCCTCGCACGCCCAACAAGTCACCACCGAGCTATCCAACGTGCAGGCGCGCCTGAAGAAGGTCACGTCGCTGCGTTCGCGTTTGGATGACCTGCCGGTGATGTACGAGCTTGCCGAAGAGGAAGGCGACGCCTCTATGGCGGACGATGAGCTTTCCGAGATCACCTCGGCCATCGAATCGCTTGAGGTGCAAACGATGCTTTCCGGCGAGTATGACGAGCGCGAAGCCGTAGTGAACATCCGCTCCGGCGCCGGCGGTGTGGACGCGGCAGACTGGGCGGAGATGCTGATGCGCATGTACGTGCGCTGGGCCGAAAAACACGGCCATAAAGTAGATGTCTACGACATTTCCTACGCCGAAGAAGCCGGCATCAAATCCGCAACGTTCGTGGTGCACGGCGAGTACATGTACGGCCAGCTCTCCGTGGAGCAGGGCGCGCACCGCCTAGTGCGCATCTCTCCCTTTGATAACCAGGGGCGCCGCCAGACCTCATTTGCTGAGGTAGAAGTGCTGCCAGTGGTGGAGCAAACCGACCACATTGACATCCCGGATGCAGACATCCGCGTGGACGTCTACCGTTCCTCCGGCCCGGGTGGTCAGAGCGTGAACACCACCGACTCCGCGGTGCGCATCACGCACATTCCAACCGGCATTGTGGTGACCTGCCAAAACGAGAAGTCCCAGATCCAAAACAAGGCGTCTGCGCTCAACGTGTTGCAGTCCAAGCTTTTGGAAAAGAAGCGCCAAGAAGAAAAGGCCGAGATGGATGCTCTCGGCGCTGGCGGCAACGCAAGCTGGGGCAACCAGATGCGTTCCTACGTGTTGCACCCGTACCAGATGGTCAAAGACCTGCGCACGGAGTACGAAGTGGGAGATCCCCAAAAGGTGCTCGATGGGGATCTCGATGGCTTCCTCGAATCCGGCATTCGCTGGCGCATGGCGCAGCAGCAAACCGAGTCACAATAGTCACACCCGTAACAGGTAGAGTGGTCGGCGTGATCCGCTTTGACCATGTGACCAAGTCGTACCCAACGTCGACACGGCCCGCCCTGGATAATGTCTCCCTTGAGATTCCAGACGGGGACTTTGCCTTTCTTATCGGCCCGTCCGGTTCCGGCAAGTCGACGTTTTTGCAGTTGATGATCCGTGAGGAAAACGTCACCTCGGGCGATATTTGGTTCAACGATTTCCACGTCAATGCGCTCAAGGGCAAGGACGTGAACAAGCTGCGCCAGGCTATTGGCTACGTCTTCCAGGATTTCCGCCTCCTGCCGCGGCTGAATGTCTACGACAACGTTGCTTTTGCGCTTGAGGTCATTGGCATGAAAAAGACCAGGATTGCCAAGTTGGTGCCGGAGGCGTTGGAGTTGGTGGGGTTGGCGTCCAAAAGCACAAGGATGCCCCATGAGCTCTCGGGCGGTGAGCAGCAGCGAGTGGCCATTGCGCGCGCGTTTGTGAACAAGCCGAAGCTGATGCTGGCGGATGAGCCGACGGGCAACCTGGACCCGGAGACGGCGGATGAGATTATGGCGCTTCTGTCTCGCATCAACCGGCTGGGCACGACAGTGGTCATGTCCACCCATAACGCGCGTGCGGTCAACGACATGCGCAAACGTGTCATTGAGTTGGATTTGGGCAAGCTTGTGCGTGATGACGCCAACGGTGTCTACGGGAGGGCATAAATGAACTGGGGCTTTATCTTCCGCGAAGGCGTTAAGGGCCTGGGGCGCAACATCACCATGACGATTGCGCTGGTGATTACTACTGCGCTGTCGCTGGCGCTGGTGGGCACGGGCATTTTGATGTCGCGCGCAACCGCTGAGACGAAGAACCTCTACCTGGACCGCGTTGAGGTGATGGTGGAGCTGGACGAAGAGATTTCGGCCAATGACCAGGACTGTTCCTCCGAGGCATGCCTTGAGGTGCGCGACAAGCTGCAGAGCGACGATCGGGTGGAGCAGGTGACGTTCCGCTCCCGCGAGCAGTCATACGAGCGTTTCGTGGAACTGTTCCAGGACACGGAGCCGGACCTGGTGCGCGAGACCAGCCCGGAGGCGCTGCCGGCGGTGCTGCACGTGCGCCTGAAGGATCCGGGCGACCAGGGCCCGATTAGTGAGATTGCCACCATGCCGCAGGTCAGTGTGGTTACCGATCAGGCGGATACCGTGCGCCAGGCGGCGAAAACGATGGACACCTTCCGCAACGTCACCTGGATGGTGGCGGCTGTGCAGGGGTTGGCGGCGCTGTTTCTCATTGTGAACATGGTGCAGTTGGCGGCGTTTCACCGTCGTGAACAAATCGGCATCATGCGTATGGTGGGTGCGTCCCGGTGGTTCACCCAAGCCCCGTTCGTGCTTGAAGCGGTGCTTTCTGTGCTCATGGGCTCGGTCTTGGCCACGCTGTTGGTGTGGGTTGGCAAGCGCTCTGTGATCGATTCCATGCTGGGGGAGTTGTACGCCTCGCAGCTGGTTGCGCACGTGCCGGATTCTGCGGTGTTTGTGGTGTTGCCGCTGGTAGGCCTTGGTGCGATGCTGATTGGCGGGCTGGCCGCGCAGGTGGCGCTTCGTTCCTACGTGCGTAAGTAGTAGACTTTGGACTCTTATGGCCAAGAAAAAGAAGTCCAAGCTGAGCAATTCCGGGGTGCTTGCCACTAACCGGAAAGCCCGCCATGACTACACCATCTTGGATTCCTGGGAGTGCGGCATTGTGCTGCAGGGCACCGAGATCAAGGCGTTGCGCGAGGGCAAGGTCTCGCTTGTAGAGGCCTTCGCCACCATTGACAACGGCGAAGTCTGGCTGCGCAACATGCACATTCCGGAGTACTCGCGCGGCCACTGGACAAACCACCCGCCGCGCCGCACCCGCAAGCTGCTTATGCACCGCCGGGAGATTGACTCCCTGGAGGGCAAGCTTCGGGACGGCAACCGCACCCTCGTCCCCCTCTCCCTCTATTTGAAGGACGGGCGCGCCAAGGTCGAACTCGGCCTTGCGCAGGGTAAACAGGACTACGATAAGCGCCGTGACATTAAGCGCCGCACTGAGGACCGTGAAATCACGCGCGAGCTGGGCCGCAAGCTGAAGGGGATTAAGGCGTAAACGATGAAGAAGACTGCACTGATTACGGGTGCCACCCGCGGCATTGGTCGCGCGATTGCTGAGGAGCTGGGCAAGGATCACCACATTTACGCAGGTGCCTCTACCGATGCTTCCGAGGTTGTCGCCGCGCTGCCAAGCGCTGAGCCGTTCGTTGCGGACCTCACGGATACCGATGCGATCCTGCGCGCCGCTGCCCAGATCGAGCAGCTCGACGTGCTCGTGTTGTGCGCTGGCGTGATGGAGCACGGCCCGTTGGAGCAGCTCGATGACGCAGCATGGCGCCGGATGATGGAGGTCAACCTGTTCGCGCCCGTCACCCTGACCCGCGCATTGCTTCCTGCTTTACGACGCCAACGTGGCCTCCTCATCACCCTCAACTCTGGCGCCGGCTTCCACGGTATTGCGGACAACTCCGGTTATTGCGCCTCCAAGTTCGCCCTGCGCGGCTTTACTGAGTCGCTGCAGCTTGAAGAGGCCGACAAGATCCGCGTGACCTCCCTGCACCCGGGACGCACGGACACCGACATGCTCGCCGGTGATGACGCGTTGCCGAAGATGCCCGCAACCGAAGTAGCCAAAGCTGCGCGTCTTGCCGTGGACGCCGGGCCCGATGCGGTGGTGGAGTTCTTGCGCGTGAGGCCGTCGGCAAGCTAGAGTGCTTCTTTACCTACGTTTTCTCGTAGTGGACATGGGGTCGATTCTGGTTTCGACTTCATCTACTTAGCCAGGGGAAGCGTGCCGGTGCAGGCAGGAGACCACCGTGAGCGTCGCTGTAACTAATAAACGCAGAGAAGAACTCTCAGCGTGACTACGCCCTCGCTGCCTAATACATAGAGCAAGCGACCTGCGTGTCCGTCAGGCCGGGGAAGTCCCCGACCCGGTACCTGGCGTCGACTTAGGGGACTTGCCTTCCGGCCCTGTCAGTGGGGCCTTGGAAGGGACACCTTTCACTGACTGGGCCCGTCATCCGGACATGTTCGTCTGATCCGGAGGGTCGAGTAGAGATTCTGTGCGAACTGCGCACGGAGAAGCCCTGGCGCGGTGATGAAGGACCCGGGTTCAATTCCCGGCGGCTCCACTGAACACAAACCCCCAGACCCTCACGGGCCTGGGGGTTTCTCAGTCTGATTTTCTCCGGGGTTGGAGACGCTTCCTTTGGGAGATCAGTTTTCGATCTGCTTCTTTAAGCGCCTCGATGAGATCGTTCTCGGCTTCGCGGTACTCAATTTCTTTGCGTCCCTCGTTGTAAAGGCCATAGCGGTCCTCAGCGAGCTTATTTGCGTCTTTACGTGTAATGCGGCCGTGATCGTTTAGTGGTTCGTATTCATTGAACTCGATGAACTGGTCTGCCTTGTCCAGCCAGTCAGACATGTGGATAACTTTACGACGTTCGGCCTGGTCCTGGGCGTAGTTGAGGAATCCGGATACGAGGAAATTAAGCCGCCGCAGTTCATCATCAGTGAGGTAGTTTTTCGCTGTCGTGACGTCACCTTTGCGTACGACCCCGCCTTTCCAGTTGGTCAGGCCGAGATTGTCAGCAGATGGGTCGCAGCGGGTGGCGATGATCTCGGCGGCAGTATTGCCGGTGATGGCGTAGTGGAGCTTGTCCTGGATCTTCGCGAAAAGGTAGTGGGTGCGTTGACTGTTGGCATCATAATCGTCCGCAAGGGCAATGATGTTGCGCAGCTCGAGGTAGAGTCGCGCTTCGCTGGAGCGGATATCTCGGATGCGCGCGAGGAGCTCGTCAAAGTAGTCCACACCGAGAGGGTCTTTCAGCTTCTCGTCGTTAAGGACGAAGCCTTTGATGAGGTACTCCTTGAGGACAGTGGTTGCCCAAGAGCGGAACTGCGTTCCGCGGGGCCCACGTACGCGAAAGCCCACGGCCATGATGGCATCAAGGTTGTAATGATCAGTGGAGCGAGTGACGTTTCGATCTCCTTCAGTTCGAACTGTCAAGAATTTCTTAATAGTTCGATCCCTGCTCAGCTCGTTTTCCGCATAGATATTTGTAAGGTGCGAGCTGATATTGGCACGTGTGACATCGAAAAGCTCGGACATTTCGGCCTGGGTCATCCAAACTGAGCCATCGATAAGACGTAAGTGAACTTCGGTCCGACCGTCCTCCGTGTTGTAGATGACGAACTCGCCTGTGGAATCGGTGTGCGTTGTGAGGGGTGATCTGGAGTTTTTCATAACGGTGTTAGTCCTCGTGTTCATTGTTGCTAGTTGATGGTCACTTTAGTCAGCTGCCGTGTCCAGAAATTCAAGCGCATTGGCTGATATCAACCAGGTGATCATGGGTTTGATTGAGGGCGACACCAAAGCCAACACGTTTTCTAGGGGTCTGTTGGTGTCGGGGTTGGGGCGACGGTGGCGTCGATAAGCAAAAGGAGCCCCCGCCGGACGGTGGTGTGGAGGGCAAAACTCGCTGGTCAAAGCGATGTCAGCGGGTTTTACGTTTCTTCTGACGTACATTACAGGTGCCGATTTTAAAATTTTGGGGCATGAATCGCACGTTCAATGCACGACTGGTTGCCGTATGTGCCGCGGGCTTGCTCGCGGGATGTGGTGGCGCGCCCGAGACCGTGACGGAGACAGTGACGGAAACTGTTGGTGAAACGGTTTCGCAGCCTCCTGCTTCGGAGTCAGCTCCCCAACCTGATCCGGAACCTGCGGAGCCCGAGCGCGGCGTGCCTGGCGCCCCGCTAGCGTATCCAGGTGCAGGTGGCCCGATTCCGCCGAACGCTCGCCCGATAGCAACGGTGAAGAGCTATGAAGGTATGGATGTTGAGTACGCAGTGTTTACTGCGCCATCCGGAAACATCGGCTGCATGATGAATCTTGAAAATCCCCCGATGTTCGACTGCGGTGTCGAGTCCTACATGGAAACTGAGCAGTACGGTATCGGTGAACTGGGGATGCCTCGCTGGATGGTCGAGGTATTGCATGGATATGTCCGTGAGCAGAATGAGCCCCCGCTGTACTCGGATTTGGTGTGGCCTGAGGGCTCACCTTCTGCCGAGGTAGTGCAATACGGCGAGGTGGTCTACCACGGACCCTTCGTCTGTGCGGTGGAGGAAACGGGCGTGACCTGCTGGGATTCCGAAAGTGGTAGGGGAGCGTGGATGGAGCGAGAAAACACGGTGTTTTTCTAGCTTCTAGTTTCCCTGTTTTTGCTGGTCAGGAGTGTGTGGGGGTTGGGGGCTATACTGAATGCAACCGCTAGTGTGCCTACCGAATGCATAAACGAAAATCAATGCAATAAATCCTGGGTTAGGCCTTGCGTGTCGAATGATTTGTCGGGTATAATTAGGGCAACAAAATAAAGCGCAAAGCAGCAATGGGGGTAGACCGTGGGCGAACCATACTTCCGCACACAGCGACCAGAGGATCCGCGCAGTATCCGCGGTCAACGTATCCGCGACGTGTACTGGGATGAATTCGGCCACTTCGCCACCCCGGGGGCAAGTATTGATGGCTTTGAAGTGGAAGTAGTGGCCATTAGGGAAGCGACCGGCTGGGCTAAAAGCGTGGTTGAGCAAGCGATCTTCTCGCATGCACGCCTGAAGCACTTACCGAAGCTGCGTGCCTTGCAAGCTGAGACCCGTGTGATGGATCTGCAGCATTTACGCGCCATCG
>NZ_KV786483.1:0-2413 GCF_001806945.1 Corynebacterium sp. HMSC30G07 | reverse complement strand
GGTTGGTCCAACCGCGACCACGGATCTCATCAAATCCAAGATCATTCGCAGCCTTCGTCTTAATCTCGTTGACCGCGTAATCAGACAGGTAGGAACCATAGACCTTGACGCCGGTTGCTGGCACATCGGCACCGTTCATCTTGTTCATCAAGCTCGGCGTAAACGCACCCGCAGTATGGTACAGCTGCCAGAAGAGGTTGCCCTTAATCTGGCCAGGCCCATTACCAACGACTGGGTTCTGATCAGCCTTATCCAAGTGCATCACGTCATGGCGGGTCTTCTCGCCAAACGCGAAACGAACGCTGGTCACACGGTCAGAACCAACAGACCAGCTCATACCACCTGGGGTGTCGTACGTGTTGCCGTTCGGGCCCATGTGGCCGAAGTTGTAGCCATACAGCTGCGTGAAGTTATCCGGATCCGGGTTATCCACCCACACACGAATCTTTTCGTACTGCGGACCGTTCGGATCCGCATCAAACTTCACTACCTGGCCCTTGGCATTGGTGAACGGCTTCATCTCGATGGTGTAGTAGCCATCCTCACGAGTCACACCGGTATACACCGGCGACACAATGCCACCCTTCTCAGTCCACTGTGCATAGACGCGCACACCAGCCATCGGGATCGGCTTCCACGGATCACGGGTTCCCGGGTAGACCGACAGGTCACCATCACGCTGGTGGATCACGTAGCCCTCGATGGACTCGTTGGTGCCTTCCGGAGCGTCAGACTCGATAGCCCCCTCAACCTTGATCGGCTGATCAGCAAACTCATAACGCTGCTCATCCACCACGGACTGGTAGACACCCTGGGCATTCTTACCCGGGTACTTGACACCATTACCCGCATCATTCGGCTGGCCAGCCTCATCTGGAGTACCGGCGTAAGCCGCAGCCACAGATTGAGGTACCGCAACCGGCTGCACCAACGGCGCAACCAACGCAAATGAGAGGGCAGCTGCGGCGACGGATACCCCGCGACGTTTGTTAACAGCTGCATCGGGGACTGGCTTTTTCATGTGCTCTCCTTAGTGGCTGAACATCGCCTGTACACCTGGATATTCCCTCCAAGAATAGTGTGTACCACCTTGATTTGCACGTTAAAGGAATACAACCGCAGAAAAAGACAAACCCCGGTGTTGTGAGGGATGTGATTCCCTCACAACACCGGGGTCGGCAGCTAGCTACAAGCAGCTACACGGAAGCGGTCCTACTTCTCAGCAGAGGACTTCTTATCCTCGCCCTGCTTCTTCGAAGACAGCTCGTGCGTCTTACCGGAAGAACCCTTCAGCTCAAGGTCCTTCACGGAGGAGTTGAAGCCACCGTTCGGGGAGCAGTTGTCGTAAATCAGGGTGCCAGCCAAGATGCCTGCGGCGATCAGAGCGATACCAGCAGCCACCATAGACAGGTCACCACCGACCTCCTTCAGGCGAGCGTTGATCTCAGCAACCTGACCAGCCATCTGCGGGTTGAAGATACCCAGCTGCTGCTGAATCTGGGAGTTCGCCTGCTCCAGACGGAGGGAGACCTCGTTAGCAATCGGCGTGACACCCGGGATGTCCATCTGGGTAGCCAAACCAATCGGCAGCAGCGCGATCAACGGCAGACCGAAGCCGAGGGTGGTAGCAACACACTTACCAGTGTCAATGCCAACCTTTGCCTCAGTAGAGTTGCCAGCACCATCGGTAACGACAACCTTGTCACCAGTCTTCAGATCAACATCCGACGGAACCTCAACCTTCCAGTTGCCATTCTCATCGGTCTTGGTCTCAATGACCTTACCGTTCGGCAACGTGACCTTGATGTCCTCACCCGGACGATCACCCTTACCGGTGATCTCCTTGGCGCCCGGCTTGATCTCATTCACCGTCGGCTTGGAGGTATCCGGCGTCGAGTCTTTGTCAAACGGGTTGGACCCCTTCTCAATTTCATCCTTGTTGGATACGCCGTCGCCATCAATGTCGCCGGTCGGATCCAGCAGGGACTTGCCGTCCTTGTCAACCAGGTGGAAGGTAGCTTCGCCCGTCTTCGGATCAGTCTCACCCTCGAAGGCGATCTTGCCGGTCACGGTCGGATCAGCGATGCCCTCGAACTGCTTCTTGAACTCATCCCAGTTCTTCGTACCGTTCGGGAACTTCTCCTTGAAGGAACCCTTCAGATCATCAACCGACGGAGCCTCACCGGTGATGACGCCCTTGTCGTCGATAGTGAAGCCCCAGCCCTCACCCTCGGAATCCTTCGGAGTGACCTCAGTCTTCTCAATCGGCTTCAGGTTGTCCTGACCCTCGAACGGGTTGTTCGTAGCCTTCTTCTCACCCGGCTGGACCTTGAGATCATCCGAGTTGTAGACCGGATTACCAGACTTGTTGTCTGAACCGTTGTCGTCCTTGCCCTTCTCGTGGCCGTTGACC
>NZ_KV786482.1:1024-1419 GCF_001806945.1 Corynebacterium sp. HMSC30G07 | reverse complement strand
GGTTGGTCCAACCGCGACCACGGATCTCATCAAAGCCAAGATCAATAGCAGCCTTCTCCTTGATCTGATTGACCGCGTAATCAGACAGGTAGGAACCATAGACCTTGATACCCGTTGCCGGTACGTCAGCACCGTTCATCTTGTTCATCAAGCTCGGCGTAAACGCACCCTGGGTGTGGTAGAGGTGCCAGAACAGATTGCCCTTGATCTGGCCGGGTCCGTTGCCAACGACTGGGTTCTTATCAGCCTTGTCGAGGTGCATGATGTCGTGGCGGGTCTTCTCACCAAACGCAAAACGGACATTGGACACACGGTCCGGCCCCACACCCCAGCCCATGCCGCCCGGGGTGTCGTACGTGTCGCCGTTCGGGCCCATGTGGCCGAAGTTGTAGCCA
>NZ_KV786482.1:0-1004 GCF_001806945.1 Corynebacterium sp. HMSC30G07 | reverse complement strand
CCGAAGTTGTAGCCATACAGCTGCGTGAAGTTATTCGTATCCGGGTTGTCCACCCACACACGAATCTTCTCATACTCCGGACCGTTCGGGTCCGCATCAAACTTCACAACCTCGCCCTTAGCGTTGTTAAAGGGCTTCATCTTGATGCTGTAGTAACCATCTGCATTAGTGGTGGTCGTGTACACCGGCGAGGTGATACCGCCCTTTTCAGTCCACTGCGCGTAAACGCGTACACCCTCCATCGGGATCGGCTTCCACGGATCTCGGGTACCCGGATACACCGAAAGGTCACCATCACGCTGGTGGATAACGTAACCCTCGATCGACTCAGTGGTGTTCTTCTCACCCTTTGACTCGATCGCACCCTCAACCTTGATCGGCTGATCAGTGAAGGTGTAACGCTGCTCATCGACGACAGACTGGTAGACACCATCGGCATTTTTACCTGGGTACTTCACACCATTACCAGCGTCATTAGGCTGGCCAGCCTCAGCCGGAGTGCCGGCGTATGCCGCAGGCACTGAGTTCGGCGCAGCAACCGGCTGCGCAAACGGCGCAACCAACGCAAACGACAACGCAGCCGCAGCTACAGAGGTGCCACGGCGACGTGCGATGTTCTTTCCTTGCATGTATTTCCCCTCCAGGGATCAATAGTTCCAAGGTCCCCCACGCCCACCTTCAGGCGCAGGGCCGAGCAGAGTACCTAAGTGATAGGTGACCCTCACACTGGAAAAGCGTAGTGCCATCAAACTAAATGCTCAACGTTCGCTGGACATTAGTTAGTCGCAACTACTTGAAACTGGCGAAGTTTCCAGGGATTTCAGAGGGAAAATCCATGACTCGCAGCCCGGTACAGGTTCCCCGAAGGTGAACATTTGCTGAGTACGTGACAGTTCACCTATCTTTTGGCGCTGATCAGCGGCAATGCCCAGCCTAGACTAGAACATAGAACCGGATTATCAGGAATACATTTCAGATACACTTCAGAACCTTCACCCCATAAC
>NZ_KV786481.1:0-6384 GCF_001806945.1 Corynebacterium sp. HMSC30G07 | reverse complement strand
ACACACACCCACAACACAACACAAATCCGCAGGTAAACCGACATAAACGCAACGCTATAAGTAACGCTATAACGCGTGCTTACTGTCGCTTACGCGCTCAATCTTCGCCCCTAGGGCAGAAAGCTGCTCAACAAAGGACGGGTAACCGCGGTCAATGTGATAGACGTCGTGCACCACGGTCTGGCCCTCTGCCACAAGGCCAGCCAGGACAAGGCCCGCACCTGCGCGGATATCGGAAGACCACACGTCGGTAGAGCTCAAACGCTCCACGCCGCGGATGACTACGTGGTGGCCGTCCACGTTTGCGTCGGCACCAAGGCGCAACATTTCATCCACAAAGCGGAAGCGGGCTTCGAAGACGTTCTCGGTGATCACGGATACGCCGTCGGCAATAGCTGCAATCGCAATGGCCATGGGCTGCAAGTCTGTAGGAAACCCGGGGAACGGCAGGGTCTGATAATCCACTGCCTTTGGGCGCTGGTCCATGCGCACGCGGAAGCCGTTGTCATAGGTCTCCACATCCGCGCCGGCAAGCTTCAGCTTGGACAGCGCCAGGTGCAGGTGGCGCGGCGCAATCCCGGTTACCGTAATGTCGCCCTGCGTAATGGCCGCGGCATAGGCCCAGGTGCCTGCCACAATGCGGTCCCCCACCACGGTGTGCTCGATGGGTGCAAGCTTATCCACGCCACGTATCACCAACGTCGACGTGCCCGCCCCCTCAATCTGCGCACCCATTTCATTGAGCATCTCACACAGGTCCACAATCTCCGGCTCACGCGCTGCGTTATCCAGCACGGTCTCGCCCTTTGCCAAGACAGAGGCGGTGAGGATGTTTTCCGTTGCTCCAACAGACGGGAAGTCCAGACTGATCTTCGCGCCAACAAGCTCGCCGGCTTCCGCAACAACCGCGCCATGTTCAATGCGGGTGGTTGCACCCAGCTTTTCCAGGCCGGTCTGGTGCATGTCGAGTGGGCGCGAACCAATAGCGTCTCCACCCGGAAGCGCAACGCGCGCCTCGTGGCAGCGAGCAACAAGTGGGCCCAGTACTGCAACGGAGGCGCGGAACTGACGCACCGCGTCAAAGTCTGCGTTCGGGGAGATCTGTGCTGGGGTGGTGATGCGGACCGTCTGGCCGTCGATAAGAACCTCGCAGCCCAAGCCCTCAAGGACCTGCGCCATCAGGGGCACATCCAGGATTTCCGGGCAGTTGTGCAGGGTTGTTGTGCCCTCTGCAAGCAGTGCTGCCGCCATGAGCTTCAGCACACTATTTTTGGCGCCGTCAACCTTGACAACGCCTTCGAGCCGAGTGCCGCCAGTGACTAAAAATCGTTCCTTCACGGCACTAAGCGTACCTACGGCAATGCGCCGATGCGGCGGGCGGCGTTGACCGCCTCGTACCGTGTGTGCGCGCCAAGCTTGCGCATCACGCTGCGCAGGTACGACTTCACGGTCTCCGGGCCAATACCCATTTCTTCTGCCGCTTCAACGTTGGTGTGGCCAAGTGCCACACAGGACAAAACGTCCAGCTCACGTGCGGAAAGCTTGGTGGTCTGCTTGACACGAACCGGGGAAACCATCTGGTCACACAGCTGCTCAAGCTCTTTACGCAAGCCCTCATCATCAACGCGGTTGGCAAGCATGCGCAGCTTCGAGTGGGTGGCACGCACCTGCTCCCATTCCGCGCCGTTCATCACACGGCCCTGCTTGGTGGAGGCCTTACCACCGTCTTGACGACGCAACGCAGAGTTCACCGCCAAGTCCTGCTCAAGCGTGCGGGCAGTCAGGGTAACCTCTTCAATCACCTTGTCGCCCAAGCGCACGGTGGAGTGGACACCAACGTAGAGCACGCCGCGGATCTCGCGCTGGACGATCACAGGCACGGCCACAACAGAGTGCAGGCCTTCCTCCTGGATCTGCTTGTCATACTCGTGCGAGATGACATTGGCGCGCATGTAGTCAGAAACACCAACTGCACGACGGGTGGCAACGACACGCCCGCCCACGCCAGCGCCTTGGTCAATCACCAGGTTCTGCAGCGCCGGAGTACGTAGACCGATCCACTGCGTGATTTGCACGCGGTTGTCTGCAAGCAAAGTGCCGTACATTGCAACCGGAATTCCGGTGGCCGTCTTCAGTGCGGTCAGTGCGGCACGGATTGAGTCATCGTCGTCTTTGACCCGTTGGTCATCCACAGTCATGCGCATGATGATAACCCCTAAGCGGGGGTAGCCAAATTCCACCCCCTGGGAGCGAAGCGTTGGGCAGGTGGGAGGGCGTTGTGATGGGCGTCGTAAAGCAGACTGCTCTGTCTGGCGAATAAAAACTGGACGGTCTACTTTGGGGGTGTATACTTCCAACGAAGAAACGCTAAAGCAAGGAGAAAACCCATGGCAAAGATTGCAAACAACGTGCTTGAACTCATCGGCGGCACCCCGCTGGTTGAGCTCAACAGCATCACCGAAGCGCACGGTGCGAAGGCTCGCGTGCTGGCCAAGCTGGAGTTCTACAACCCGGCAAACTCAGTGAAGGACCGCATTGGCAAGGCCATCGTTGAGGCTGCCGAGGCTTCCGGCGAGCTCAAGCCGGGCGGCACCATCGTTGAGGCAACCTCCGGCAACACCGGTATCGCACTCGCGCTGGCAGGTGCGGCAAAGGGCTACAAGGTTGTCCTGACCATGCCGGAAACCATGTCCACGGAGCGTCGCGTGCTGCTGCGTGCATACGGCGCAGAAATCGTGCTCACCCCGGGCGCTGCCGGCATGAAGGGTGCCGTGGAGAAGGCCAACGAGATTGTGGCGGAGCGCGACAACGCCATCCTGGCTCGCCAGTTTGAAAACGAGGCGAACCCGCTGATCCACTACAACACCACCGGCCCGGAGATCTGGAGCGACACCGACGGTGAAGTTGACATCATCGTTGCAGGTGTAGGCACCGGCGGCACCATCTCCGGTAGCGCCAAGTACCTAAAGGAGCAGAAAGCAGACGTCAAGGCTGTGGCAGTTGAGCCGGCCGCTTCCCCGCTGCTGTCCAAGGGCGAGGCTGGCCCGCACAAGATCCAGGGCCTGGGCGCAAACTTTGTGCCGGGCACGCTGGATCGTGGCGTGGTAGATGAGATCATCGCCGTGACCAACGAGGACGCCGTTGCCACCTCTCGCGAGCTGGCAGTGAAGGACGCTGTGCTCGGCGGCATCTCCGCAGGCGCAAACGTGAAGGCAGCCCTTGAGCTGGCCGCGCGCGAGGAGAACGCCGGCAAGACCATCGTTGTGATCATCCCGGACTTCGGCGAGCGCTACGTCTCCACCGTCCTGTACGAGGACATCCGCGACTAGGAGCTTTTCGCTTGACGACGCCCAACGCCCCCGCCTCCCATGAATCCAACACCACGGGACGCGGGGGTTACGCATGTAAGCTGCCTTCTATGCTGTTGAAGATCATCGCGACTGTCCGTGAGGATTTGGCGAATGCCCGGGACCACGACCCCGCGGCACGAGGCGACGTAGAGAACGCAATTGTGTACTCCGGCCTGCACGCAATCTGGGTGCACCGCCTCTGTCACGCGATGTGGAAACGCGGCTGGAAAGCGCCCGCCAGGATTCTGTCGCAGGCAAACCGATTCTTCACCGGTATTGAGATCCACCCCGGCGCCACCATTGGCAGGCGGTTTTTCATCGACCACGGGATGGGCATTGTGATTGGCGAGACCGCCGAGATTGGTAACGGCGTGATGCTCTACCACGGCGTCACCCTCGGCGGCCAAGTGCTCACACAGACGAAGCGCCACCCGACGATTTGTGACAACGTGACGATCGGCGCCGGCGCCAAAGTGCTCGGCCCCGTCGTTATTGGTGAAGGCTCCGCTGTAGGCGCGAACGCCGTAGTTACCAAGGACGTGCCGCCGCACTCCATCGCTGTGGGTATCCCAGCGAAGATTCGCCCCAAGAACCCAGGCGAAAAAACCCACTTGGTTGACCCGGACTGCTACGTCGACCCGGGCCACTACACGATCTAGCCGTGCTTGCGCTGGTCTAGGCGCTGGTCTAGATGCTGGTCTAGATGCTGGTCTAGGCAGTGCTGGTTTAGGCCAGTGCTGGTTTAGGCCAGCAGGTCCTGATAGTCCGCGTTCTGGTCGATGAACTTCGCCACCGCAGAGCACGCTGGGTCGACCTTCATGCCATCCGCACGCGCTTGATCGAGCGCGTACTGAATCAGCGGGCGTGAGAGCCCCTGGCCGCGGAATTTCGGCTCCACCACCGTGTGCGGCAGCACTCGCACATCGTCGCGGTCTACGTAGCTTGCAAAGCCGGCGACCTCATCACCCATGGTGAGCTCGTACTGGCCCGCGGCTTCGTTCTTGGAAAGCTGGTAGTCGTTGTTAGCCATAGTCACACCCTACAGACAAAACGAATACACCCCTCCCCGCGGTATCACTACCAGCAAGGAGGGGTGTATTTGAGATGTGGCCAGAGCCAGGATCGAACTGGCGACCCCACACTTTTCAGGCGTGTGCTCTACCAACTGAGCTATCTGGCCAGAACTACTCGTTTCCCAAGCAATTCAGCGACCCTGACGGGACTTGAACCCGCGACCTCCGCCGTGACAGGGCGGCGCGCTAACCAACTGCGCCACAGGGCCTTATTTATTTGTTTCTGTGCTGTTGCACGAGTTGATACCTTACACAGACTACGCGACAAGCCACAAATCAGCAGGTAGTTATATGTTTTTAGTGGTTTTGCTTGCCGATAGTGTGCGGACATGTAGCCGCCACAGCGTCGAATACGGCACCCAGGCCCATATCTACGTACGCAAAGCGCCCCGAGGAAAACCTCGGGGCGATATGGCGACCCTGACGGGACTTGAACCCGCGACCTCCGCCGTGACAGGGCGGCGCGCTAACCAACTGCGCCACAGGGCCGTACCCCCAACGGGATTCGAACCCGTGTTGCCGCCGTGAAAGGGCGGAGTCCTAGGCCTCTAGACGATGGGGGCGCTGAAAAGACAGCCCGCTCATCATAAATCAGCTCATGGATACAAAACAAACGAGCAGCTAGAGCACGTTATCCAACTACCGGCGCGTAGCGCGCACGATCATCATTGGAATCCACCACCTGTGCGCCAAACGGGAAGCACGTGACGGGGATCAGCTTCAGGTTTGCCCACGCCAGCGGCAGGCCAATAATGGTGACAGCCTGCGCCGCGGCGGTAACAATATGCCCAATAGACAGCCAAAGCCCCGCCACAATGAACCAGATGACATTGCCTAACATCCCGAGGGCGCCGACGTTGCCTTGGATCACCTCTCGCCCGAACGGCCAAATCACGTAGCCCGCGATGCGGAACGACGCCAGGCCGAACGGAATAGTCACAATGAGCAGACATGCCACAATGCCCGCCAGAATATAGCCGATAAACAGCCAGATACCGGCAGTAAACAGCCAAATTACGTTCAGGATAAATCGCAGTAGACCCATGTGGGAAGTATAGGCCTTCGAGGCGCTACCCCGGCAGGATCAGCAGACTTGCGGCCATGACTGCCATGCCCGCAACCGTGCCGTACATCGCGGCGTGATGCTTGCCGGTGGCAATCGCCGTGGGCAGCAGTTTGTCCAGACTGCCAAAGACCATGATGCCCGCAATCGCAGCAAACGTAATCCCTAGCGTTTGCGGGCCCAGGTAAGGCTGCAGCAGCAGGAAACCAATCAAGGCACCAAGCGGTTCCGCCAGACCGGAGAGCGTGGCCCAGCCGAAGGCTTTCCAACGCGAACCGGTCGCCTCACGCATCGGCACCGCTACCGCCACACCTTCTGGAATGTTGTGGATCGCAATAGCGATTGCCAATGGCGCCGCTAGCGCAGGATCTGACAGTGCTACTGCAAAGGTGGCAAATCCTTCCGGGAAATTGTGGATGGCAATGGCAGCCGCCGCCACAAGGCCAACGTTTCGCATTCGCGCCCGCGAAATCCCGCCGACGCTCAGGTGGTGGGGCTCTTCGTGAGGGTTGATTTCTTCGGGCACGCAGCGGTCTATAAGCGCAATCAACGCAAGCCCGCCGAAAAACGCAATGACACCCCAAAGCTCAGCACGAGCATTTCCGGCCCCTTCAAGCCCAGCGATGCCTTCTGGGAGCAGTTCTACAAAGGAGATGTAGATCATGACACCGGCAGAAAAAGCCCAACGCGGAAGCAAGGAACGCCGCTCCTGGGGCACGCTTGAGCACCACTACAAGGCCGCCCAGGCCGGTAGCAAGCCCGGCCAGCAGCGAGATACCAAGCGCAAGCAGAACTGCGCTGGAGGATGCATCAATGCCCATGCGAAAAACCTAGCAAAGCAAAAGCCCCGAGCACACGACAAACCCGGCTTAAGGGACATTTCGTGTGGATAAACCGA
>NZ_KV786480.1:276074-277993 GCF_001806945.1 Corynebacterium sp. HMSC30G07 | reverse complement strand
CACCTGCATATCTTGACCTGCATATCTGTTGAGAGTGGACGGGCTCGCCCCGGGAAACTATCACCCGGGGACTATCAACGTGCGCGACTAGCGACCCGCTTGGTGAACACAGGTTTTCCGCGGCGCGGAAAGCACTGCCTCCGCGCGGAAAACACCGCCTAGAAGACACCGCAAGACAGGGGCGACCGACACGAGGGCGAGCCAAGTCTGCCCTACCTGCTGGTGACAAGCTGCGGGTTCGTGATGTTGAACTCGCGGCCTTCCATCTGCAGCACCGCCTCCAGGGCATACGACTTGTTCTCGTTGTCCTCCGACGCACCCCACACAATGGTGCGGCCGTCGTTGGTGCGCAGCACGTGGTTGAGCGGTGCGACGTCGATGGCGGCAATTTCGTTTCGGGCTCGCTCGCTAATCGACGCCGCAATATCCACCACAGCCGCCATCGCCTCAGCATCCTCTACCGGTGCCCCAACGAGTTCAATAGCTTGCGGTGGTGGTTCGGCAACTAGGAAGTCGATGCCATTGCTGTCGATGAGATGCGTTCCGTCATCTTGTGCAATAAACGCCACCGCCACGTGCTCCGTGACCTCAACGTCAACGCTGCTCGGCCAGTCACGCGACACGGTTACGGTCTCCACCCAAGGGTCAGCGGCTATGTTCTGCGCAGCTCGACGCACATCCACACGCCCCATCGGCGTATCTGGCGCGATATCCGCAAGCTGCTGGACGTACTCTTCCGTCAACACGTGATTGCCGTGGACATTGATTCCTCGCATAGGGACCACTGGCGTGAATGGAGCTACCGCAGCCAGCACTGCCACAATGCCAAGACAGCCACCAATGGACAACGCCGCGCGACGGCGGCGAATCCGCTGTTGCACCGGATCAATCTTCGGTTTCTCATTCTCCGGCCACGCCGGTTGCTTTACAGGCTCAGGCTCAGGCTCAGGCTCTGGCTCTGGCTCTTCGGTCTCCGCAGGCTCGGCCTCGGGCTGTTCTGCCTCGAACTCCTCAGCCTCAGGCGCTTCAACCTCAACCTGTTCAACCTCAACCTCGGACTCGAGCTCCTCAGGCTCAGGCTGTTCGGCCGGGTCGTTGGGTTCGTCTTCCGGTGGCGGGAAGTTAATTTTCGTCGACATGGGTGCCTGCGGGTTGGGTGAGGGTGGTCAGGATTTCGTCGCCAAGCAGGGTGACGCTGCCGGCGCCCATGGTGAACACTAGGTCGCCCGGTTTGGTCACCGAAGCCACCGTGGCGGGCGCCGCGGAGAAGTCCGGCTCCAGTAGAACCGTGGTGGATTCGGCGATCTTGTCCGCAATCAAGCGCGAAGACACACCTTCGACGGGGGCTTCGCGGGCGCCGAAGATGTCGAGGAGCACGCAGGCGTCGGCAAGCGAGAGTGCCTCGGCGAACTCTGCTGCGAACTCCTGGGTGCGGGAGTACAGGTGGGGCTGGAAGCACACAACTACCCGGGCGCCGCTGCCTTCCGCGGCGACCTTTTCGCGCGCGGCGGTAAGTACGGCGGCGACTTCGGTTGGGTGGTGCGCGTAGTCGTCGTAAACCCGGGTGCCTTCAAACGCACCGTCGGTGATCTCGCCCTTGAGCTCAAAACGGCGACGCACGCCCGTGAAATCACTCAAACCCTGGGCAACCTGGGCGGGCTCACCGCCAACAAGCACTCCGGCAAGCAGAGCCGCGGCAGAGTTCAGCACCATGTGGCGACCCGGGATGGCCAGCTGGTAGGACACGCGCCAAGAATCAGACAACTCGATGGTCACGGCAACGCCGCCGTCAACCAGCGTCTCCTCAACAATCACCGCACCCGGCTGCAGGTCCGCATGCCGCGCGGCTGCCTCGGCAGTACCGTAACCCAACACGTTGATGCCACGGGCGGCGGCGCGCTTGCCGCAGGCGGCAGCGT
>NZ_KV786480.1:234498-276054 GCF_001806945.1 Corynebacterium sp. HMSC30G07 | reverse complement strand
CGCTTGCCGCAGGCGGCAGCGTTGTCATCATCAAAACACACCACGAGGTGGCCGCCGTCGGTGACGCGGTCCGCAAAGGCATCAAATACCTCAAAGTAGGCCTCGCGGGTACCGAAGTAATCCAGGTGATCCGGCTCAATGTTGGTGATCACGGCAACGTCCGGCTTGTAGCGCAGCAGTGAGGCATCAGACTCATCAGCCTCAGCGACGAAAACCTCTCCCCCGCCGTGATGCGCGTTCGTGCCCGCACGGTTGAGCTGGCCGCCGATGGCAAAAGACGGATCCATGCCAGCTGCCTGCAATGCAACGACCGTCATCGAGGTCGTCGACGTCTTGCCGTGGGTGCCGGCGAGCAGGACTTGGGTGTAGCCCTCCATAAGCTCACCAAGCAGATCCGAGCGGCGAATCACCGGAATGTTCTCCTCGTGTGCGCGCACCAGCTCCGGGTTGTCCTTCGGGATCGCGGCAAAGCTGGTCACCACCACGGTGGGCAGCTGGCCGGAAAGCTCAAGGTTTTCCGGCGCATGGCCCACGGCAACCTTCGCCCCCTGGGAGCGAAGAGCGCGCACCGGGCGCGAATCCTTCACATCAGAGCCGGTAACAACCGCACCGCGGTCAAGCAGGATGTGGGCCACGCCCGACATGCCAGCGCCGCCAATGCCAATGAGGTGGACGCGAGAAAGATCAACTGCGGGTTGCATCATGGTTCCTTAATCTACGTAACTTCTACTTGGCCGACTCAGCGGCCGACTCAGCGGCTCCAGCTATGCGACGCGCAATGTCTTCCGCCACCTCACCCGCACCCGTTTCGGCTAGTGCGCGACGCATCTCCTCCACACGCTCAGGGCTACCAAGGACATCCTTGACTGCCTCGTAGAGGGTGTCGGGGGTGAGCGCGGAATCGTCGATACGCAGCGCGGCACCGGCGGAAACCAAATGGGCGGAGTTGAGCCCCTGCTCACCGTTGCCGTGCGGCAGCGGCACGTAAATGGCGGGCAGGCCAGCGGCGGAGTTCTCTGCCACCGTCATCGCGCCAGAGCGGCATAGCACCGCATCGGCCACCGCGTAGGCGGCTTCCATGTCATCGATATATGGCACAGCTGTGTAGCCGGGGTGGGGTGCGGGGGCGTCGTTTTTGCGTCCATAAGCATGCAGCACCTGGAAGCCTTCACTGGTGAGACGCTCAATCGCACCGGCAAGCGCCGTGTTGATGCTCACCGCACCCTGGGAACCACCCGTAACCAGCAAGGTTGGGCGAGCAGGATCAAGGTCCCACATGCGGTAGCCGCGCTCAGCCTTCGCACCATCCGGGTCCACACCCACGCCCGGACGGACCGGAATACCAACCACGTCACCGGGCATGCCGGAATTAGCAACCGCATTCAGGCCTACGCCGCCAAGGCGCACACCAAGCTTGTTGGCCATGCCTGCAAGCGCGTTGGTTTCCAGCACGAAAAACGGCAAGCCGAGCGACTTCGCCGCCAAGTACGCAGAAGCCGCGACGTATCCGCCAGTGCCGAACACCACCTTCGCGCCAGCATCTTTCAAAGCGCGGCGCGTCTGGTTCACACTCTTTGCAAGCTTCGCGGGCACCCCGAACAGCTTCCACGGCTTGCCGCGCGGAATGGGCACCGGATCAATCAAGCACAGCTCAAAGCCACGAGCCGGCACGATCGTGGTCTCCAAACCCTTTTCCGTGCCCAAAGCGCGAACTTCAGCCCCGTAGGTGTCACGCAGCACCTCCGCCACAGCCAAAGCCGGCTCAATATGGCCTGCAGTGCCACCACCAGCAACAACAACACTCAAAGATGAGAAAGACAACGAAACTCCCCTTTGCTTGCACTAACCGGCGCGGCGGTCTGAATTGAGGGCGCCATGATTACCGTAGGCTCCACGAGAGCGCGTGGCTTCGCGGCGCGGCTGGTCACGGCGCGGCGCACGCGACGCGGTAGGACGCACGGTACGGCCACCAGCGATCGGGGCGCCGAAGCGTGCCTCGCGCTTGTCTGCTTCACGACGCACACGCCCAACCGCACCACGCGCCGGCTTCGACTCCTCACGCAGCTGCGCCAACGTGCGCGGCTCCGGAATTCCCAGCACGCGGTCGAAGGTTGGGCGCCCATGGTTCTGCATCGACGAAATCGCATCCGGCTCATGGCGCGCAATAGACGCCAACACGCCCATACCCGCCAAGGTGATAATCGCGGACGTGCCACCAGCAGACAGCATCGGCAGCTGAATACCGGTCACCGGCAGCAGGCCCACCACGTAACCGATATTGATAAACGCCTGGGAAACAACACCCGCAGTCAGCGCCGCAGCCATCAAGGACTGGAACTGGCTCTGGGCACGACGCGCACAGCGCAAGCCAAAGCATGCAAGCGCAGCGAACAGCCCGATAACCAGGGCGCCGCCCCACAGGCCGAGCTCCTCACCGATAACCGCGAAGATGAAGTCATTGCGTGCCTCTGGCAGGTAGAACCACTTGGCGCGGGATTGGCCGAGTCCGACGCCGAACAATGAGCCGTCTGCAAGCGACAAAAAGCCCTGGTGCGACTGGAAGGCCACACCGCGTGTGTCTTCGAAATGGCCGAAAAGCGCGTCGAAGTACACGTGGAAACGCTGAGAACGGAAACCACCAGAGAAAAATGCGACAGCAGCCACAAAACCAACAACCCCACCAAGCACGCCGATGATTCCCCAGCTCACCCCAGCGAAGAAGAGAATCAACGCAACCACGACTGAAAAGGACAAGGCCATGCCAATATCGCCCTGTGCGGCAATCAAACCAGCACACAGTCCCGCAACCAACACAAACAATGGGAAGCCGCTACCAGCACGCTTCCAGTCGCGCGGATCACGGCCCGCAAGCACCTGGGCACCCCAGATAGCAATGGCGATACGGGCAACCTCAGAAGGCTGGAGACGCAACGGACCAAGCACAATCCACGACTGGGAACCAACCTCTTCGCGGCCTGTACCAATGCCCGGGATCAACACCGCGATCAACAGCAGGACAGAGGCCAGCATGAACCACGAGGAAAACGTTCTCAGCCGCTCCGGGTGCGTCCTCAGCGCCAGCCAAAACACAAACAAACCCGCGCACACCATCGCTCCCTGGCGCACGGCAATCGCCCACGGGTTTTCAGACAAGGCAAAGGACGTGGCCATCGAAGAACTCATGACCATGACCACGCCAAGGCCAGTCAGCACCAGCACCACAGTGCGGATCACCGTGTAATCCAACTGCGGGTACGAATCCATGGATTGACGCATCCGCCGAAGTGCACGGGCAAACCCCGATTCCGGCGGGCGCTTCATCGAGCGTTGGCGGGTTCCAGTGGCCGTCATCGGAAAATAGTGCCCTTTCGCTCGGATAGTTATGTAGTGCCTAGCAGTGTCTCATTGCCGCGGCGGCAAACGCGTTACCACGCGCCGACATTCCGGAATACATATCCAAACTTGCCGCAGCCGGCGCCAAAAGCACCGTGTCGCCCGGTTGGGCTTGGGCGGCCGCAAAATCTGCGACCTGTTCCATAGCAACATCCGGGTCCGTGGAGTCCGTGACAAAGACGGGCACGTCCGGGGCGAGGCGAGAAAGCGCATCACCTAAGATTTCACGGTCCACGCCCATCAGCGCCACCGCGCGCAACTGGTGCGCGTGCGCGGCAATGAGCTCATCAACCGCAGCACCTTTGAGCTGGCCGCCTGCCACCCACACGACGGTGCCCGCGCCAGTCAGCGCAGAATCCGCGGCGTGCGGGTTGGTCGCTTTGGAGTTATCCACCCAGTTCACGCCGTTGGCGCTATGCACAACCGCGCCGCGGTGGCCCTCCACGTGATACTGCGCAAGAGCGCGCTGAATGTGTTCGGGGCGCGCACCTTGGGTCAACGCGACGGCAGAAGCGGCAAGTGCGTCGAGCACGCCGGCCGCGCCGGCAGGCTCGATGCCCTCCGCCGAGGCGACATCCACCGTTTTGCCGTGCAGGTTGGCCACGATCCGGCCACCCGCAACGCCAACCTGGCCAGCCAGCGGATTCCCAAGCGTAAAGCCAATGATGTCATCGCGTCCCGTGCGAGCTACGAGCTCGCGCACATGCTGGTCATCAATGCCAGCTACCGCATGCGTGGCGCGCAACACGCGCGCTTTCGCCTCCGCGTAGTGGGCAAACGAACCGTGCCAATCAATGTGGTCATCCGCTAGGTTCAGCAACACGGCTGCATCCGGCACAAGCTGATCGGACCAGAAAAGCTGGAAGCTGGACAGCTCCGCCACCAACACGTCGACACGCTGCGGCGCATCCAACGCATCTGCCACGGCCACGCCAATGTTGCCGCACGCCACCGCACGCTTGCCGGTGTCCTTGCCGGCTTCTTGCATCATCGCCGCCAACATGCCGGTCGTGGTCGTCTTGCCGTTCGTGCCGGTGACCACCAGCCAGTCCCGAGGCGGGCCGAACACACCGGCGCGGTCAAGCCTGTAGCAGGCTTCTACATCGCCGATGACGGGGAGGGAGGCAAACGCGGCGTCGACAAGCAAGGGCGAATCGGGCCGCCAACCTGGGGACGTGACAACCGCACCGACCTCACCGAAGTGAGCGCGCGCCGCCTCAGTGGTGATGATGCCCTCACCCGTTGCGCGGTCATCCGCAATCAGCACATCCACGCCAATGCCACGAAACAGCGTGGCAATGCCGGTGCCGGACACGCCAGCACCAGCGACAATCACGCCGCGATCAAACGGCGCCGGCACGCTCACGCCACTCACAGCGACACACCAATCTGGAACAGCCATTCTGAGTAAAACACCGCCAGACCAGTAGCCACGGCCATGCCAGAGATCAGCCAGAACCGAATCACCACTGTCGTCTCCGGCCAGCCGCCCTGCTCAAAGTGGTGGTGGAACGGGCTCATACGGAAAACGCGCTTACCGGTGGTCTTAAAGGACGCCACCTGGATAACAACAGACGCAGCCTCAATAACAAACAGCGCGCCGATGATCACCATGAGCAGCTCCGTGCGCGAGGTCACCGACAGTCCGGCAACCAGGCCACCGAGCGCCAGCGAGCCGGTATCGCCCATAAAAATCTTGGCCGGCGCCGCGTTCCACCACAAAAAGCCCATGCAGGCGCCAAACCCGGACACGGCCAGCACAGCCAGCTCCAGCGGGTCACGCACCGAGTAGCAGCCGGCGGTTGCGGCAGCCTCGCAGGAGTTGCGGAACTGCCAGAACGTAACAAACGTGTAGGCCGCCATCACCAGTGCGGTGGTACCAGCGGCCAAACCATCCAGACCGTCCGTCAGGTTCACTGCGTTCGACCAGGCCGCCAGCAGCAAGTAGATGAACACCAAAAACAGGATGATGCCCAGTACTCCCCCGCCCACGGCAATATCGATGGTCTCAACATCTCGGGTCAGGGACAGGAAGGTGGAACCAGGCGTCAGCCCTGCGTCGTTAGGGAAGCGCGTAATGAGCAAGCCGAAACCGATCGCGATGACCAGCTGCGCGACCAGCTTTGCGGTCTTGTTCAAGCCAAGGTTCCGCTTGAAGAAGATCTTGATGCCATCATCAGCAAAGCCCACCAGCCCGAGTGAGAGTGTCAGCCCCAACACAATCAAACCGGAAGCCGTGAAACCGGCATGCCCACCAGCAATTGCATACAGGGCGCTCACCACGTAACCCACGGTGATGCCCAGCAGGATGGCCAGGCCGCCCATGGTGGGTGTGCCGCGCTTCTTGGCGTGCCACTGTGGGCCGTCCTCACGAATCTCCTGGCCCATCTCACGGCGGTGGAAATACCGGATGAGCACTGGGGTGGTGAAAATCGCCACCAGGAAGCTAACAATCCCGGCGATGATGAGTTGGATCATGACTCTCCTCAGTGCCTAACTTTTGTCACTCATAAGGGTATTGCCCGGCATCAGTCGCTCCGCCACTGCCCATAGCCGAAGCGCATTCGAGGCCTTGACCAGCACAACATCGCGGTGGCGCATCTCCGCCCAGCCCTCCACACCGGCGGGTGGTTGAGCTATCAGCTTTTCGACGACCTCCGCCGCCCCATCCGCGTCCGCCACCTGGTGGGTATCAATGCCGTGTTCCACTGCGCGCGTTGCCAGCGCTTCCGTAGCATCGTTGAACCCAACGGTGACCAGGTGCGTGACCCGGTAGCGGGCAAGCTCATCTGCAAGCTCAGCGTGTTCTTCTGTGGAAGAACCGCCCAACTCCGCCATTTCGCCCAGCACCGCGATGGAGCGCACACCGGGACGCGCCGCGGCAGTAAACCCAAGTGCAGCGATGGCCGCGCGCATGGATTCCGGGTTGGCGTTGTACGCGTCATTGATCACGGTCACGCCGTCTGGGCGCGTGCCTACATCCATACGCGCAACGGAAACAGAGTGCGCCTGGCTCAACGCCTCGGCCACCACGGCTGGATCCATGCCGGACTCCACGCCGACTGCGGCGGCGGCAAGGGCGTTGGACACCTGGTGTGCGCCGAACACGTTCAAGCGCACCTGCTGCGGCTCACCTGCAGGAGTATGCAGCGTGAACGTTGCGCGCGCCAGCTCATCCAGCGTGACGCCTGTGGCGTAGTACTGCGCGTTGTTCTTGCCTTCGGCAGAAAACGTGACCACGCGAGCCTGGGTTCGCGTGTGCATCGCGGAAACCAGATCATCGTCCGCGTTGAGCACCGCCACTCCCCCATCTGCGGCTTTTGGCAGTGCCTCCACCAGCTCACCTTTGGCCAGCGCGATGTTTTCCCGCGAGCCGAACTCACCTAAGTGGGCGGAGCCGACGTTGAGCACCACGCCAATCTTCGGCGGAGCGATCTTTGCTAGGTGCGCAATGTGGCCAATGCCGCGCGCGGACATCTCAGCCACCAAAAAGTCTGTATCTTCACTGCAGCGCAGCACCGTGTACGGGTGGCCGATCTCGTTGTTAAAGGATCCCGGCGGGGCGACCGTTTCCCCCGCACGCGACAGCACCGCGGCAATCAGGTCCTTGGTAGAAGTCTTGCCAGCAGAGCCCGTAATGCCCGCAATGGTCAGCCCGTAGTTCGTGCTCAGCTCACGCGCCACATACGCAGCAAGCTTTGTCATGCCTGCCACAACACCTGCGGCGGAACCATCCGGATCATTCACGGCCAAGTCAGAGTTGTCGCCTTTTTTCGGCGGCACCTTGTCCACAATGATCGCAGGTGCTGACACCTCACGCGTAACAAGCGCTGCGGCCGCTCCCTGCTCGATGGCTTTGGGGACGAAATCGTGGCCGTCTACACGCGAGCCCGGCAGTGCAATGAACAACCCACCCGGGGTGATCTTGCGGGAGTCAAACTCCACAAAGCTTGTGACCTGGGTTTTCGGGTCTGCCTCTGGGCTTAAGCAACCGCCGGTGATTTCGGCGATGCGCTCCAGGGTAAGCGGTATCACTTAGTCCATCTCCTCACTGGCGCCCATGCGCGCATGCAGTGCGCGGCGCATTTCCTCACGGTCATCAAAATGGTGGGTGGTCTCTCCGATGATCTGGCCCACCTCGTGGCCTTTACCAACGGCAATGATGGCATCGCCCGGCTTAGCCCACGCGACAAGCTGGTCAATCGCCGCGGCACGACCGGCAACCTCGCGGATCTCCTGGGCGCGTCCGCCTGCCTCGCGCGCGCCCGCCAGCACGGCAGCGCGAATCGCGGCGGGGTCCTCGGTGCGCGGGTTGTCATCAGTAACAATCACCAAGTCCGCCCCCTTGGCAGACTCCGCGCCCATCACCGTGCGTTTCGACGCATCACGGTCACCACCAGCACCCACCACAATTCCTACGCGCCCGCTAACCTGGCCGCGCAGGGTCTCAAGCACTGCGGCAATCGCGGCAGGCTTATGTGCGTAGTCCACCACGGCTACAAACTCCTGGCCGCAGTCAATTGGCTCCATACGCCCAGGCACGCTCGCCCCGGACAGGCCCTGGATGAACGCTTCTGTGTCCACCCCAACTTCCGTTGCCAGTGCCACAGCCAGCGCCGCGTTAGCCACGTTGAACTTGCCCGGCATGGGCAGCATCAGCGTGTGCGGCGCACCGCGTACCTCAAGCGAAATGTGCTGCACGCCGGTGGCATCCACGCTTTCCTGGTGCGCGGACACGTCCACACCGTCCTGGCCGCGGGTACCCACCAGCACAGGATCCTTGGCAATGCCAGCCATCTTCACGCCCCACTGGTCATCAACACAGATCACGGACTTCTCGGCCGCGTAGGGCGATTCGGGATCGAAGAACAGGGCCTTGGCCTCGAAATACTCCTCCATGGTGGAGTGGAAATCCAGGTGGTCCTGGGACAGGTTGGTAAAGCCCGCCACATCAAACTGCGTGCCGCCAACGCGCCCCAGCATCAGCGCGTGGGAGGAGACCTCCATCACCACGTGTGTCACCCCAGCGTCGCGCATCCGCGCAAACAGCTCCTGCAGCTTCGGCGCCTCAGGGGTGGTGAGCTTCGTTGGCACATCTTCGCCTGCAATACGCGTACCGGTCGTACCAATGAGCCCCACCTTGCAGCCGGCCGCAGCCAGCCCGCGCTCCAACATGTAGGTGGTGGTGGTTTTGCCCGAGGTTCCGGTCACCCCGATGAGCTTCATGCTTGTCGACGGCCACCCGTACACCTCAGCAGCCACCTGCCCCAACACAGCGCGAACATTGTCAACGACAAGCACTGGGCGTGGGTCCTTGGTGGAGCGGATGATGGCGAGCCCGTCGGCGTCCGTAAGCAAAGCACTTGCCTTGGAATCTTTGGCGTAGCTCGCGCCGTGTGCCCGGGTGCCGGGAAGTGCCGCGAAGATGCCCCCGGGTTCTACTGCGGAAGAGTCCAGGCTGATAGAGGTCACCGTCATGTCTTCGCTCGGCGCGTTGACAAGTTCAGCGTGAGCCAGCTGGGCAAGATTGCGGATGGTTGCCCCGTTTACTGCGTTCATGGTGTCCTTCCTCTCTTACTGTGCCTGCAGCAGGAATGGCTCTGCGTGTGGGCTAGGCGGAATGTTCTCGCGGTTGAGCAACCAGCTGGCAATCTGTGTAAATACCGGCGCAACCGACTGGCCGCCGGCGCCACCTTCAAGCGGACCACGCTGCGGTTCATCCAACATGACGGCAACCACAAAACGCGGGTCATTTGCCGGAGCGATACCAGCAAACGTAATCCAAAACGCGCTATTGGAATATGCGCCCGTGTCAGGGTTCACCTTCTGCGCCGTGCCGGTCTTACCGGAAAGCTGGTAGCCCTCCAGCCCTGCGTTCTGAGCGGTACCGGACTGCATCCCGGTTGGGTCCGACTGGAACACAGAGCGGAACATATCCACCGTGGTCCGTGCCGTTTCCTCGCTGACCACACGTACACGTTCCGGCTCCGGCTGCGGGATCTCCTCCCCATCCGGGCCAGTGACCTTGGCAATAATGCGCGGCTCAATACGCTCACCGCCGTTCGCCAAAGCCTGGTACACGCCAGCCATTTGCAGCGCGGACCAGCTCATGCCCTGCCCAATTGGCAGGTTGGCAAAGGTGCCGCCCGACCACTGCTCACGCACCGGCAACAGACCATCGGACTCATTTGGCAGCTCAATGCCGGTGGTCTGGCCAATGCCGAAGCGGCGCACATAATCCCAGTAACGGTCCTCGCCCAGGCGCTGTGCAAGCTGCAGCGTGCCCACGTTGGAGGACTTACCAAAGATGCCTGCCGTGGTGTACGGCGCAACGTCGTGGGACCAGGCGTCGTTGACCCGAACACCAGCCATCTCAATAAAGCCCGGCACCTGGTGGACCTCATACGGGTCAGTCAGGCCCTCTTCAATTGCTGCGGCGGCGGTGATCACCTTCGCCACAGAACCCGGCTCAAAGGGGTGCGAAATAGACGTGTTGTCAAAGTCCCGGCCCTCCTTCAGCTGCTTTTCCAAGTTGCCGTTCGGGTCAATGGTGTCCGTGTTAGCCATTGCCAGCACTTCACCCGTGTGCGCGTCCAGCACCACTGCCTGGCCACTCTTGGCCAGCGAGTTCGCTTTCGCCTGCTCAAGCGTCTGCTGGACAAAGGTCTGCAGATCCAAGTCAATGGTCAGCTGGATATCCGCGCCGTCAACCGCCGGCACAACGTCGCGAAGACTGCCCGGAATAGCAAGGCCGTCGGCGGAGACATCCTCGGTAGAACTGCCGTTAATACCGGTCAGGATCGCGTCACTGGAGGCCTCCAAGCCGAACTGGCCGTGGCCGTCCATGCCAACCTTGCCCAAAATGTTTTCACCAATCGCACCATTCGGGTACTGGCGGATGTCCTGGTGGTCTGCCGCCACGCCGTGGAAACTCTTCGCAACCTTTGCGGCCACATCCGGGTCCACGTTGCGCACCAACACCTCGTAGTGGGTATCTGCCTTCAGCTTGTCCAGAATCTCGCGGGCGGAAACGTTGCCCACGGTGCGGTTACCGCCGTCGTCCACGCTTTGATCCGTCTCCGGCTTGCCTTCCGCAATCATGACCGGAATCTCATTGGCCATGGTGCGCAGCACGTCTTCAACGCGGGCATCGATCTGGGCGTCGATGTCTTTTTTAGACAAGCCCTCTACACGCAGCTTCAGCTCCTGCTGCTCCTGGATCTCCTTGCGCAGCATGATCGGCGAAACGGTCAGCGATCGTGCCTGCATGGTATAGGCCAAACGCTTGCCCTCACGGTCAGTGATCTCGCCGCGGCGCGCAACATCGTCGTACTTGCGGGTGCGCTGGTCAGCAGCCTGGACGCGAAGTTCCGGGCCCCACACCACCTGCACCCAAAACAGGCGGCCAACTAAAAGCGCAGCTACAAGGAGAAACGCCACCGCAAGCCCAGAGGCGCGGCGGTTTGTAATGTGGGATTGCCGTACCGGCTGCGGATGTTTGCCCACGCCGAAACCTCACCTACCTCTATCTGCTGCTAGTTCCCATCCATCTTGCACCCTGGCGAGTGCAAGTTGGCGCACCACGCGCTAGAACGCGGCGGGAACGTTCGGCTGGTACGGCGCCAGGTTGGCCAACCCCTCAACGGCGGGAGCTTCACCCACCACGTTGCCGCCCGGGACCTGAGCCAAGTTATCGCCAAGCTCAGCGGTTGCCTTCTCATCACTGCTTGCGCGGTCGGCGCGGGTCGGTGCGCCATTAACGTCAACCAACTTGGCCACAGACTCTGGGTTGAAGTCGCGGCGGTGCTCAATGCGGCCGTCGTCAAGCATGGCGACAATGCCCGGCTGACCAGCAACCAACATGCCCTTCTCTGCCGCGCGCTGAGTGACCTCCGCAGAAGAACGCAGATCCTCCAGATTGCGGTTGAGGGATTCAACCTCATTGGTCAGCTGGCGCTCCTGGGACTGCAGCTGCTGGATGGTAAACGTCTGCGCCGTGGACAGACCAGACAGCAGCATCGCAATGGTCACGCCGATGACAAGTAGCACGACCGTCAAGCCGCCCACCTTGCCTAATGCGGTCTTCTGCTTCGCCGTCGTGGCCACCCTACGGCCACGGACCGACACCACCTGCTGGGAGCCAAGACGCCCACCGCGCGACTTCTGATGCGGCACATGCGGGCGCACATTCGGGCGCAACCCCGGACGGGTGTCAGGCGAGGTACGCGGCGTGCGCGTCGGCGCCGGCGCGTACACAGTTGCAGCTGCGCGGGTTTTCACTGCCATGGTCTCACTGTCCTTCGTTCGGGGTATCGGTCGGGAGCTTCTCAATGCCACGCACTCGCACCGGGGCGGCACGTGGGTTTTCATCAATCTCGGCCTGCGACGCCTTCTCGGCTCCGTGGGTGACAAGCTTGAACTTCGGCGCGGTACCCGGAAGATCCATCGGCAACCCCGGCGGGGTCTTCGACGTGGTCAGCTCCGCAAACGCGGATTTGATGATCTTGTCTTCCAAGCTCTGGTAGCTCATGAACACCACACGGCCGCCAACGCCAAGCAGATCCGTAATCACCGGCACGACGTTCTCCACCGCTTCAAGCTCATGGTTGACCTCAACGCGCAGCGCCTGGAATGTGCGCTTCGCCGGGTGGCCGCCGGTGCGCCTAGACGCGGCCGGGATCGTCGCATACAACAACTCCACTAAGCGCCCACTGCGGCTAAACGGCTCACGCTCGCGCTCCTTGACAATTGCAGACGCGATCTTGCCCGCAAAGCGCTCATCACCATACGTCTTCAAAATGCGTGCAATGTCACCATGCGAGTAGGTGTTGAGCACCTCCGCCGCCGTGATTCCCTGCGTGGGATCCATACGCATGTCCAGCGGAGCGTCCACCTTGTAGGCAAAGCCGCGCTCTTCCTGATCTAGCTGCATCGACGACACACCCAGGTCATAGAGCGCACCGGCCACGCCGACTTCGCGTACGAGATCGAAGGCGTCGCCCTCACCGTCGTCAATCGGCCCAGCGATCTGGTCAAAGCGCGCCTGCAGTGGGGTAAACCGATCACCAAATGGCGCTAGGCGCTTCGTGGCCTGCGCAAGCGCCAACGGATCACGGTCAACGCCAATAACGCGAGCCTGCGGGAACACAGTCAGGAAGTGCTCGGTGTGGCCGCCGGCGCCCAACGTGCCGTCCACAATCACCGCTTGGGAACCGAACTTCTCCACCGCAGGCGCAAGAAGCTCCGCCATGCGATCACGCATAACAGGGACATGACCGTGATTCGCCTCAATTGCGTAATCCATGGGTGCCACCCCTTTGCCCTGCTGCGCGTGTGTAGATGTGTTGAAGAGTTGCCCTTGCGGGGAGCGAGTAGAGCCCTGTCCGGGGCGGCTGCTCTGATGTCGGGGAAGTACACCAGAGGAGCTCACGCCCCGGACAGAGTCCGTACACGCTCTCCGTCAGTAGTCAGTGCCTGCCGTGTTAGGGGTAGTCAGTCCCTAGAGCAGACCGGAGAGAATGTCGTCATCATCCGCCGCCGAGAAAGCGGCTTCAGTTTCTTGTTGGTATGCGGCCCAGGACTCTGCGTCCCAGATCTCCAGAAAATCAACCGAGCCAATGACCACGCACTCCTTAGTCAGGCCTGCGTACTCACGGTGCGCCGGTGACAACGTAATGCGACCAGAACCATCAAGCGTTTGCTCATCCGCACTGGCAGCCAGATTTCGGATGAACGCGCGTGCCTTCGGGTTCGTACGAGAAGCCGCCGCGGCCTTACGGGCACGTTGCGCGAACTCCTCGCGAGGAAAGACCGCTAGCGAGTGGTCCTGCCCCTTGGTCACCATCAACCCGTCCGCCAGCTCCTCACGAAACTTGGCGGGCAGCGTCAGGCGCCCCTTGTCGTCGAGCTTGGGAGTGTAGGTTCCCAGAAACATCCGGCGACCTACCTTTCCTTCACCTTCTGACATTGGCTTATGCAGTTTTCTGTGGCTTCGATTCCCGGTGGCCACGTAGTCAAGGCGACCACCACGATTCTCCGCTGTGCCCCACTTTAACCCACTTTGCCCCACAAACGCCATACCGCGCGGCAAAATAAACGGAAAAATCTCTATTACTGCAGGTTACTGCGGTGGGGGATATACGGGGATTCTACCGCCACATGTGTCACTTTCGTACATTTAGGACACTTTGCTTCACGACGCCCACAGCTCCCCCACCCCTCAAACCGGACAAAACCCACGCTGAATACCCACCATGGGCGCATATCGACCCCAAACAAGACTCCAGTGGGGCGAAGTGGGGGCTTCTAGTGGGGCGAAGTGGGGGGCCCTGGTGGGGGCGTGCGGACATAACAACCCCCGGCTAGTCCAACACGCCTCGCCCAACACGCCTCGCCCAACTTCAACAGATATGCAGGGGAAGATATGCAGGTCTGCAGGTAGCGCCCCATTTTCATTAACGGGCCTCTTATTGAAAAATCCCTTTGACCTGCAGACCTGCATATCTTCCCCTGCATATTTGTCCAGAGATGGCCGCATAGGAGGTCGGCACGGCCAATCGGTCAGCACGCGACACCTTTTGACATACAACCGGGAATGAAAAAACGCCCTCCCAAAAACGGAAGGGCGCATAAGACTGCTACTGACTATGCGTCAGGGTTTTGGAAGCGACGGCGGAAATTCTCTTCCATGTTCACACTGCGCGCAGAGCGGGGACGCTGCCCACCTGCCGCTGGGCGCTGGCCACGAGACGGCGATGCGGGTGCACGAAGTGCCATGACACCACCGGCCATCATGACACCGAAGCCGACCACGCTAATCAGCACGGCCCAAATGGTGAGGGAAGACAAGGCGACGCCGCCAAGCAGCAGCACAATGCCAAGGACCAGCAGCGCGACGCTGCGCAGCGTTAGCTGACCACTTCGCGGCGCATCCGAAAAGCCGGCTTCACGGGCCACGCTGCTAGCAAACCTCGGGTCATCCGCGAGGAGTGACTTCTCAATTTCGCGCAGCATTTGCTGTTCTTGCTCAGATAGAGACACTGGCTATAACTCTTTCACAACTACCGGTGGGCAATGCTAAATCTCTGTTGCTGTAACAACGGCCATCGTAGCCGTTTTGTTCCCGCAGCCACACTAGCTATGCAAAGAGTTCGATAACCAGCTAGGCAGCAGCCAGCGGCGCCTTGCCCGGATGCGTTGCGTAAAGAAACTCTTCCGCATCGCCCAAAAGGTTCAGCACAACCGCCGGATCGGGGTGCAACTCTAAACCGGAGGCGACCCGCCCACGCAGGCGGGAGTAGGCGCTAAAGCGAGCAGCCCACTCCTTACCTTCCGGCCCACACAACGCTAATTTTTCCCACGCGCTAGTTGGCAGACGCTTGCGCTTGCGCAGTACCTCAGAACCGGCGTTGACCGCGCCCGCAATACGCAGTGCTGCACGGTAGGCGTTCTCCATGGCTAAATCGAAGCGGCCAGCTTCAACGTCATCGTGAGCCGCAGCAATCAGGTCTTCGGCGGCATTAAAGAATGCATCCCGGCGCGAAATCCTCGCCGGCGACCCGTAGACCTTGGACGTTGTGGCAGATACAACACTATTCATGGGTGTTTCCCCTATCTTTTCTTCCATTGTTTTCTTTGTTGCCCTAACCCTAAAACGCCCACCCCACACACCCACCCAGCGTATAGCACACCCGTTCGATACCGAATGTGCCACGCGGAAGACCTGTGTCGTGGTTAGGTAGTGGAGTGCCAATCAGCATTCGACGTTTGAGTCCCGGCGAGTTTTCCATCCTCGCGCCCGCCCTTGTGGGGATCTACGTTTCGGCGATGGGCTATGACCCACAGATAAGTAACCAACGCGTGCGCGTCTGGCGCGGCGAGGTCACTGCCCCTGGGTTTACTGCTTTGGCCGCAATCGACGGGGACACGGTGGTGGGCGGCTGCTACGGCTTCCTCGGCAGCCGCGAACGCTGGTGGGACAAGCAGCTGGTACGCGCAATGGAAGATAACGGCGGTATAACCCCACAGCGCCAGGACCTGCTCAACAGCTATTTCGAGGTAGCCGAGATCCACGTCCACCCCTCACAACAGGGCGCCGGCATCGGTGCTGCCATGCTGCGCGAGCTACTGCGCCTTGCCCCGGCAAAGTGGGCAGTACTTTCCACCCCGGAGGTGGACAATGAGGCCAACAACGCGTTCAGCCTGTACCGCAAATTTGGATTTGAAGATGTCGCGCGGGATTTCTACTATCCCGGCGACACCCGCCCTTTTGCCATCCTGGGTAGGCGCTTGCCGCTTGATCTGTAGTCTTAGAGGCTATGCAAGCCCCATCATCCCAACAGATCCCTGATTTCGAGCACATCCCTGAAGCGGTCAACGCGGAACTTGAGCGTTTCTTCCGCCAGCGCGACAGCGATATTGCCAAGCTTGGGGGCCCGGTTACCGCAGCTGTGGGGCACTTGGAGCGATTCGTTCTTGGTGGCGGCAAGCGTATCCGTCCGCTGTTTGGCTGGGCAGGGTTTGTCGGCGGCGGTGGCCTGCAAAACCAGAGTGAGGATCCTGCTGCGGTGCTGCGCGCGGTTACAGCTCTGGAGTTCATCCAGGCCTGCGCCTTGGTGCATGACGACATCATTGATGCCTCCGATACTCGGCGCGGCAACCCCACCGTGCACCGCAGCGTTGAAGCCTCCCACCGCGCGCAGGGTTTTCGCGGAAACGCTGAGGTGTTTGGCACCAACGCCGCTATCTTGATCGGTGATCTGGCTCTAGTGTGGGCTGAAGATATGTGGCGCGGCTCCGGTGTGAGCACCGAAGCCTTGGCCCGTGCTGAGAGCGCGTGGCGTGGTATGCGCACCGAGGTTATCGGCGGGCAGATCCTGGACATCATGCTGGAGGCCGAGGGCAGCGAGTCTGTGGAAATGGCTGATCGCGTGAACCGCTTCAAAACTGCCGCGTACACCATTGAACGTCCCCTGCATCTCGGGGCGGCGCTCGCGGGTGCTTCCGAGGAAGTCATCGAGGCGTTCCGCGGCTACGGCGAGGACATCGGCATCGCTTTCCAGCTGCGCGATGATCTGCTTGGTGTCTTCGGTGACTCCGCGGTGACCGGCAAGCCTGCTGGTGATGACATCCGGGAGGGCAAGCGCACCGTGCTGTACGCAAGTGCGCTTTCGCTTCTGGACGCGGCGTCAAGCCCCCACGCCGCCACTCTTCGCGACGGCATCGGCGTCGCCTCCGACCCCGAGCACCTGCAGGAACTGGCGCGCATTATTGAGCAAAGCGGTGCCGTCGACACGGTAGAAGAGCGCATTGAGGCGCTTACCACCTCAGGGTTGGCAAAGCTTGATGCAGCTGACCTACCCGAAAACGTGCGGGAAAACCTACGCGCACTGGCTATCAAGGCCACCGCGCGGCACAACTAGAACCTACGTAGAACGCCACACTTAGAACGCCATGGCCTGCGCGCGGCGAATCACTTCGCGCGCACCGTGGCCATGCAACGCGTCTACTGGGCGCCCCGGCAGGGACGCATCGGGCGTGAACAAAAAGTGGAGGATTTCTTCGGGGTTAAAGCCGCCGTCTGCAAGCACGGTGATCGCACCCGCTACAAACTTGGATAGCTCGCCCTCGTCCAGAAGCGCGGCGGGAATGTAGCGCACACCGTCTTTGCGGTAGGCCACAAGCTTGCCTGCGGCTACAAGGTCGTGGACCTTGGTTACCGGTACGCCGAGGGTTTCGGCAACGTCGGGGTATGCGAGCAGTTCTTCGTCTGCAAGCAAAGCGTCAAGGGTCTGTGGCTGCTGTGGCTGTTGCTGTGGTGTATTCACGGTGTGTAAGTGTAATGCCATACTGGTTGCATGCAGTTGGCAGTTGGGGACTATTTAGATAACCGCTATGTCATTGACCGTGCGATTGCACGCGGCGGCATGGCTACCGTCTACCGCTGCGTGGATACTCGCTTAGGCCGCGAGGTCGCGGCGAAGGTAATGCATGAGCAGTACGTGCACGATCCGGTGTTTGCGGAGCGGTTTCGCCGCGAGGCACGCGCTATGGCACAGCTGAGTCACCCGAACCTGGTCAACGTGTACGACTTTTCCTCTGAGGGCGACGCGATCTTTTTGATCATGGAGCTGATCACTGGCGGGACGCTGCGTGAGTTGCTAGATGAACGCGGTCCGATGCCTGCGCATGCTGCAGCGGCTGTGATGCGCGGGATGCTCACCGGTCTTTCGGTTGCACACCGCAAGGGGTTGATTCACCGCGACATTAAGCCGGATAACGTGCTGATTGATGCGGATCACCGCGTAAAGCTGGCGGATTTCGGGCTAGTGCGTGCTGCTGCCGATGCCACGCATTCCACGGATCAGATTGTGGGCACGGTCAGCTACCTTTCCCCCGAGCAGGTAGACGGCTCCCCCATGACACAGTCCTCTGACGTTTACGCCGCCGGCATCGTGCTCTTTGAGCTGCTTACCGGCCGCACGCCATTTTCTGGTGAGACTCCCCTCGCCCACGCCTATGCGCGCCTGCGTGAGGACGTCCCGCCGCCTTCAGCCTGGATGCCTGGGGTGCCCATGCTTTTCGACGAGCTCGTGGCCACCGCAACCGCCCGCCACCCCGAAGATCGCTTCCGCGATGCAGCGGAGTTTTTGGGAGCGCTTGAAGATGTTGCGGATGCACTGGCGCTACCGGACTACACAGTGCCGGTACCTCGCAACGCCGCGGCGAACCGTGCGGCAGCGCACCCGACAGTCTTTGGGGTCGGCGCTCCACGTGCGCGCGACGAGCGCCTCTTCCCGGAAGCGCCGTCGGCCACACGCTACGAGCCAGCCGTGCCCGCACCCGCTCCGGCACCCGCCCCCGAGCGTGCGCCCCTGCCAGCGCCCGCACCCGAGCACGTTGCGGCCCCTGCCCCGCAGCCGCAGCGCACGCCGGCGCCGCGCCCCCGCGCGGTGAGTAACCGCGGCGGGTTCGCTATCACGCTGTTTGTGGGCTTTGCCATTGCCGCCACCGCCGCCGTGTTGGTTGGCGGCTGGTGGTTCGGCTCGGGCATGTACGGGATGTTCCCGCCGATTTTTGTGACCGGCCAGTAGCCGGCCAGTAGCCGTCAGTAGCCTGCTAGTAACGCAGCATCTCCGCGACCAAGAAGGCCAGCTCCAAGGCCTGCTCGGTGTTCAGACGCGGGTCGACCGCGGACTCGTAGCGGCCCGGCAGGTCCACGTCGGTGATGTCCTGGGCGCCGCCGAGGCACTCGGTGACGTTCTCGCCGGTGGCCTCCACGTGGATGCCGCCCGGGTGGGTGCCCAACTCACGGTGGACCTCGAAGAAGCCCTGGACCTCATCGATGATCTTGTCAAAGTGGCGGGTCTTGTAACCGTTGGATGCGGTCACGGTGTTGCCGTGCATCGGGTCACACTGCCAAACCACCTTGTGGCCAGATGCTTCCACTGCCTTGACAATGCCCGGCAGCACGTTGCGCACGTTGTCGTGGCCCATACGGGTGATCATGGTGAGTCGGCCCGGCTCACGGTTCGGGTCCAGCTTGTCCGCGTACGCCACTGCCTCATCCGGCGTGATCGACGGGCCAAGCTTGATGCCAACCGGGTTTTCAATCAGGGCGGCGAAGTTCACGTGGAAATCATCAATGCCGCGGGTACGCTCGCCGATCCACAGCTGGTGCGCGGACAGGTCGTAGAGCTTGGTTTCGCCCTTGTCGTTTTCCGCGATGCGCAGCATTGCACGCTCGTAGTCCACCAAAAGTGCCTCGTGGGAGGCGTAGAACTCAGAGCGGCGCAGGTTATCGTCGTTCACACCACAGGCGTCCATAAACGCCAAGGAGCGCGAAATCTCACGGGCCAGCGCCTCGTAGCGAGCACCCGCGGCAGATTTGCGCACGAACTCACGGTTCCAGTCATTGATGTGGTGCAGATCCGCCGTGCCGGAAGACACCAACGCACGCACCAGGTTCATCGCTGCAGAGGAGTTCGCGTACGCGCGCACCATACGGGCCGGATCGTGGCGGCGTGCCTCCTCAGTCGGCTCCACACCATTAACAATGTCGCCGCGGTAGTTCAGCAGGCCGTTTTCGTCGTAATCAGAGGAACGCGGCTTGGCGTACTGTCCGGCGATACGGCCAAGCTTGATCACCGGCATCGACGCACCGTACGTCAGCACCGCCGCCATCTGCAGCAGGGTGCGGATGTTGGCGCGAATGTGCGGCTCAGTGTTGGACTCAAAGGTCTCTGCGCAGTCGCCTCCTTGGAGGAGGAATGCTTTGCCCAACGCAACGTCTGCAAGCTGAGCCTTCAGCTTGTTCACCTCTGGGGCAAGCACAACCGGCGGCACAGACTCCAGAATCTTGCGCACATAGTCCGCCTGATTCGGATCCCACGACGGCTGCTGCTTCGCGTCGAGGGAAAGCACGTCGAGCCATCGCTGGTTCAGATCTCCCGGCAGCGGGGGCAGATCGGGCAGCACATCCTTGGGAATATCGATAGTCCAACTCACGCTAATAGTTGTACCACGCCCACACGTTCAATGTGTGAAATATCAGTTCCGCAATGTGGACACCTTGCCGTCGCGAGTCAACGGCAACGCTTCCGCACACGCTTTGTACTTGCGCAAGTTGTGCCGCGCGTCCACCAACGCGTTGTGGTTTCCGTCAGGCAGCTTCGGCAAACGAGGACGCCCTGCCATCAGCCAGTACTGCTTCAACTCACGCGTGTAGCGCGGCAGCTGCCTGGGCAAACCACGCATGTCACCCCACAGTTGCGCAAGCACGACATGGTCGTAGGCACCCACCCATGCCCACAGTTCCGGCTCCCCACGCGCGGTCAGGAACGCAAACAGCTCATCACGGATGGTCTCCAACGGCTTCCACACGTCTGCACCAGCCTCGGGCAGCTTGTCCAGCACGTTGTCACGCACCCAACTATTGGCTTTCGCCGGATCAAACTCAGTGGATACGGCGTAATATTCGCGCCCATCCTCGGCCACAACGCCAATGGAGATCAGCTCGATCGTGGAGCCGTCTTCGATAAATTCAGTGTCGTAAAAGTACTTCACGCTTTGGGCTTCTTGCTTGTCGACGCCGCGTTGTCCCCCACCCGCGGCCAAAACATAATCACCGCCACTGTCAAAACAGCAATCGGCGCGAGCACCGTGTTGTGAAACTCAAGAGTGTCTGCAATCAGGTACGCAATCACCGTCACCACCACAAGGACGATACGTACAACCAGATCTTTATCCATGCCACGACTCCAAAGCACCACCCGGCTGCGCACCTTCCGGATAGTTTCCTGTTGCTTCTAATTCTTTCTTCACGTCAGATGCGTAAATGTCCACATACGGGTTTTCAGAAAGCGCAGCCAGCTTCTGCATGCAGTAATCCGTAAACGGACGCATGACCTCGCGCGATTCTGGGTCAAACCCGTTCTCATGTGCCCACGCGTGCGGGTCAATCGGCTCACTCAGTTTGATGTGCACCTTCACCGGGCGCAGCATCCACGAGCCGATTGGGTTGGCCTCCCGCGCGCCAAACATGGCCACGAGGACAATCGGTGCGCCACTGGCCATAGCAATGCGAGCCACACCAGTACGCCCCTTGTACACACGCCCATCGGGTGAGCGAGTGCCCTCCGGGTAGATACCAAAGACGTCACCACGCTCCAGCACCTTTGTGGCAGCTTCCTGCAGCGCATCGCCAGCATCTTTGCTTCCACGGTCAACCGGAATCTGGCCCACCGCACTAAAGAAGAACTTTTGCAGCCTGCCTTTGATGCCCGGCGCGGTGAAGTACTCATTCTTCGCCGGGAATTGGATCTGACGCGGCATCATCAGCGGCAGGTAGAACGAGTCCATCACGGACTGGTGGTTAGACACCAAGATCACCGGGCCGGTGTCTGGGACGTGCTCCTTGCCCTCAATCGTCGGGCGGTTATACACCCGCAGAGGAAGTCCGAAGATTACCTTGAAAAACGAGTACCACCGGTTTTTCATATGCAGGATCCTTCTAGTTCGTCTTCACGCGGGCCAAATCAGCTACGCCGATCATACCCGCCTGGGGGCCCAGCTTTGCCTGCAGTACCTCAGGCACTGGGCGGTAGCCCGCGCCGACCATGGTTTCTCTCATCTCTGTGCAGGCGGTGTCCAGGAACAGATCCGCATCCGCGCTTACTCCACCGCCCAGCACAATCAGGGAAGGATCGAGCACGTCAGCGACAATGGAAAGCCCGCGCCCCAGCCAAATGCCGAAGCTTTCCAGCGCTGCCAACCCCAACGGGTCACCCGCTCGCGCGGCATCCATGACGTCGTGGCCCGTGGCCCGCTTGTCCACTACCTTGCGGTACAGCCCACAGTCAGTGAACTCACCCTGAGTGGCGCGCTCCACCGCGCAATCTACTAACGACGTGCCAGAGGCATATCGCTCCAAACATCCCTTCTTCCCACACGAGCACACACGCCCACCGGGCACGACGGTGAGGTGTCCAAACTCCGGTGCAGTACCAAACGCGCCGCGGTAGATCTCGCCTTTGTGCATCAAGGTTGCGCCGATACCCGTACCGACGGCGAAAAACACCCACGTCTCAGCATCTTTCGCCACACCGAAGCGGTACTCACCCCAGGCGGCGGCGTTCGCGTCGTGTTCAAGGCGCACCGGCAGACCAATGGCGGCTTCCAACTCTTTGCGCACCGGCGCATCATTACGCCACGCCAAGTGCGGAGCGAACCGCACGACCTCGCACTCTGGGTCTAAAAAGCCGGCAATTGCCACGCCCACCGCACTGATGTTGTGCTCAGCGCGCAGCTGTTCCACCATGTCCACGATCGCCTTGGTCAGGCCCGCACCGGTATCCGGCGTAGCACCAGAGCGCACCGCGATCACGCTGCCGCCAGCATCCACCACAGCCGCGCGAGTGTTCGTTCCGCCGATATCAAACCCGACAGTCAGCGGCGAAGAAGTTGCAACCATAGGTGCCAATCGTAGACTCCCCCGCTCTCAATACCCGTTTCAACTACCCAGCACGTCCACCAAAACGTCGCCCAATGCCTGCCAAGCGAAACGTTCGGTGACAAATTGGCGGCCGAAGGGCAGCCCGTTGGCGTCGATAAGCAACCTGCTCACAGCAGCAATGAGTGCATCCGTGTCGCGGCCGGGAACCACAATGCCAGAATCCGCTGCAACCGTCTCGGGCGCGCCACCGGAATCCCCCGCCACCACGGGTACGCCGCACGCCTGGGCCTCCAGATAGACAATGCCAAGGCCCTCAACATCCAAACCGCCGAAACGCGTGCGTGCCGGCATGGCAAACACATCTGCGGCGGCAACGATGTCGCGCAGCATGTCACGCTCCACCGCACCAGTAAAATGCACCCCCTCGGTGGCCATGGATTCCAGACGAGCGCGATACGGTCCCTCCCCCACGATCACCAGCTGCGTGCCGGGTACCTGCTGCCGGATCTCCGGCAGGGCACGGATCAGCTGGTCCTGGCCCTTCCGGCGCACAAGGCGCGAAGCACACACCACCAACGGCGCATCCCCAATACCCAAAACCTTTCGAGTTTCGGCGCGTTTTTCGGCGCTTGCAGGGCGGAAATACTGCGTATCTACCCCCGAAGGCAACGCCACGTAGCGCGGCTGATTACCAAACACCGGCCGCAAACGCCCGTAGGTATAGGTGGAAATGTAGGTGATGACGTCGGCGTGGCGCCCGATGGCTTGAAGCGCCTGGCGGGCGCCTGGCAGCATCGACCAGCCCACCTCATGCCCATGCGTAGTGGCGACGACGCGCTTCGCACCCGCCTGCTTCGCTGCCTTGCCCATCAACCCAAGCGGGGCTGCAGCGCCGAACCAGACGGTGTCAATGTTGTGCGCACGAATCAGCTCTTGCATCCGGCGCGTCGTCGCCGGCGTAGGCAACATCACCCGACGCGGCCAACGGACCACCTGAAAGGGCTGCACTGCGTCGAACGCCTCGGTGCCTTCATTGCCTTCCGGCGTGGAGGCAAACACCACGATCTTCTCAGCACCACAGCGCGCGATGTACTCATTGACGTAATCACGCAGGTAGGACTGAATCCCGCCAACAGTGGGCGGGAAATCATTGGTGACAAGCAGCACCGACATAGTGGCTAGTAGCGCACCGCACCAGAGATAGGCATGGAGTCATACGGCACCACCTGGACAGGAATGCCGTAATCAGAGGAATGCACAATCATTCCATTGCCTATGTACATGCCAACGTGCGTTGTCCCCGGAAAGTAGCCAATAATGTCGCCCGGCTGCAGGTGGCTAAGCGGCACCGGGGTTCCTCCCGCAAGCTGCGCCTGCGAGGTACGCGGGATACCAATGCCATTTTGTGCGTAGGCGTACACCATGAGCCCAGAGCAGTCGAACGCGTACGGGCCGGTCGCTCCCCACCCATAAGGCTTGCCCAACTGCCCCATCGCAGAGGCGACCACCCCGCTCGTTGCGCCCGGAAGAGACAGGCCAAGCAAGTCAACAGGGCCGTCCTTAGCAATCCAGCGGGAACGCTCCTCAGGCGTCAGGTTATCCACGCGGTGCTCAATCTCACGCACACGCTCTTCCAAATCCTCGTGCTCACGCTCGAGCTCATCACGCTTCCGGTGCAGCTCCTCGCGCTCCCGCTGCGCTTCATCCATCGCGCGGGTCACAGCATCCGAGCGCTCTGACGCAAAACGCGTTGCCTCATTGAGCCCATCAAGCGTGCGCCCAGCGCTGCGAGTCAACGCCCCCAAGTACGCGGCCCGGTCAATCGCCGCCTGCGGGCTACCGGACTCAAGCGTGTTCAGCAGCAACTCCTGCTGATTGTTGCGGTAGCGCGACTGCGCAATCCCATTGACTTGCCCCTGATAACCCGCGCGCGCCCCGCTCGCCCGCTCAACATCTACACGTGCAGCATCAGCATCAGCGTGCAGCTTGTCAATGTGCTGCTCCTTAGCCGCAATCTCGTCTTCGAGCGCCTTGATCTCTTCCGACTTCGCGGTCGTATCGTGGGAAACCTGCTCAAGCGCCTCAATCAGGTCATCGATCTCGTCTGCACCCGCCTGCACCGGCACGACTATCGACGCAAGCAGCGCGCCCGCCAGGACCCCAGGAACATACGACTGCCTAGACCTACGCTTTGAGTGCTTCCCCACGCCTGAAAACCTCTTCTCAATCCCACAGCGCTATATAAAACCGTTATCACTATAGCGGCGCACGCCACGCCTTCCAAGCCCTTTGCCACACTTTCCGCGGCGCGGAAAAACGGGTGTGTAGTGCAGGTATGCAGAGTTACGGATGTGGCTGGAGGGAAGGATGTGGGCGGGGACGTTGTGGCGTCGAAAAGCAAAAAGCCCGGCCCCTTCAGACAGGGAACCGGGCGAAGAAGCTCGCTTTAGTGGAAGCGGAATGCCGAGTGGATCGGCATCAGGTTCAGGCTGCGGTAGCCAACCGGAATGCCGGAGTTCAGCGCGTCGATGATCTGGCCATTGCCAGCGTAGATAGCAACGTGGGACGCACCGCCGTAGTAAGCGACAATGTCACCCGGCTGCAGCTGATCCAGCGGCACACGCTGGCCAGCGGAAGCCTGAGCCTGAGAGGTACGCGGGATGTTGATGCCAGCCTGGGAGTAAACCCAGGAGGTGAAGCCAGAGCAGTCGAACGCTGCCGGGCCAGCCGCGCCGTAGACGTACGGTGCGCCAACCTTCGCACGGGCGATGTCAACGATCTGCTGGCCCTTGTTCACGGCCGGAGCAGGCTCAGCAGCCGGCAGCGGCAGCGCGTCAGCCACAGCAGCGACGTTTGCAGCCGGCGCCGCCGGAGCAAACTGAGACTGCACAGCCTCAATAGCGTTGTTCAGCTCAGGAACGGCGTTAACAGCCGGCACGTTACGAGCCGCATCAACAGCAGCCTGGACGTTGTCTGCAAGGCCCGGGATGGCATCGAAGTTCGGCAGACCAACCTCGGTTGCGCCCGCAGTCGGTGCGATCAGCGTTGCGCCAGCAACTGCTGCGGTAGCTGCGGCCACTGCACGGGTTGCAGTGTTGGTCTCCTGGCGACGGTGTTTAGCCACGAAAGTGTTCTCCATATCATCTCAGTGCCTACCGGGTTAGCTGTCGGGTTGGGCTTGAGAGCCAGCCCTGGCTCGCTCCGTAGCGCTTGTCGCGCTATCCTTGCGGCCATTCACCCCAGGGGGTGGATCCATTTGGATCCTGTTGTGGGCCCCCGGCTTCCACATCCTGGCCACCCTTTGTGACCATGCCGTGGAATTCGGCTTATATGTTGTTTTCGTACCTTGCGTCAACGTATGTCGTCGCAATGTCTCGGTTAGATTACGAAACGGCAACGACAATGTCCACCCACCGCGCCGTTACAGATTCGTTATTTGTAAAAATTGCCCCAATTCGGGGGCACCAGTGCTGGAGAGTCGGCGGAACCATCACCTATTTCGAGCATCACGAAAGGTCCGTGACCTGCATGTTTTGGAAGCGGGCGCGTGAGTAGACAGGTACCGGGATGTGAGTTGTCTGACCGTTCGAAGCTCCGATGTGAATTGCGCTACGTAACCGGTTTGTTACATAACAAAACCCCCTCCCTTGGGAGGGGGTTTCACGCGTAAGCGACCGCAGGCTTAAGCGTTAGTCACGCGGGGTGGCGTCACGATCAGCGAGGTGCTTGGTCTCCTCAAGCTGACGCAGCGTCTCAACCTCTTCGTGGTGGTATTCGGCAGCCTTCTCGCGGACCTTCTCGGTGACACCGATCGGAGCCGGCTTGAACTTACCGATGGTCTCGGAGTCAGCGAAGCCAAGCTGGTTGAGCTGCTTCGGCACACGTGCACCGCCGTACTCAAGCGGAATCGGGTGGCCGTGCTCATCAACCGGGCCGAGCGGCTGGTGGATCTCAACGAAGGCACCGTTCGGCAGCTTCTTGATGATACCGGTCTCAATACCGTGCTCCAGAACCTCACGGTCGGAGCGCTGCAGACCAACACAGATGCGGTAGGTGATCCAGTAGGCAATCGGCGGCAGAATGATCAGGCCGATGCGACCGAACCAGGTCATCGCGTTCAGGGAGATCTGGAAGAAGTGTGCAACGTGGTCGTTACCACCAGAGACGGTCAGGATCATGAAGAAGACGATCCCCATGACGCCCAGGCCGGTACGTGCCGGAACGTCGCGCGGACGCTGCAGCAGGTTGTGGTGCGCGTCATCACCAGTGACCTTCTTCTCAATGAACGGGTATGCAATCAGCAGACCAACCATCACACCACACATTAGGGCAACCCAGAAGGCACCCGGGATGGTGTAGTTGCCGAGGTAGAGCTCCCAGGCCGGCATAACACGAGCAGCACCGTCAGTCCACAGCATGTACACGTCAGGCTGGGAACCAGCAGACACCTGCGACGGGTTGTACGGGCCGATGTTCCAGATGCCGTTAATGGTGGTCAGACCAGCCATTGCAGCGAGCACTGCGAAGACGATCATCATGAAACCAATTGCCTTGACGGCGAAGACCGGCATGATGCGGATACCCACAACGTTGTTCTCCGTGCGGCCAGGGCCCGGGAACTGCGTGTGCTTCTGGAACCAGACGAGCAGCAGGTGAGCTGCGATCAGAGCCAGGATCAGGCCCGGCAGGATCAGCACGTGCAGGATGTAGAAGCGGTCCAGCATCAGGTCGGACGGGAAGTCACCACCGAAGATGGCCCAGTGGGTCCAGGTACCAATGATCGGCACGGACAGGATGATCGCGGACATAATGCGCAGGCCCACACCGGAGAGCAGGTCGTCCGGCAGGGAGTAGCCCATGAAGCCTTCGATCATGCCGAGCAGGATCAGGGTGACACCGATGAGCCAGTTAGCCTCACGCGGGCGACGGAACGCGCCGGTGAAGAAGATACGCATCATGTGGGCGAACATCGACATCATGAACATCAGTGCAGCCCAGTGGTGCATCTGGCGGACAAACAGGCCGCCGCGCACGTCAAAGGAAATATCAAGTGCCGTTGCGTAGGCGCGAGACATCTCGACACCGTTGAGCGGCAGGTACGCACCGTCATAAATGACCTTGGTAATGGACGGGTCAAAGAACAGTGCCAGGTAAATACCAGTCAGCAGAAGGATGATGAAGCTGTACAGCGCCATCTCACCGAGCATGAAGGACCAGTGGCTCGGGAACACCTTGTTGAGCTGAGCGCGGAGGAAGCCAGCGCCGGAGAGGCGCGAATCAGCGTTGTCCGCGGCTTTAGCGAGTTTTGTAGTCATTAGGACTTACGCTCCCAGAATGCCGGGCCAACGGGCTCGATGAAGTTGCCGTTGGCGATGAGGTAACCTTCTTCGTCAATTGTCACAGGCAGCTGCGGCAGCGCACGAGCAGCCGGGCCGAAGATCGGCTTAGCGTACTGCAGCGCGTCGAACTGCGACTGGTGACACGGGCAAAGGATGCGGTTCGTCTGCGCCTCGTACAGCGAGGTCGGGCAGCCGATGTGGGTGCAGATCTTCGAGTAGGCGTAGTAATCGCCGTAGTGGAAGTCTTCCTGCCCCTCACGCTCCACAACCTTCTTCGCATCTGCGGAACGCAGGCGAATCAGCATGACCGCGTTACGCGGACCGTGGATGGAGTGCATGTGGTTTTCGTACACATCGCGCTCCGGGTTGTACTGCGCACCGTCGTTCACATCTTCCTCGTACAGCGGGAAGACGGTCTCCATAGCTGCAGCAGCCAGGTCCTCCGGGCGCATACGCACCAGGCGGGAAACGCCGGCAGTGGTGAAGTGCTCCCCTGCCACGCCGGAGTGCTTTTCAGCAATCGCACCGGTGTCGCGGCCCAGGTAGATCTTCACGCCCTGCTCGTGCAGGGTCCAGCCGTGCGTCCACAGGGTGCCGTCACCGTGGTAGCCAAGAGCGTGACGCTCACGCCACGGGTTCTTGATCATGCCACCCATCGGGGCGATAACCACGAGGCCGGCAAGAACACCAGCGGTGCCGAGCAGGCCCTTGAGGGCCTTGCGACGACCCAAGGTGGAGGTCTCCCACGCATCGTTCAGCAGAGCGGTGGTCGTGCGGCGGTCCAGCTCAGAGGAGCGGCCGTCATGACGACGCTGTACCGAAATCTCTTCCGGAATGAACTTCTTGACGTACTGGATGATGGCGAAGCCAAGCGCAGCAAACGTCAAACCTGCAGTCAGACCCAGCAGCGGGGTGTACAGGGTGAACGTCAACAGACCTTCATCACCGTGGAACTTCGGCTCCCACGGCCAGAACAGGTACACACCCAAGAACGCAATTGCCGAGAGTACGGAGACAACCAACCATGCGGTGATGCCGGCAGCTGCCGACTTCTCGCGCGGGTCGCCCTCTACCGGGTAACGCTCCTTGCGGTAGGCCACCGTAACGTCATCGAGCTCGGTACCCAGAGCAGCGAGCTCGGCATTGCTCATGCGGTCGAGCTCTTCAGTCGTGTAGTTCTTCTTCACATCACTCATGAGCGAGATCCAATCCAAATAGCACCGGCAGCCACGAGGGTCACGCCGATAATCCACATCGCCATACCTTCAGACACTGGGCCTAAGCCACCGAGGCCGTAGCCACCCGGGCTCGGAGTCTCCTTGGAGGACTTGATGAAGGCAATGATGTCCTTCTTCTCATCAGCGCTGAGCTGACGATCAGAGAACTTCGGCATGTTCTGCGGGCCAGTCAGCATCGCCTGGTAGATCTCCTGCTCATTCGCAGGATCCAGGACCGGTGCGTACTTACCGGAGGACAGTGCGCCGCCACGGCCGGTGAAGCTGTGGCAGGAAGCGCAGTTCAGGCGGAACAGCTCGCCACCACGGGCGACGTCCTCTGCCTTCATCTGTCCATCAAAGTTCTTGCCACGGAGCTCCTCCATGGCGAGCGTGCCGTCCGGGTTGTACACCAGCTCCGGGCCGCCACCGTTGGCAGCAACGTATGCAGCCAAAGCGAGTGCCTGGGACTCGGTGTAGCGCGGACGCTTGCGCTCCGCCTGTGCGTCGTTGGACATCATCGGCATACGGCCAGAGTTGACCTGGAAGTACACGGCGCCTTCGCCGGTACCAATCAGGGACGGACCGCGGCCCTCAACGCCCTGCAGGTTCGCGCCGTGGCAGGTAATACAGGCCACGTCGTAGAGATCCTTGCCCTCTTGAATCATTGCCTGCTCATCACGCTGGGCAGTTGCAACCTGCGCGTTCGGCGCAAGCGCGGATGCAAGGAAACCCGCGCCGGTCAAACCCAACGTAAGCGCTGCAGCACCAGCGACGGTGCGCTGCGTCTTGCGACGGCTACGCGTCTTCTTAGGTGTGTTTTCCATCTTGTTCCCTTAAAAGAAATGCTTTGAGAAGTACGTCAGTTCGCCTGACTACTGGACCAGGTACAGCGTGATGAACACGCCAACCCAGATCACGTCAACGAAGTGCCAGTAGTAGGACGTTGCCATTGCGGCGGTTGCCTGTGCAGGGGTGAACTTAGACTTCGAAACGCGCATCATCACAACGATGAAGGCGAGGATGCCTGCCGTCACGTGAGCCATGTGGAAGCCGGTGATGATGTAAATCATCGAGCCATACACACTGGACTGAATGGTCACACCCGCGTGAATCATCTCCGTCCACTCAATACCGACGAGGACGAGGAACACGAAGCCGAGCGCGATGGTGACGCCGAACCACTTGCGCAGCCCGAATACGTCACCCCTTTCAGCAGCGAAGACACCCAGCTGAGACGTCACCGACGAGGTCAGCAGAACGACGGTAATAATTCCGCCGAACGCCACGTTCAGGTGCGCCGTCTGGTTGCCCCAATCGCCAGCCGTCAAGCCGTTAGCTCGAGACACGAAGTACATCGAGAACAGGCCAGCGAAGAACATTAATTCTTGGGCGAGGAACGCAATCGTGCCGACGCTGACCATATTGGGACGGTTCAGCGCTGCGACGCGATCATGCGGTGTCGCCATACCTTGGTTAGAAATTGCGGTCGTCACGCATGTGATTATCCCCTGAAAGAGCCGTAAAGTCACCTCGATTACCCCCGAAATTTTTCTGAACGTAGGACCACAACCTGCTCTTTTTGGTCATAAAGGTGTTGCAGAAAAAGTTTTTTCAAAAGTCGGGAACTATTTAGGCCCGATATCCGACTGTTATCCATGCAGGTCATCCGCAAAGGCCGAGAAAATCAGGCCGAAATGGACGCATGTTGCCCCTCTCCGGGGCGTGCCCAACACCGCGTTTGATACTTACGGAATAGTTCCCAATTGTGTTTAACGTCACACCATCTGCTCCCCCACCTTTAAGGGTCCACCTTTCGGATGACCCCCGTATCTCACAGACAAAGCAAAACCCCGCCGGCTCCGAAGTGCTATCGGAGCGGGCGGGGTATTCCCAGTCGGTGAAGGCTATGCCGACATTAGTGCTTCTCGCGCGGAATGCCGTACTGCAGGTTCAGCTGGGTGGTAGCCCAGATCAGGAACACTGCACCGAAGGCGATCAGCCACAACTGGTAGAAGGCGATGCCCAGGCCCAGGAAGAAGATCGCACCAGCCATGGCGAGCGGCCAGATGGAGCTCGGAGAGAAGAAGCCCAGCACGCCAGCGCCGTCCTCAATCTCAGCCTCTTCCCAGTCCTCCGGGACGATGTCCATGCGACGCTCAGTGAAGTCGAGGTACACCGCAAGCATGAAGCACAGTGCGGTAGCCAGTACCAGTGCGACAGAACCAACCCACTCGGTGCCGAACAGCCACGCGTCCTCACCAATCCAGGCAGTGGAAATGATGTAGAACACCGCCATCAGGGCCAAGAAGGTGCCGATTGCGTAGAAAACTCTTGCGCCAGTTCCCATTTTTTACACCTCTCTCTTAAACGTTCGCGTTCGGGTCTTGGTAGTTGATGCCGTCGCGGGAACCGGTACGGTCACTCACAAACGGGCGGGTGGAGGTTGCGTACGGTGCCTCACCGATAGCGCGCAGCGCATCAGAGTTCGGTGCCTGCGGGTTAGCAGTACGGAATGCAACGTAGTCGCGGAACTTCTCCGGGCTCACAGCGCGAACCTCGAAGTTCATCATTGCGTGGTAGGTACCGCACATCTCAGCACAGCGGCCAACGAATGCGCCCTCGCGGTCGATCTGCTCGATCTGGAAAGCACGCTGCTGCTGGTTGGACTCCGGGTGAGCGTAAGCGTCACGCTTGAACAGGAACTCCGGTACCCAGAACGCGTGGTTCACATCGCCAGAAGCGAGGCGGAACTCAATCGCGGTCTCCGTCGGCAGAACGAGAACCGGAACTTCCTCGGTGGAACCGATGGTCTCGATCTCATTGAAGTTCAGGTAGGAGATATCACCCGTGGAGGTGCCGTGAATCGGGTTCGCGTTGCGGGTGCCCTCCGGGTCAAACTTCGTTGCATCTGCGAGCGCCTGACGCTCCTCATCAACACCGTCGTACGCCTGGCCGTCTGCGGTGAACTCACCGTCAATTGCTGCGTAGCCAAACTTCCAGTTCCACTGGTAGCCGGTGACGTCAACCGTAACCTTGGGATCCTTGTTCAACGCCGTAGCATGCGTCTGCGACTGCACGGTGAAGAAGAACAGCACCATGACGATGATGATCGGCACGATGGTGAGAATCAGCTCAAGCGGAACGTTGTACTGCAGCTGCTTCGGGAACTCCGGAGCACCCTGCTTCTCGCGCTTCTTGTTGTTCCAAGCAAAAATCGCGGTGAGGAACAGACCCCACATGATGATGCCGATGATCCAAGCGGCAACCCAGGTCCATACCCAGAAGTTGTACATCTGAGCACCCTCAGGGGTAACCGGGTCCGGCCAGCCCATGTCCATGAGTCGATTGACCGCGTCCGGCGCTGCTACGTCACAGCCAGTGAGCGTCAGCCCACCGAGCAGGAGCGAAGCCGCGATGCCAGCCTTCTTGGCAAAGCTGCGGTTCGTGTGCTTTTCCACGTGTGTTTGCCTTCCTGTCCACACTTCATGTTCATGCTCTGGCCGCTTCGTTCACGGTTCTTCGCAGCTTTCGCGAAAAAGTGCACGAAACTGCCAGAACATTCCTACCCAGTCAGAATAGTTCAAATGAATTCCGGTGTTGGAATTCCAAGCGCTTCACTTCGCTTCCTCGCTCGGGGGTGGCCCGTCAACCGGAGAAACCCCCGCTTGTTGGGGTACGTGCTGGGCTTTTGGCGTGGCGTCGATAAGCAAAAGCTCTTCCTTCGTCCAAAAGTTGGCCCCCTTTCGGGGCACGGCAAAAGATGGACCGGCGCGGTTGCCAGATGTTGGGTGCTCGTCTCTATTGTGGAGGGAAGCAACACGCGCACCTTATATATAGGAGAGGTTTCCAAATTATGTGCGGTCTTCTAGCAATGCTCACGGCCAACGGCGCAGGCGCCTCCTTTGTTGAGCCTGTTGAGCGGGCGCTTCCCTGCATGTACCACCGCGGCCCTGACGCCGCCGGCACGTGGAACGACGCGGACGCGGTTTTCGGTTTCAACCGCCTCGCCATCATTGACATCGAGCATTCCCACCAGCCACTGCGGTGGGGACCTGAGGACAACCCGCAGCGTTACGCCCTGACGTTTAACGGTGAGATCTACAACTACATCGAACTGCGCGAAGAGCTGCAGAAAGAGGGTTTCAGCTTTGCGACGGAAGGCGACGGCGAACCCATCGTTGTTGGCTTCCATCACTGGGGCGAGAAGGTAGTCGAGCACCTGCGCGGCATGTTCGCCTTTGTTATTTGGGACACGGAGACAAAGACGATGTTTGCCGCCCGTGACCAGTTCGGTATCAAGCCGTTGTACTACGCAACAACCGAGACGGGCACTGTTTTTGCTTCTGAGAAGAAGTCCATCCTGGAGATGGCGCCTGAGCTGGGCCTGTCGCTGGATCTGGATCGCCGCGCAATCGAGCACTACGTGGACCTGCAGTACGTCCCGGAACCGGAGAGCTTGCACACCGGGATCCGTCGCGTGGAGTCCGGCTGCACGGTGACGCTGACCCCGGGCGGGACGGTTAAGTCCAAGCGCTACTTCAAGCCCCACTTCTCCCCCACTCCTGTGGTGAAGGGCAAGGAGCAGGACCTCTACGACCGTATCGCTGCCGCGCTTGAATACTCTGTGGCGAAGCACATGCGCGCTGACGTCACCGTGGGCTCTTTCCTCTCCGGCGGCATTGACTCCACCGCCATTGCCGCGCTGGCCAAGCGCCACAACCCGGACCTGTTGACGTTTACCACCGGCTTTGAGCGCGAGGGATACTCCGAGGTGGACGTTGCCGCCGAATCTGCTGCTGCGATCGGCGTGGAGCACATTGTCAAGATTGTCTCGCCCGAGGAATACGCCGACGCGATTCCGAAGATCATGTGGTACCTGGATGATCCTGTGGCTGACCCCTCGCTGGTGCCGCTGTTCTTCGTGGCCCAAGAGGCACGCAAGCATGTCAAGGTAGTGCTCTCCGGCGAGGGAGCGGACGAACTGTTTGGCGGCTACACCATTTATAAGGAGCCGCTGTCGCTTGCGCCGTTTGAGAAGCTGCCGGCTGCGTTGAACCGTGGGCTGAACCGTCTTTCGCGCGTTTTGCCGGATGGAGTCAAGGGCAAGAGCTTGCTTGAGCGCGGCACGACCCCGATGGAAGAGCGGTACTACGGCAACGCTCGCTCCTTTAACTTCGAGCAGCTCCAGCGCGTGCTGCCGTGGGCGAAGCGCGAGTGGGACCACCGCGAGGTCACCGCACCGATCTACGCCACCTCCACCGAGATGGATCCGGTTGCGCGCATGCAGAACCTCGATCTGTTCACCTGGATGCGTGGCGACATCCTAGTCAAGGCTGACAAGATGAACATGGCCAACTCGCTTGAGCTTCGCGTTCCGTTCCTGGACAAGGAAGTCTTCGAGGTTGCGCAGACCATCCCGTTTGACCAGAAGATTGCCGGCGGCACCACCAAGTACGCGTTGCGCAAGGCGATGGAGCAGATCGTGCCGCCGCACGTGCTGCACCGCAAGAAGCTGGGCTTCCCGGTACCAATGCGCCACTGGTTGGCCGGCGATGAGCTCTTTGGTTGGGCCCAAGACACCATCCGCGAGTCCCAGACCGACGACATCTTTGCCAAGGATCAGGTCCTGGAGATGCTCAAGGAGCACCGTGATGGTGTCTCTGACCACTCGCGTCGCTTGTGGACGGTCCTTGCGTTTATGATCTGGCACGGCATTTTTGTCGAGCATCGCATTGATCCGGGCATCGAGCACAAGGAATACCCGATTCAGCTTTAAGGAGGACCTGCTCATGTGGACCAAGAAACGGGTACTGACTACCATCGTCGCGATGCTCAGTGCGCTGCTCCTCGCAGTCGGCGTCGTGGCGTTCGTCTACGGTCCGACGCTCACCGCGATGCTCACGGGCACCGCTCGTTTCGCGGGGACGCAAACACCAAAGCGGTACAGCGCAACGGTGCTCGCACTCGCTGAGCAAGGCATCTACGCAGACTCAAAGGAGTTCGAGGAGGCGAAGGCCCGCGCAAAGGAGGCTGCAAAACAGGCTGATACGCTTCACGACGTTTACCCCGCCCTCGAGGACGCAATCAAAGCAGCTGGCGGCAAGCACTCCCGTCTGATTGAACCTGGTAACCCTAACCTCGGCTGGACTATGGAAGAGAAGTCGGAAGCCGTAGTCAGCGTCGAAGGCGGTGTTGCGGTGGCAACCGTGCCTTGCGTCGACCGGCACGCGGATGTGCAGGGCTACGCAGACACGCTCGCAACAGGTCTTGCTTCGGCACGTGATGCCGGGGCATGCGGGGCGGTCGTTGACCTGCGTGGCAACGAGGGGGGCGACATGGGTCCGATGGTCGCAGGCCTCTCCTCACTGTTGCCGGACGGCACGGTGCTCGAATTCGTCTCTCGGACGAACACTACCCAGGTCACGGTTGAGGGGAACTCGGTGACCGGCGGCGGCACCCCGATCACGACTTCTGGCGGGAAGTGGGATGCGCCGGTGGCCGTCTTAGTCGATGGCGACACTGCTTCGTCGGGCGAGGCCACGATGCTGTCGTTCCGGGGGCTTGAACACTCCCAAAGCTTCGGATCCCCTACTGCGGGCTATGCGTCGGCAAACATGGTGTTCGACTTCCCAGACGGCAGCCTGCTGATGCTGACTTTCGCGAAGGACAAGGCGCGCACTGGTGAGGAGTTCGCCGAAGATCCGGTGCAGCCCGACGTCGAAACGGAGACGCCTCTCGAAGAGGCCAAACATTGGCTTTCGACCGAGCACGGTTGCAACTAGTCCACGCAGACGAAACACCCCGCGCTCCCCTTAATCATGAGGTGGGCGCGGGGTGTTGGCGTCGAAAAGCTACTGCTTAGTTAAAGCTGTCGCCGCAAGCGCAGGCGGAGCCAGCGTTCGGGTTATCAATGGTGAAACCCTGCTGCTCAATGGTGTCAGCAAAGTCGATGGTTGCGCCGGTCAGGTACGGCACGCTCATCTTGTCCACCACGAGGCGGACACCGCCAACCTCGTCGATCTTGTCACCGTCAAGCTCACGGTCATCAAAGTAAAGCTGGTAGCGCAAGCCTGCGCAGCCACCCGGCTGCACGGCAATACGCAGGGAAAGGTCGGTGCGACCTTCCTGGTCTAGCAGCGCCTTTGCCTTTGCGGCAGCTGCCTCGGTCAGGGTTACGCCTGTTGCGGAAGTAGGTGCAGTCATTGTTTTCTCCTCACGTTCTTGGTGGAGTTTGCGCCCAGCGTACTCCAACTACGCCTTGCAACGTCACGCACACCCTACCTATTCCTGCATCCCGCCTTTGGACTATGGGGGTGGCCTTGTAGCCTAGGACTCGTGAAACTTCCCTGGCAGAAATCTGAAACGGCAGCAGATGCCGAAACGTTGAGCACCGACACCTCCGCAGAAACCGCCGCGGCGGCTGAGCCTGAACCGCAGTACCCGAAGGGCTACACCCCGCCGAAGGGTAAGCCGACGCCGAAGCGTCATGACCAGGAGGTCAAGCGCGGCGTGGTGCGCGATCCGAATGCGGCGACGCCGGCGCAGCAGGCGCAGCGTCGTAAAGAGTTAAAGCAGTCCATGAGCAAGGAAGAGTGGAAGGCGTACAAGCAGCAGGAGCGCGAGGAGCGCCGCAAGGCATCGCGCGAGATGCAGCAGCGCATTGACGCAGGTGATGATCGCTACCTCATGGAGCGTGACCGCGGTGAGGTCCGCCGCTACGTGCGCGACTGGGTGGATTCGCGCCGCCTGTTTAATAACTACGCCATGCCGTTTGCCATGGTCCTGCTCGCGGTGATGTTTATTGGCACGTTCTTGCCGCGTCTGGCTGCTGCGCTGAGTATTGTGACGTTTATTTTTGTGGTCACGATCTTCTTGGAGGCGTTCATCGTTGGCAAGCGTGTGAACAGTGATGTTCGCAAAAAGTTCCCGGGCACTACGGACACTGGTTTTGCGCTGGGTATGTATGCGTGGACGCGTGCGTCGCAAATGCGCAGCTGGCGTTCCCCGAAGCCGCAGGTTGCGTTGGGTCAAAAGGTCTAAGCCGTGGCTGTGCAATTCCCGCCAGTTGAGGCGCCGAATGCGTCCCGAAAGCAGACGATTCTGGACAGCCTGCAGGTGTCGGTGCCCGGCCGCTCCCTGGGGCGTTTAGCGCAGATCGGTGCGTGGGCTGCGGCGGTGCAGGGTGCGGATGTTCCGCAGCCGTTTACGCGTGCGCGTGCGGTGGTTGTTGCTGGCAATCATGGGATTGCGCGTCGTGGCGTCTCGGCGTGGGTTGAGGATGCCGCGCAGCAGCAGGTGCAGCAGATCGCTGCAGGTGGCGGGCCAGCTAATGCGGCTGCCAGGCTTGCCGGTGGGAGCATCAGGCTTGTCGACGTTTACGTGAACCACCCCACCCGCCCCATCGACACCGAACCCGCCATGACGCTTCAGGCGTGCACGGAGGCCTTCGAGCACGGCATTGCTATTGCTGACCAGGAGATTGATGCCGGCGCGGACCTGATCATCTCGGGTGATTGCGGGGTTGGAAACACCACGGTGGCCGCAGCACTGTTCGGGGTGTTCACACGCACGGAACCGGTGAAGGCGATCGGCCGGGGTTCCGGAATCAATGATGAGGTGTGGAAGGTCAAAGTCACCGCGATTAGGGACGCAATGTTTCGAGTGCGATCCTTCCGCGATGATGAAGAGCGCGTGATCGCAGAGATTGGCGGGCCAGATTTCGCCTGTTTGGTGGGACTGATTGCGCAGTCGGCGGCACGCCGTACCCCCGTGGTTATTGACGGCGCGTATACCGCCGTTGCCGCCTACGTGGCTGAGCGCATGGCGCCAGGCACGAAGCGCTGGCTGATTGCCAGCCAGCTCACGGCTGAGCCTTGCCACGTGACCTGCCTGGAAGCGCTCGAACTTGAGCCGGTGTTGGCGTTGGACTGCACCGTCGGCCAGGCAGCCGGCGGGTTGGCGGCGTTGCCAACAATCAACCTCGCCGCCGAGCTAGTCGCTGACGCCCTGGCGGACGCCACCTAACCCGGGTTTAAACCGGGCCTAACCCCGGTTTAAACCAGGCGGTAGTTCCAGCCGTGGGTGTCTTCCACGGTGCCGTTTTGGATACCGCGCAGGCGCTCACGCAGCTGCAAGGTGATTGGGCCTGCCTCGTTGTTGTTAATGGTGAACTCACCATCGGCAGACAGCACGCGGCCCACAGGCGTGATCACAGCGGCGGTACCGCAAGCCAGCGTCTCGGTGATCTGGCCGGACTCGGCGCCGTTGCGCCAGTCGTCGACAGTAATCTTGCGCTCCTCCGGCGCATAGCCCAAGTCCTCCGCAACCTGCAGCAGGGACTTGCGGGTAATGCCTGCCAAAAGGGAGCCGGACAGCGCAGGCGTAATCAGCTTGGCGTTATCGCCGGAGCCTTCGACGAACATGAGGTTCATGCCGCCCATTTCCTCGATGTACTTACGCTCGATTGCGTCCAGCCACACAACCTGGTCGCAGCCCTTCTCCTCTGCCTCAGCCTGAGCCAGCAGGGATGCGGCGTAGTTGCCGGCAAACTTTGCGTCACCGGTACCACCAGGTGCTGCGCGGACGTACTCCTTGGAAATCCACACGCTGACCGGCTTGATGCCGCCGGAGAAGTACGCACCGGCAGGTGAGGCAATGAGGTAGAAGGTGTACGAGCTACTCGGCTTAACCCCCAGGGTTGCCTCCGTAGAAATCATGAAGGGGCGCAGATACAGCGCTGCCTCGCCGCCGGCTGCCGGGACCCAGTCCTGGTCCACGGTCACCAGCTGCTTGATCGCTTCGATGAATGTCTCTTCCGGCAGCTCCGGCATGGCCAAGCGGTGTGCGGAGTGCTGGAAACGGGCAGCGTTTTGCTCCGGGCGGAACGTGGTGATGGAGCCATCTTCATGGCGGTATGCCTTCAGGCCCTCGAAGATGGCTTGACCGTAGTGCAGCACGCTGGTTGCCGGGTCCAGAGAAATTGGGCCGTAGGGGCGCACGCGTGCGTCGTGCCAGCCGTCCTCTTCCGTCCACTCGATGGAAACCATGTGGTCAGTGAACGTTTTGCCGAAGGCTGGGTTTTCCAGGATCGCCTGACGCTCGGCGTCGCTCACGGGATTGTCGGTTTTGGTAATGCTGAATTCGATCGAAGACATGACCTAACCTTACTCCTATGAAGTTGAACAATTTCAGCGCCCGCGGCACGACCGTGGCGCTTCGCACTGCTGACACTGCCCCTACTACTGCTGCACGCATCGTCCCTATTGCCAACGGCGATGATGGCCTTGAGCTTCCGGTGACGTCTCTTGCACCGGAAGGCTTGCTCGACGCACTGTCCGCTCTCGGCGCCAAGGGTGGCGCTGGCGAGACGCTTCGCCTGCTTATCGACGGCACCGTGTACCTCACCACCGGCCTCGGCAACGCCGACGACATCGATGATGAGGCGGTACGCCGCGCCTACGGTGTCGCAGCCCGCGCGCTTGGCGATATCAAGGAAGCCGCCGCATCCTGTGAGTTTGGCACCCAGGCCGTGGTTGAGGGCCTGCTTCTGGGCAGCTACAAGTACGCAGGCTTCAAGTCTGAGAACGACAGCTCCCCTGCCACCGTGACTGTGGTTGGCGCTGACCAGGAGGAGTTTGAGCGCGCGGTAGCCGTGGCCGATTCCGTGAACTTCTCCCGTGACCTGGTCAACACCCCGGCCGCGTTCCTCTACCCGGAGGCCTACGCCGGCATTGTCAAGGACCTCGCCGAAGAGTGGAAGGACGAGGTTGATCTGACAGTTGAGGTCATCTCGGGCGACCAGTTGACCCAGCAGGGCTTCGGCGGCATCGTGGCAGTTGGCAAGGGCTCCAAGAACGGCCCGCAGCTGGTACACGTGTCTTACAACGGTGGCGGCGACAAGCACATCGCCCTGGTTGGCAAGGGCATCACGTTTGATACCGGCGGGATCTCCCTGAAGCCTTCCGCGAATATGGAAGACATGATTTCGGACATGGGCGGTTCGGCCGCGCAGTTGGGTGCGATCGTTGCCGCAGCAAAGCTGAAGCTACCTGTGCGAGTCGAAGCGTGGCTGCCTATGGCTGAAAACATGCCGTCGGGCAACGCAACCCGCCCGGGCGATGTGATCACCCACTACGGTGGCAAGACCTCCGAGGTGCTCAACACCGACGCTGAGGGCCGCCTCGTGCTTGCCGACGCTATTGCGCGCGCATGCGAGGACAACCCGAACTACCTGATTGAGGCCGCAACCCTGACCGGCGCACAGCTTGTCGCACTCGGCGCACGCACCACCGCCGTGATCGGTTCCGACGAGTTCCGCGACACCGTCGCCGAAATTGGCCGCGGCGTCGGCGAGCCGGCTTGGGCAATGCCGCTGCTTGAAGAGCAGGAAGAGGAACTGAAGTCCCCTGTTGCTGACATGCGCAATGTACACAACAAGCGCACCGGCGGCACCAGCTTCGCAGGCCTCTACCTGTCCAAGTTCGTGCCGGAGGACGTTGAGTGGGTCCACCTGGACATCGCTGGCCCGGCATGGAACGGCGGCTCCCCCTACGGCTACGTGCCTGCACGCGCAACCGGCGCGCCGGTACGCACCATCGTGGAGACGATCAGCCGCATTGCTGCTGACCAGGTCTAGTCTCTGGGTCTAGCTGTAAGGATTCTCGCCGCGCTCAAACTTAGCGCGGCGTTCCTTTTGCTCCGCACGCTTGCGCAAAATGCGCTCCTGCTCGATTTTCTTGCGCATGCGGTCGGGGTAGCCGGTCTCCTCAACGTCGTAAAGCGAGATGCCCAGCATGCGGGCAACCTCATCAATGCCCTTCGGCCCACCGATTCGGCGGCGGGTGTAGTTGCCCTTTTCATCCACCAACACCACGGACATTTCATTAACCATGGTTTCCGGCTCAACAAAACCCTCAACAAAGGTGCGCCCCTGGACCCAATCACGCAAATATGCAGCGTCGTCAGGGCGGATCGTCTCCCCCGGAGCACGGGGTGGGGCGAACTGAGAATGGCGTTTGCCTCTGCCGAAAAGGTTGAACACGTCGAAACATCCTAGTTCAGGGGGTGCAAATAGCAACGCGCCGAGGCGATAGCGGGTAGTCTGTGAGACCGTATAACTTCCACAAAGATTATGAGGAGACGTTGCAACCATGGCGCACTCAGTAGAGATGCCCGAGCTGGGCGAGTCTGTAACCGAAGGCACGATTACGACCTGGCTGAAGGAAGTCGGCGACACCGTCGAGGTAGATGAGCCGTTGCTGGAGGTTTCCACCGACAAGGTTGACACGGAAATCCCCTCCCCCGTCGCCGGCGTGATCCTGGAGATCAAGGCTGAAGAAGACGACACCGTTGAGGTGGGCGACGTGATTGTCATCATCGGCGAGGAGGGTGAAGCAGCTGATGCTTCCTCCGACAAGACTGAAGAAGCTGAGGCTGAAGCTGAGGAGGCTCCGGCCGAGGAAGCTTCCGAGGAGAAGGAAGAGGCACCGAAGAAGTCTGGCGGTGCTTCCGGTTCCGCAACCGACGTTGCTATGCCGGAGCTGGGCGAGTCCGTAACCGAGGGCACGATTACCACCTGGCTGAAGGAAGTCGGCGACACCGTTGAGGTGGACGAGCCGCTGCTGGAGGTCTCCACCGACAAGGTTGACACCGAGAT
>NZ_KV786480.1:178072-234478 GCF_001806945.1 Corynebacterium sp. HMSC30G07 | reverse complement strand
AGGTCTCCACCGACAAGGTTGACACCGAGATCCCGTCCCCGGTCGCCGGCACCCTGGTTGAGATCCTGGCACAGGAGGACGACACCGTTGAGGTGGGCGAGGTCATCGCACGTATTGGTGACGCGAACGCGGCTGCTGAAGAGCCGGCGGACGAGCCGAAGGAAGAGCCGAAGGCTGAGGAGCCGAAGAAGGAAGAACCGAAGCAGGAAGAGCCGAAGCAGGAGGAGAAGCCTGCAGCCGCTCCGAAGAAGGCTTCTGGCAAGTCCACCACGGTTGATATGCCGGAGCTGGGCGAGTCTGTCACCGAGGGCACGATTACCACTTGGCTGAAGTCTGTTGGTGACACCGTTGAGGTGGACGAGCCGCTTTTGGAGGTCTCCACCGACAAGGTTGACACCGAGATCCCCTCCCCGGTCGCCGGCACCATCCTGGAGATCCTGGCTGAGGAGGACGACACCGTTGACGTTGGCCAGGCCATCGTGGTGATTGGTGACGCTGACGCAGCTGCCGAAGAGCCGGCGGACGAGCCGAAGGAAGAGCCAAAGGCTGAGGAGCCGAAGGAAGAGCCGAAGCAGGAGGCACCGAAGCAGGAAGAGAAGTCTGCCGAGGAGCCGAAGAAGGAAGAGCCGAAGGCCGAGGAGTCCAAGGAGTCCGTGAACACCTCCGCCAAGCTGGAGGACCGCGGTGACAAGGTTCCGTACGTCACCCCGTTGGTACGCAAGCTGGCTGAGAAGCACGGCGTTGACCTGAGCACGGTTGAGGGCACCGGTGTTGGCGGCCGTATCCGTAAGCAGGACGTCCTGGCTGCCGCTGAGGGCGGTTCCGCTGCTGATGCTTCGGCTGCTGCAAAGGATGAGCCGAAGGGTGCTCGCGCTAACTGGTCCACCAAGTCCGTGGATCCGGCGAAGCAGGAGCTCATCGGCACCACGCAGAAGGTCAACCGCATCCGCGAAATCACCGCTGCGAAGATGGTCGAATCCCTGCAGACCACCGCACAGCTCACCCACGTCCAGGAAGTGGACGTCACCCGCGTTGCGGAGCTGCGTAAGAAGGTCAAGCCGGCATTCGTTGAAAAGCATGGTGCCAACATCACCTACCTGGCGTTCTTTGTGAAGGCCACGGCAGAGGCACTGGTCTCCCACCCGAACGTGAACGCGTCCTTCAACGCGGACACCAAGGAGATCACCTACCACGAGGACGTCAACATCGGCATCGCTGTGGACACCCCGCAGGGCCTGCTGGTTCCGGTGATTAAGAAGGCACAGGACCTCAACCTGGCTGAGATTGCCAAGGCAATTGCAGACCTGGCTGAGCGCGCACGCAACAAGAAGCTGCGTCCGGACGACCTGTCTGGCGCTACCTTCACGGTGACCAACATTGGCTCCGAGGGTGCGCTGCTGGATACCCCGATCCTGACCCCGCCGCAGGCCGGCATCCTGGGCACCGCCGCGATTGAGAAGCGCCCGGTCATTGTGACCGAGGACGGCATTGACTCCATTGCGATCCGCCAGATGTGCTACCTGCCGTTCACCTACGACCACCAGCTGGTTGACGGTGCAGATGCTGGTCGCTTTGTAACCACCATCAAGGACCGCATCGAGGAAGGCAACTTCGAGGCTGACCTGGACATCTAAGTCTTAGTCCAGCCCCTAGATACCTCCTAGGAAACGCAAGCCCGGTACCGACATTCGGTGCCGGGTTTTCGCATTACTGCATACTATGCAAAACCGGCCGCACGCTGCACCTACGGGCTTACTGTGAGCTGCCTACAGAGAATGAAAAACCCCGTACGTACCTTGCGTAAATAGCTATGCTGGTGCGTAATTTGTACGCCTTGGATAAGGAGTTCTCGTTGGACTACATTTCCCGACATATTGGCCCGGACCAGGATGAGCAGCGCGAGCTGTTGGATGCGCTGGGGTATGACTCGCTTGACGCGTTGATCGCGGCGGCAGTGCCGTCCGGCATCTTGGCTGACAAGCCGCTGGATCTTCCTGCGGCGCTTTCGGAGTATGAGGCACAGGACCGGCTGCGTGAGCTAGCCGGTAAGAATACCGTGCTTCGTGCTTTCTATGGTCAGGGCTTTTCCTCCACGTTGACCCCGCCGGTGATTCGCCGTGGTGTTGTGGAGGATGCGGGCTGGTATACCGCCTATACCCCGTATCAGGCGGAGATCTCCCAGGGCCGCCTGGAGGCTCTTTTGAACTTCCAGACCATGGTCCAGGACCTGACTGGGTTGGATATTGCGAATGCTTCGCTTTTGGACGAAGCGTCTGCCGCCGCCGAAGCCGTCGGCCTGATGTCTCGCGCTGTGAAGAAGGGCCGCCGGGTGCTGCTGGATTCCCGTCTGCACCCGCAGGTAATCAAGGTGACTACCGAGCGCGCTCGCGCCATTGACCTGGAGGTCGAGGTCACTGATCTAACCCAGGGTGTGGTTGGTGAAGACCTGGTTGGCGCAGTGCTTGCGTACCCGGGCACGGAGGGCGACATTGTTGACCCGCGTCCGGTGATTGAGGCGATCCATGAGCGTGGCGGCTTGGTTGCCGTAGATGCGGACATCTTGGCACTCACGCTGCTGGAGTCTCCAGGTGAGCTGGGTGCTGACATTGCCATTGGTTCGACGCAGCGCTTCGGTGTGCCGTTGTTCTACGGTGGCCCGCACGCCGCATACATGGCAGTGCAGGCAAAGTTGCAGCGTCAGCTTCCGGGCCGCCTGGTGGGTGTGTCTAAGGACGCGGAGGGCTACCCGGCGTACCGCTTGGCCTTGCAGACGCGTGAGCAGCACATTCGCCGTGAGCGCGCGACGTCCAACATTTGTACCGCGCAGGCGCTTTTGGCGGTCACTGCTTCGATGTACGCGGTCTACCACGGCCCTGAGGGGCTCAAGGAGATTGCACGCGAGGTGCACCAGCGTGCAGCTGACTTCGCTACCGCACTTGAAAACGGCGGCGTGAAGGTGAAGCACGCGCAGTTCTTTGACACCGTCGCCGTTGAAGTAGTCAACGCGCAGAGCGTTGTGGATGCGCTTGCAGAGGCTGGCTACCTGGTTCGCCCGATTGATGCGACCACCGTCGGAGTGTCCTTCGGTGAGGACACCACGGATGCAGACGTTGCAGCCCTTCTAGGTGGCTTTGGGGTGGACTCCCCCGTCACTGATTCCCCGGCGCGCCTGCCGGAGGCGCTTGAGCGCGCAACCGAGTTCCTCACGCACGTGACGTTTAACAGCATCCACTCTGAGACCCAGATGATGCGCTACATCCGCACGCTGGGTGACAAGGACTTGGCGCTGGATCGCACGATGATCCCGCTTGGTTCCTGCACGATGAAGCTCAACCCCACCGCGGGTCTTGAGGCAATCACGTGGCCTGGTTTTGCCAACGTCCACCCGTACACGCCGGATGCGTACACCACGGGTTGGCGTGAGCTGATCGATGAGATTCGTTCCTGGCTGGTGGAGATCACCGGCTACGCCGAGGTCAGCGTGCAGCCGAACTCTGGTGCAACCGGTGAGCTGGCGGGCCTTTTGGCTATCCGCGCCTACCACGTGGCAAACGGTGACACGGAGCGTGACATCTGCCTGATTCCGGCGTCTGCGCACGGTACGAATGCGGCGTCGGCGACGTTGGCGAACCTGCGCGTGGTTGTGGTCAAGACTGCCGAAGACGGCTCTATCGACCTGACTGATCTGGAAGAGAAGCTGGATAAGTACGGCTCCCACGTTGCCGCCATCATGCTGACTTACCCGTCCACGCATGGCGTGTACGAGGAGGACGTGCGCGTGGTGTGCGACAAGGTGCACGCGGCCGGCGGTCAGGTCTACATCGACGGCGCGAACATGAACGCGCTGACCGGCATAGCCCGCCCGGGCGATTTTGGTGGCGACGTATCCCACCTGAACCTGCACAAGACCTTCACCATCCCGCACGGTGGTGGCGGCCCGGGTGTTGGCCCGATCGGCGTGGCGGAGCACCTCATTCCGTTCCTGCCGGGCGACCCGACGGATCCAGAAGACACCCGTGGCGTGCCGGTGGCATCCACGCTCTACGGCTCTGCGGGTGTGCTGCCGATTTCCTGGTCCTACATCGCCATGTCTGGTGCGGAGGGACTGCGCAGCGCCACGGCACACGCGGTGCTCAACGCCAACTACATTGCGCGTGAGCTCAATGACAGCTTCCCGGTGCTCTACACCGGCGCCAATGGCTTGGTTGGCCACGAGTGCATCCTGGACCTGCGCGAGCTGACGGACCAGTCTGGCGTGACAGCAGCCGATGTGGCCAAGCGCTTGATTGATTACGGCTTCCACGCCCCCACCTTGGCGTTCCCGGTTGCGGGCACGCTGATGGTGGAGCCGACCGAGTCTGAGGACAAGGCTGAGCTGGATCGTTTCATTGCGGCGATGCGCTCCATCCGTGCGGAGATCCAGGAGATTATCGACGGTGCCGTGGAGTACGAGCGCTCTGTCATCCACAACGCGCCGTACACGGCAATCAGCGTGATCCGTGACGTGTGGCCGTACGAGTTCTCACGAGAGCAGGCCGCCTACCCGGTGGATACGCTGGCGCGTTCGAAGTACTTCCCGCCGGTGCGCCGCATCGACGAGGCGTTCGGCGACCGTAACCTGCAGTGTGCGTGCCCGCCGCCGGAGGCGTTCGACATCGATTTGGATAAGGAGGATTAACCATGGCACAGACCCCACTTCACGCCACGCACGAGAAGCTTGGCGCTACGTTTACTGATTTCGGTGGCTGGGAGATGCCGCTGAAGTACGGCAATGAGCTAGATGAGCACAGGGCCGTACGCAATGGCGTTGGCATCTTTGACCTTTCCCACATGGGTGAGATCAACGTCCAGGGCCCGGATGCTGGTGCGTTTTTGGACTACGCCCTGATTTCCACCATGAGCACGCTCAAAGACGGCAAGGCGAAGTACTCGATGATTGTCAACGCTGACGGCGGGATCATCGATGACCTGATTACCTACAAGTTCAGCGACAACCACTTCATGGTTGTGCCAAACGCCGCAAACACCCCGGCGGTGTGGGAAGCGTTCCAGGCGCGCACGGAGGGCTTTGACGTGCAGCTGAGCAACAACACCGATCAGTTCGGCCTGGTCGCTGTGCAGGGCCCGGGTTCGCTCGAGGTGATCAAAGGTCAGCTTGAACATGACCCAACGGACCTGCCTTACTACTCCGGCGCGTGGAACACCCTGCGTGCAAACGGCGAAGAGGTTGAGGTCTTCGTTGCCCGTACCGGCTACACCGGTGAGGACGGCTTTGAGCTGTTCTGCTCCAGCGAAGACGCTCAGAAGGTGTGGGACGCAGTGATTGACCACGGCACGCCGTGTGGGCTGGCGTCGCGTGACTCGTTGCGTTTGGAAGCATCCATGCCCCTGTACGGCCATGAGCTGTCCACCGAGATCACCCCCGTTGAGGCGGGTATGGGCCGCGCGTTTGCGAAGAAGGAGGCAGACTTTGTGGGCAAGGACGCGCTCACCGGCCGCGAGCCGAGCGTGGTCATCGCTGGGCTTACTTCTGAGCAGCGCCGCGCAGCCCGCGAAGGCTCCGAGATCTTCCTGCCAGGTACGGAAGACAAGATCGGCGTGGTTACTTCTGGCCAGCCGTCGCCAACGTTGGGCCACCCAGTTGCTCTTGCGCACGTGCAACCTGAGCATGCGGAAATTGGCACCGATGTTGAAATTGATATCCGCGGGAAGCGTTACCCGTTTACCATTAGTGCAACCCCCTTCTACAAGCGAAAGGACGCTTAAGTCATGGCTCTGAACCCTGATTTCTACTACTCCGAGGACCACGAGTGGATCAACGCCACCCCGGACACCGCTGTGGGCGCGACCGTGCGCGTTGGCATCACTGACGTTGCTGCTGACCGCCTGGGCGAGGTTGTCTTCGCTGAACTGCCGGCTGTGGGCGACACTGTGACCGCTGGTGAGACCTGTGGTGAGATCGAGTCCACCAAGAGCGTGTCTGACCTCTACTCCCCCGTCACCGGCACCGTGACCGCGGTCAACGAGGACATCGATGGTGCATACGAGACCATTAACAATGACCCCTACGGCGAAGGCTGGCTGTTTGAGGTCAAGGTGGACGAGGTTGGAGAGCTGATGACTGCAGACGAGTACGCTGCAGCCAACGGCGTCTAGTTTGTTATTCGGCGGCGGAGTTTATTGCCGCCGCCGCTACCACAACATCTTCCCAAGGCATTCCGGTGGTTTTGAACACCACTCGACCGGGTGCCTGTGTGTAATCGGTGCTGGTTGTTACGGCCTCTTGAAGGCTGACCAGCGCCGATTTTTCAATGTGCCCTTCTGCAATTGCCTGCACGACATCCCCAGCTTCACGCATTGCCACATCCACGTCTTCAACAATGACCGTGGCACCTGCGAATACGTCGCCTGCTAGCTCACGGGTGTCTGGAGTATGCGCGCCCATAGCAACCACAATGGCGTCCTCACGCAAATCTGAGGCTTGAACAATTGGTTCTGTTGCACTCGTTGCCGTAATCACAAGATCCGCAGATTTTACGGCAGCCGCCGCCTCTCCGCTGCCGCTTTCAAACCAGTGCAGCGAGGCATCATCGGGACGCGAACGGCCGATGTATGTCACATCTACCTGACGTATTCCGTCTAAGACGTCCCGCAGCGTCGCCTCGTGGTGGCGTGCTTGCAGCCCGGTGCCGAAAATCACCGCTGACAAGGGCTCTGCAGACTTCACCAGAAGGTGACGTACACCTGCAATGGACACAGCTGGTGTGCGCAATGCGGTCATTGCTGCGCCATCGATGGTTGCTACGGGAGCCATCGACGCGGCGTCGAAAAGCAGGTAGGCACCTTGAATCAAGGGAATGCCCCTCGCCGCTGAGTCATCAGCAAGGGACAGCACCTTGATGCCGAAGTACTCTGGGACGGTCGATGGCATCAGCAACAGTTGCCCGCCGGAAACGTCGTAACGCGTGCGTGGAAGGTCCGTAGCCGGGTCGAATCCAGCGTTGAGCGCATCAATCAAGGCGTTTACCGCTTGGGCTGGCCGCACGCGACGGAAGAGCTCCTCCCCACTGATGTATGCAATTGAACTCATGACGTTGCTCCCTTCCTCCGAAGAATCTCAGCGACGATTTCTGCCGTGTGCATGGCTTGGACTCCGGTTCCCTGCTGGACATGGGTCCTGCAGGAAAAACCGTCTGCAATAACAATGCCACCTTCCTTGGCGGCCTCTCGGGCTTTAGGGAAGAGCTCTCGCTCCCCCAGTGCCATGGACATCGCACCATGTCCCTTCTCAAAGCCCCAGTTGCCAGCCAAACCGCAGCACCCGGTTTGGATCCGTTCTTCTTGAACTCCTAGGGCTTCCAGTAACGCTGCACTCGCGGAAGCATCTCCCAGGGCACGCTCATGGCAATGCACCTGCGTCAGTGCTGAAATCGACTGCTCTGTGACGACCTCGCTCAACTCTGGAATTGCCTGAAGCTTCGGGGCGACAAACTCTCCGAAAGAGACAGTTGCGCGTGCCAAACGAGCGATGTCAGGATCATCGAGCAAATGCGGCGCGTCCGTCCGAAGCATGGTGGTACACGACGGCTCGATGCCAATGACCGGCAGCCCCTGATCAAGGTATGGCTTCATCACTTTCGCCGTATGTTGCAGCACGCGTTTCGACATGGACAGCTGTCCTGTTGAGTGCCACGTCAAACCACAGCAGACAAACCCGCCCGGGATGAGGACGTCAAAGCCCAACAGTTCAAGAACTTCAATGGCAGCTTGAGCAGGGCGCGAATCCAGGTTTTCGTTGAAGGAATCTGGCCACAACACCACGCGTTCCCTGACGTTCATTGGCGCAACCCGCTTTTTGTTCCACTTACGCAAGGAGGTGTGGCTAAAGCGAATAAGCGGCCGCGAAGTTTCCAAACCGCCGGCCTTGGCTAGCAAAGACGCGGTAAGGGAGTTGCGCATTGTGGCGTCGATAAGCTTGGGAAGCCCTGGAATCTTGTGAGCAATCGCGCCGAACAATGGCAGCCAACCCATGGTGTAGTGGGCCATCGGACGGAGCCTGCCTCGATACCGTTCATTGAGAAACTCCGACTTATACGTTGCCATGTCAACGTTGACCGGGCACTCACTCACGCAGGCTTTACAGCTAAGGCAGAGATCAAGCGCTTCTTCGACCTCCGCAGCATTGCGTGCGCCGCCCTCAATGGACTCTCCACGAAACATCTCAGAAAGCAATCGCGCACGCCCGCGGGTTGAATGAACCTCATCACCGGTGATCTGGAACGACGGGCACATAGCGCCTGCATCAGAGCGACAGGCTGATACTCCAACGCATCTGTTTACTGCGTTGACCAACGAGCCCTTGTCCTGCGGCAACTGCGTGATCGGCAGAAACTCGTGCGTCCGCTGCTCTTTCCCCATACGCAGTCCATCCATGTAGGAATCTGGTGCGACAAGTACGCCTGGGTTGAAGTTGCCATCGGGATCAAAAATTGCTTTGAACTGCGCGAACAGCTCAAGCATTTCAGGGCTGTACATGTGTCCGAGCAGACGGGAACGAGCCCTGCCGTCTCCGTGCTCGCCGGAAAGCGATCCACCGTACCGGCTCACCAGGGCAGCCGCTTCCTCCATGAATGTGTGGAACACAGCCAAGCCCGATTCGCTACCAAAATCGAAGGAAATGCGTACGTGGATACAGCCTTCGCCGAAGTGGCCAAACGGGATGCCTCGAAGCTCATGCTTTGCCATCAGTTCGTAGAGGTCCCGCAGGTAATCTGCAAGGTTCTCTGGTGGCACTGCGGAGTCTTCCCAATTCGGCCAAGCCTCGCCGCCATCGGGCAAACGAGTAACCAAGCCGGCTGATGCCTCCCGGATCCACCACAAGTCCCGCATCTCTCCGGGATCGGATACAACGATGAAGTCACGTGTGGGCACTGCCCTACTTACTGCCTCTGCGCGATCCAGTGCCTCTTGCTCAGTATCCCCAACAACCTCGCAGTACAACCACCCACCGGCTGGTTCACCGTTACGGCGCCCAGGCAGGTTGCTGCCCGCGTCTCCTTGGCCAACCTTGGATTGGAGGGCTGCAAGCAGGTCGCCGCCCATTCCTTCGATGGTTGTCACTCCAGGAAGTCGGAGGTTAGCGGCAGCGTGTGCAGCATCAAAGACCGTGTCAAAGGCCAGCACTGCCAAAACCTTTGTTTTCGGTACTTCCACCAAATTCACGGTGAGCTGCGTGATAATACCCAAGGTTCCTTCGGAACCTGCAACAGCGCGGGCGCAGTCAAACCCATGTTCAGGAAGAAGGTAGTGCAAACCGTATCCGGAAACCTGGCGCGGGAAGCGCCCCAGCTCTGCGCGAATCAGCGCCTCATTCTTAGCGACAAACCGACGCAACTTCGCTTCAACCTGCGGGTCTGAGCAACCGCCTTGAAAGAAATCGACCTCGCGACCTCCCCAAAGCATGAGTCGGATTGACTCCAAGTTTTCTGCTGAGGTTCCCCATGCCACGGAATGCGAGCCGCAGGCGTTGTTCGCCACCATGCCACCAACGGTGCAACGCGAATGAGTGGAAGGGTCCGGTCCATACGTGAGCCCGTATTTCGCAGCTTCCTCTTTCAGGTGGTCGCACACCACGCCGGGTTGAACCACGGCAGTCTTCGCGTCTGGATCAACGCTAATGACGTTGTTGAAGTACCTCGACGTGTCAATGACTAGGCCGTCACCGATTGCGTTGCCGGCGACCGAGGTCCCTCCGCCGCGACCGATGACAGGCCAACCATACTCTTCAGCAATCTGCAGACCGTCCCTGACATCGTCGGCCGACTTCGGCTCTAGAACGGCGGCTGGGACACGACGGAAGATCGATGCGTCCGAACTGTAGGCAGCTCGGGTCATCATGTCGCGCCTGAGCCCTGTACGCGCAATCCGCGAATAGACCGAAGGCTCCAGCCGATTGAACGCGCTACCACTCATTGCTCTAGCTCCTTCGTCTCGCACTAACTAAAAACGAGAAACGTTTCGCCGTTTTCGATGCCGTGGGCGGAGCGGACAAAATAGGACGCGGCACGCGCTGCGGGAATCGGCTCGAATCCAACGAAATACTCCCCATAGCTGTCCAGTGCTTCGGCGATTACAGAGGCGCTGACTACCGTTCACCCGGAGTCCGCGTTCCAGTTCCAGCGCGGCTGCATGCGCAAAGGCTTCAAGCCCTCCGTTGACGGTCGAAGAGATTACGGATCCTCCCACAGGGTGGTGGTTGAGAATTCCCGCCGACAGCGTGATAGATCCGCCGTCATTCAGGTACTTCTTGCCATACAAGACGAGGTTAATTTGCCCGAGGAGCTTGTTGCTCAACCCCTTCTGGAATTCTTCCGCGGTTGCCTCATTAACTGAGACGAACGGCGTTGACCCAGTGGCGGAAACGATGGCGTCTACTGCGCCAACGTGATCGAAGAATGCGTCAATTGACGCTGGATCTGTGATGTCCAACGGAGGTTCGGAGCGCCGCGAGGCTTCTATGACCTCGTCGCCCTGCTGACGAAACGCATGTGCAACAGCTTGGCCTACGGTGCCTGAGGCGCCTACAACGACAACTCTCATTTTGAACCTCCGTTTTCGATCAATCTTCCTGTGTTTATTTCCAGTGCTTAGAGGAACTTCACGCCTTGCGCCAGCGGGAGCTCACCGGAGTAATTCACGGTATTTGTTGCGCGGCGCATGTATACCTTCCAGGAATCCGAGCCGGATTCACGTCCGCCGCCGGTCTCCTTTTCACCACCGAACGCGCCGCCGATTTCCGCACCGGACGTACCGATGTTGACGTTGGCAATGCCGCAGTCTGAACCAGAAGCCGAGAGGAATTTCTCTGCTTCGGTCTGGTCCTGCGTGAAGATAGCGGAGGACAGGCCCTGCGGTACGCCATTGTGAAGCTCAATTGCCTCTTCGAAGGTGGAGTACGTCATGACGTAAAGAATGGGCGCGAAGGTCTCGTCCATCACTACTTCCGTCTGTCCTGGCATGCGCACAACAGCCGGTTCGACGTAGTAGGCATCTTCGTGCCCAACATCAACCCGGTTGCCGCCGACAAGGATCTCGCCGCCTTGTTCCTTGGCTCGCTTCAATGCGTCCTGCATCCCATCAAACGATGCCTTGTTGATCAGTGGGCCGACCAGGACGCTCTCATCACGGGGATCACCGATGGTGAGCGTCTTGTACGCTTCAACAATCTTCCCCACCAAGTCATCTGAAATGTCCTCATGAACGATGAGACGACGCATGGTGGTGCAACGCTGACCTGCGGTGCCTGCTGCAGCGAAGACGATGCCGCGCAAGGCGAGGTCAATATCCGCACTCGGAGTTGCAATGCCGGCGTTGTTGCCTCCCAGCTCCAACAAGCTGCGACCGAATCGTTGCGCAACTTGAGGGCCAACCTCACGGCCCATTCGGGTGGAGCCAGTCGCGGAGACGAGCGGAACGCGGGGATCCTCAACCAGCACCGAGCCGACAGTTCGATCGCCCACAATGAGCTGCACGATGTTGCTGTCGTATCCCAGCTCATCGATGGCACGGCGCAGAAGTGCATCAGTAGCAATAGCAGAGAGCAGGCACAGCTCAGACGGCTTCCATACAACGGTGTCACCGCAGACCAACGCCAGTGCGGTATTCCACGAGTACACGGCAACCGGGAAGTTGAAGGCGGAGATTACGCCCACAACACCAATCGGGTGCCACGTCTCCATAAGGCGGTGGCCGGGACGCTCAGAGGGCATGGTCTTGCCGTAGAGCATCCGCGACTGGCCCACGGCAAACTGACAAATGTCAATCATCTCCTGGACTTCGCCCTCTGCCTCAGACATTGACTTGCCGGCCTCAAGCTGCACCAGCACCGCTAGGTCGCGCTTGTGCTCCACCAGCAGTTCACCCCAGCGACGCACCACGTCTCCACGCTTCGGTGCGGGAATCTCGCGCCATGCGGTAAACGCTGCGTGAGCCTTCCCTACCTTTTCTTCTGCAGACTCTCGGGTATCGCTGCCAATGGTCAGCACTGATTCACCAGTCAATGGCGTACGGGTGGTCAGCTCCTTGCCACCAGCCTTATGCGCATTGATATCAGCGCCACAGGCTGCCAGGGCGTCAAGGGCAATCTGCTTCAAGTCGGTGTTGGTTGCGGTGGACATAGTTCTTTCCTCTCTTTTAGGTGACGTGTGGGTTTACTGCTGTACGGCCGCTGTTGTTGCCACTGGCCGGCCAATCGCTTCCGCTAGCGCCTGAAGCGACTCTCGCTCTTGAACGCTGTAGTAGAAGTAGGGTTCTTGAATGTCCTCTCCGACGATTTCGGAAAGAGCACGGATGTCGTAGTCAGTGCCTTCCTGCTCGTTGTCTCGCGTACCGTCATCTTTCAGATTGGACTGGAAGATCCCAGCGGCAGAACGTGGGAGGAAGTCCTCGTACACAATTGGAGTTGCCTCCACGATGCCTGCCTCAATGAGTTCATCAACGGAGTACTCGCGGTCTTCCAGGTTTTGAATGCTGCCAGATTCCGAAGCACTGGTGGTCAGTTCGTAGGTGAAGTAGGCAAGGCCACGCTTGCGCAGTTCCTCTTCAGAATCTGGAAGACGCTCCTGCCAGACGCCACGTGCAACTTCGGTCCGTACTCCGCCATTTGCTTGGAGACGGGCATCGGTTTCAGCCACCATCTCGTCGTAGAGCTCTCGACCTTGCGGGGTCAGCGCGATTCCGCGCTGCTCAACTTCACCAAATCGCACTCGCAGGGAGCCAGGTCCTACTGTGCCGTCGGCAAACCTGAACACTCGTTCTTCGTCCAATGCACGGAAGGAGGTTTGGCGCAGGAGTACATCCGGACCGTCCCAAGCCGGAGGCCCTTGGATCTCATCAATCATGGTGATTCCACGCGCCTCCATGCGTTCGTAGAGGGCATCAATATCAAGGACGCGGGGAGTGAGGTGGTTGATGTGGGTGTAGCGCACGCCGCCAATGTCGGCAGCAACTGCAGAGATTTTCTCCAGCATGCGGTACCACTCATCATCGATTGGTTCATCATTCAGCTTGAACGCCGCGGTAGCTAGCTCAACAAAGCGGTCAGCATCTTCAGCCTCTAGTCCGCGCTGTTCAGCGGCCTTATCAGCTAACTCGAGCAGCTCTTCGTTGAAAATATTTCGGGAACCAATGAACTCTTCAAGTCGCTGCTGGAGCTTAGCGTTAAAGAAGCGCGGATCATTCGTGGTGAGCATCGAGGTGAATACTCGGAATGGATTCTTAGCCAACTCCTCCCTATCTACCGGGCGGAAGGCTGTTGAGACGACAGGAACCGATGATTTCGCTGCATCCCGCAGGTCATAAAAGCCCACCGGATGCATTCCAAAACCCCTGAAGAGGCGCGCCACCTGGCGCATTTCCGTAGCGGAGCCCACGCGAATAGCTCCATGTCGCTCTGCCGTTACGCGGCCCAAGGTGCCAAGGCGCTCTGCCTCGGAGCCCATCTTCTCCATAAAGTCGCGGTTTACTTCCTCCGAGACTTCCACGAGCGTGTTGTACGCGGGCACCTCTTCTCCGTACATTCCGGACAGAGCTTTGGCAAAGCGAGCCCGCAGTTCAAAAGTTTCAACGAAAGACATGTTTTCTACTCTCTGCGTAGTGCGGTCTAGATGATGTTTGTTTCGACAAGCTCACGGTCTTCATCACCGAAGCGATCAACCGAGAAAGCATCTGCCGGCAGGAATGATTCTTTTCCTTGAATGATGTCTGCCATGAATTCGCCGGCAGCTGGTCCTTGCAGGAATCCATGGCCAGAAAAGCCTGTGATGTAGAAGAAGCCGGGGACCCTAGAAGAAGCACCGATGATGGCGTTGCGGTCCGGCGTGTTTTCGTACAGGCCCGCCCATCCCTCATCAAGCCGGGGGTTCATCAAGGACGGTGCGACAACAGATGCAGCAGCGTTGAACTCATCGAGCCACTCAAAGGTGAAGTCCCGGTCAAACCCTGGGGCGGTGTCATGAGAGATGCCTACAAGCAGGCCGTTGTAGTAGTTGTGCCAGTACATTTTGGTGCCCAGATCCAAAGTAAAGGGCACCGAAGGGTGCTTCAGGGGCTGTTGAGGCGTAATGCCGATCATCCTGCGCACCGGCTCTATAGGCAGTACATGGCCAGCCATTTCACCAATCGCTGCACTCCAGGCACCAGCTGCACACACAACCTTGTCAGTGGAAATAACACCAAGGTTTGTTTCTACTGAGCGCACGCCATCTGGCCCGGTCTCAATATTCAAAACCTCTGTCATATCCAGAATGGTTACTCCCAGCTGGATGCATGCGCGTGCATATCCGTTCACGGCAGCTGCAGGGCAAGCAAAACCGTCATCCGGAGAAAACGAACCGGCCAGGACAGCTTGTTCATCAACGAAGGGGTTGATCTGCACAAGCTCCTTCGGATCCACCATCCTTGAGCGAACCCCAAGTTCATTCTGAACTTTTGTAGCTAGTTCCAAATCGGCTACTTCTTGTTCTGTTCTTGCAAGGAATAGATAACCAACTTGAGTGAGCTCAATGTTCGTACCGAAATCCTCGTAAAAAGTACGGAACGATTCCAGCGAGCGCTGGCCGAGCATCACGTTGTTGGGATCCGAAAAGTTCGCGCGCACTCCGCCCATCGGCTTTGCGGACGAACCTCTGCCTAGTCGGTGGCGCTCAAGAAGAACGATGTTTTTCACTCCCCTAGACGCCAGGTGAAAAGCAGTGCTGACACCCATGATGCCGCCACCGATGATGACCACGTCAGCACTCGTTGGCTGGAGGTGCTGATACGTGGAACGCAGGTCAGTTTTCACACCCATGCTTCATCCTCCGCGTTCGAAAGACTTAAGACGTTTAGCATCACCACCAAACATCTATCGGTTATCGATAACCGACAAACAGACTGTAACCCGCGTCACTATCAGCCCGCAACCGTTTCGGAAAAAATTTTACGAACGCTCGTCTACCACGGGTTTCGTCCCCGAATACCAGCTCGGAGGCACCTCCGTACGGCCCGCAACGTTGCGAGCATATTCAAGGTGATCAATCATGAGCTCCACTGCACGCTGCACGTCGCGGGAGACAATCGCATCCGCAATACGTAGGTGTTCATCCGCCGTTCCACGGAGAGCGCATCGAGATAAATGCAGGTAGTAACCATTGACCCTTGATTGATCCCGAAACTTATCTACAGCCGCTTCCAAACGCGAGTTGCCGGAGAGAGAAGCGATGTACATGTGAAACCGCTGATCCGCTTCCAAATATTGGAACAGCTGCTCATCTGAGCTGACGTTTCCAAGCTCATCAGTACGCCGCGCGAGCCCCCAGAGCGCATCTTTCTGGCTGTCATCCAGATGCATCTGCGCCGCCTTGCGCACCGCCTCAACCTCTACCAGGCGGCGCATTTCATACACCTCTTGAATGTCATGCTCAGACAGTTCAACCAGGCGAAATCCTCTACCCCGCTCCACTTCCAGCAAGCCGCGCTCAACCAAAGCCAGCATCGCTTCACGTACAGGGGAATTCGAAAGACGAAGCTGTTTAGCAAGGGCATTTGCCGAGAGAATATCCCCTGGCGAGAAGGTTCCCTTGAGCAACAGCTCCCGAAGCATCGCCTGCACCGAATCCTTCAGGGTGCTGCGATCAATGTGGAACAATTCGTCCCCGCGCACTTCTTCCAACATCCTGTTCCGTCCTCTATCAAAAAGGGGCCCGTGCCACCATTCCTAGCAGCACATTTCTAGGATCGTACCGCCAAAAACCCACGTTGAGAATTCGTCCTCACCAAATTTTTTACCAAATCCGCCCACTTATCGATAACCCACACCCTATACTGTGCTGCACGCCACAATTCCAGGCTGATGTAACGGCTCCCTACAGGAAGGACACTCCGATGCAGCCAACAGTGCACATTCAAGCTCAAGGTATTGATGAAGCGATTTCAGGCGTCTTTGGCCCGTTTGTCGACGTACTAGAAAAAATCGTGTTTTTCGCGATTCCGATGTTCGGGACGAACGTGCCAATCGTCATCATTTGGCTGGTTGTGGGAGCGATCTTCTGCAACTTCTACTTCCGGATTCGCCCCCTCCGCGACTTGCCCCACACCATCGACATCCTCAAAGGCAAGTTCGCTCGCAAGTCCGACCCGGGCCAGATTTCCAGTTTTCAGGCCACTTCAACAGAACTTGCCGGTACCACGGGTCTAGGCAACATCGCCGGTGTCGCCGTAGCCATCACGGTGGGCGGTCCGGGTGCTGCACTCTGGATCATGATCGCCGGTGCTCTCGGCATGGCCCTCAAGTTCGCCGAAGCCACACTCGGAGCCATGTACCGCCGAGTTAATGATGACGGTACGGTCTCTGGCGGCCCGATGTACGTCCTCAGGGACGGCTTGGAAAAGGAAGGCAAACCAGGTTTAGGCAAATTCCTCGGTGCGTTTTACGCAGCAGGAATGGCTGTTGCGGTGATGGGCGCGGGAAACATCTTCCAGGCTAACCAGGTGGCACAGCACCTCACTGAAATCACTGGTGGCGATGAATCCTTCTTCGCAGGCCGCGCCTGGCTAATCGGCATCTTCCTTCTCATTCCAGCCGCATTGGTCATCATCGGCGGCATCCAGTCGATCGCTCGTTGGACTTCCCGACTCGTCCCAGTGATGGCGCTCATTTACGCAGTCGCGGTGAGCGCTGTCATTTTGGTCAACATCAGCGAAATCCCTCACGCGATCCAGCTCATTGTTACTGGCGCGTTTAACCCTCAAGGAATCGCCGGCGGCATGCTCGGCGTCGCCATCGTCGGTGTCCAGCGTGCACTGTTTTCCAACGTAGCTGGCGTCGGTACCGCAGCATTGGCCCACTCTGCAACCAAGAACAACAAGCCGACCCAGGAAGGCATCCTCGCTGCTTGGGAGCCGTTCCTCGATTCCGTCGTGATTTGTACGATGACGGCTCTTGCCATTGTTGTCACCGGTGAGCACCTCAACGAGGGCCAGGATGGAGTAACGCTCACCACCAACGCGTTCGCAACCGTTGGCAACTGGTTCCCCATCATTCTCTCCATCTGTGTGGTGCTCTTCGCATTCTCCACCGTGCTGTCCTACGCCTACTACGGTGAGAAGACCTTTGGCTACCTGTTCAAGAACAACAAGGTTGCTGAGATCGGCTACAAGATCGTCTACCTGATCATGATCGTTGTTGGCGCCGCGGTGAGCCTTGAGACCGTGACCCGCTTCTCAGATTCCACGTTCTTCTTGGTCGCTATTCCGAACATTCTTGGTATCTACCTTCTGGCGAAGCCGCTCAAGCGGGAGATCACAGGGTACCGACGTGCTCTCGCTGCCGGTGAGATCACTCCACTCCCTGAAGCTGAGCAGGTCGGCATGATGCCCAAAGACCCGAAGAGTCGCCTGTACTAACCCCCGTTTAAGGAAGAAAGGGTTCAAAATGTCCAAGTTCTCACGTATTGCTTGTTCCATCGCCGCCGCGAGTCTTGCCCTGGGCCTGAGCGCCTGTGGGAGTAGCGATGGCACATCAGCTACAGATAGCGGTAGCCCGTTGCTTCAGCATATTGAGGAAGGAAATGTCACCCTTGGCGTGAAATTTGATCAGCCAGGGCTTGGGTTGCGTCAACCGGACGGCTCAATGTCTGGTTTGGAAGTGGATATCTCGACCTACGTTGTCAACCACATTGCTCAGGCAAACGGCTGGGATGAGCCAACAATCTCCTGGAGAGAAGGCCCAGCAGCCCAGCGCGAAACATTGATCCAGAACGCAGAAGTCGACATGATGACCGCGACGTATTCCATCAACAAGTCGCGCACAGAGTCGGTCAACTTTGGCGGGCCGTACCTGCTCACCCACCAGGCACTGCTTGTGCAGGAGTCCAATTCGGATATCAAGGGACTTGAGGATCTCGACGGTAAGATCCTCTGTTCCACTGCAGGTTCTGCACCTGCGCAACGTGTCAAGGACCAAATGCCGGGTGTTCAGCTTCAGGAGTATGACACGAACTCCTCGTGCATCGAAGCACTCCGTCAGGGCAATATCGACGCGATTACCACTGACGCCACGATTATCGGTGGCTACGCAGCTCAGTCGCCTGGCACATTCAAGGTCATTCCGTTAGAAAAAGACGGTGCTCCTTTCGCTGAGGAGTACTACGGTATCGGGCTGAAAAAGGGTGATGAGGACAGCACGTCTGCAATCAACGCCGCTTTGCAAGCCATGTATGACGACGGATCCTTTGACAAGTTCGTCCAAGAAAACTTGGACGCTGTAGAGGGCGTTTATCAAGCTACCCCTGGCGACTTGAGCTTCCTGGAGAAATAATGATGCGCAACCTTGATTCAGACCTCACGTTCCGCATCGAGCAACGCCGGAACCTTGTCACCGAGCTGCCGGGGCCAAAGAGCCGAGAGCTATCTGAACGTCGAGCTGAAGCATGCATGGCGGCTTTGCAGCCGAATCTCCAGGGATGGATCGCTGATGCAGACGGCGGCATCCTAAAAGACGTAGATGGAAATTCCATCATCGACTTCGCTGCAGGCATGGGCGTCGCCGGCGTCGGCGCCTCCAATGAAGCAGTAGCTGAACGTGCTTCGAAACAACTGCGCCGTTACACGCATACTTGTTTTCTGGGTTCTCCGTACGAACCCTATGTTGCAGTATGCGAACGGCTAAACCAGCTGACGCCAGGAGACTTTGAAAAGCGCACAGCATTGTTCTCTACTGGTGCTGAGGCGATTGAGAACGCTGTGAAAGTCGCTCGCTATTACACCGGGCGAAACCGCGTCATTGTCTTTGACAACGCGTTTCATGGTCGCACCCATCTCACGGTCACCATGACCTCGAAGTACGTCCCGTATAAGAAGGGCTTCGGCATTCTCGCGCCTGACGTGTATCGCTTTGCGGGTTCATACCCGCTGCGTGATGGCCAAAGCGGACCTGACGCTGCGAAGCGTGTCATCGATGCAATATATAGGTCTCTTGGTGCGGATGACATTGCAGCGGTGGTGATCGAACCTATCCAAGGCGAAGGTGGATTCATCGAGCCTGCAGAGGGATTCTTGCAAGCGCTGCGTGATTGGTGCGACAAGGAAGGCATCGTTTTAGTCTTCGACGAGATCCAGTCAGGAATGTGTCGTACTGGCCGCTGGTACGCCTGCGAGCACCAGGGAGTCGTGCCTGATCTCATTACAACGGCGAAGGCGATGGGCGGTGGTCTGCCAATTTCTGCTCTCACCGGTCGTGCCACGATTATGGACGCTCCCCCAGCCGGCTCCATCGGCGGTACGTACGCGGGCAACCCAGTCGCTTGTGAAGCAGCGCTGGCATCCATGGATGAGCTTGAGCGGCTCCAGCTAGCTGACCGTGCGGTTGAAATGGGTGAGGTGATAGAGGAGATTCTCGGCCCATTGTGCGACTTGCCCCATGTGGCTGAGTTGCGTGGCCGTGGTGCGATGCGGGCGCTGGAGTTCGTCGATAAGGAAGGCAATCCAGACGGCGCTGTGACTAAGGCGATCGCGACGGCCTGCAAGGCGGATGGGGTCTTCGTGTTGACGTGTGGCCAAGACGGAAGCGTCATTCGCTTGCTCCCTCCATTAGTCATTGGTGAAGAGCTTTTCCGCGACGGCCTTGGGGTGCTTGCCCACCACATCCGGGAACATGCACCTTCGGCATCCTAGGTCCATCCGTGCGATGCCCGGATTACACTTTCATCCATGACTGCTCCCCGCGATCCATTCTTCCCGGCTGATAAGTCCATCCGCGCCTCCAGCGCGCCGATTGAGGTGCGCAGGTTAGGTGTGGCGGATTATCGCGAAACGTGGGCGCTGCAAGCTGATTTGGCTGCGAAGCGTGCTGCGGATGAGGTGCCGGATACGTTTTTGGTGCTTGAGCATCCGTCAACGTTTACGGCCGGGAAGCGTACGCAGCCGGAGGATATGCCGGATCCGTCGTATCCGGTGCCGGTTGTCACTGTGGATCGTGGTGGGCGTATCACGTGGCATGGAGAGGGCCAGCTGGTTGTCTACCCCATTGTCAAGCTTGCGGAGCCGGTGGATGTGGTTGATTACGTGCGCAGGCTCGAAGAGGCGATCATTGAGGCCGTGCGCAAGGCTGGTGTGACCACCGCTGGGCGTATTGATGGCCGTTCCGGCGTGTGGGTGCCTGCAACGACAGAGGCGGCGGACCCGGCGGCGCCCAAGCGGGACCGCAAGGTCGCCGCACTTGGCATCCGCATCACACGCGGGGTGACCATGCACGGGCTGAGCCTGAATTGTGACAACACGCTTGAGCACTACAACCACATCGTGGCCTGCGGCATCGATGACGCGGATGTGACCACGATGAGCCTTGAGCTTGGCCGTGACATCACCCCAGATTCAATGGAGCCTTTGCTTATCGACGCTTTAACGCGCGCCCTCGCCGGCGACCTCATCGTGGCGGACCACTCGTTTGGCTCTGCTCCTGACCCGTCGAAAGGTCTGCGAAAGCGCCCCTCTTGACATATCTACTACGGTTGGGGGCGTGACTGTAGCACCTGAAGGCCGAAAGATGTTGCGCATTGAGAAAAGAAATGCGCAGACCCCTATTGAAACGAAGCCACGTTGGATCCGTAACGCGGTAAAAACCGGTCCTGAGTATGAGGACATGAAGCAGAAGGTCAAAGGCGCCTCGCTGCACACGGTGTGTCAGGAGGCTGGCTGCCCCAACATTCATGAGTGTTGGGAATCCCGCGAGGCTACGTTCTTGATCGGTGGCGCGAATTGTTCGCGTCGTTGTGATTTCTGCCAGATTAACTCCGCAAAGCCGGAGCCGCTAGACCGCGGTGAGCCGTTGCGTGTAGCCGAGTCCGTGCGTGAGATGAACCTGAATTACTCCACGATTACGGGCGTGACTCGTGATGACTTAGAGGATGAGGGCGCTTGGCTCTACGCCGAGGTTGTGCGCAAGATTCATGAGCTCAACCCGCACACCGGCGTGGAAAACCTGACTCCGGATTTCTCCGGCAAGCCGGAACTTCTGCAGGAAGTGTTTGAGGCTCGTCCTGAGGTGTTCGCGCACAACCTGGAGACGGTGCCGCGTATTTTCAAGCGCATCCGCCCGGCGTTCCGTTATGAGCGTTCCTTAGACGTTATCCGCCAGGCGCGTGACTTTGGTCTGATCACCAAGTCCAACCTGATCCTGGGTATGGGCGAAACGCAAGAGGAGGTCATGGAGGCACTGCACGACCTGGTTGATGCTGGCTGTGACATCATCACGATTACCCAGTACCTGCGCCCGGGCCCGATGTACCACCCGATTGAGCGTTGGGTGAAGCCTGAGGAGTTCATTGAGTACCGCGATGCGGCGTACGAGATGGGCTTTGGCGCAGTTATGTCCGGTCCGCTGGTGCGTTCCTCCTACCGCGCGGGCAAGCTCTACGTGGAGGCCATGGAGCACCGTGGGCTTGAGCTGCCGGAGAATTTGAAGCACTTGGCGGAGACGTCGCAAGGCGAAACTGCCCAAGAGGCCTCTACCCTGCTGGCGAAGTACGGGGAGAGCAAAGATCACCCGGTGACCACCCGCTAACATGAGTCGCATGGCTAAAGAGGATTCGAAGGCTGCTGCTAAGGCAGCCAAGAAAGAGGCACGCGCCGCGAAGCGCGCGAAAGGCAAGCAGACGCGTGGGCAGCTGATCCAGGCGTTCAACATCCAGCGCAAGCGGGATAAGATGCTGATCCCGATCATGTTGGCGTGCGTGTTTGGCGTTGCACTTGCGTTCTTCCTCCTTGGCCTGCTTTGGAGCGGCCAGTGGTATATGCTGGTGCTGGGCCTGCTGCTTGGCGTGGTGTTGGCCATGTTCGTGTTCTCGCGTCGCCTTGAGGCCTCGATGTATGACGAGGTTGGTGACACCCCTGGTGCCGCCGGCTGGACGCTGGAGAACATGCGCAACACCATGGGCATTGTCTGGCTGACCAAGACGGGCGTGCAGGCAAACACCCACATGGACACGGTGCACCGCGTGGTGGGTAACCCTGGCGTGGTCCTGGTGGGTGAAGGTAACCCGAATCGCCTGAAGTCTCTGATGGCGAAGGAGCACAAGCGCGTGGACCGTCTGCTGGCTGGTGCGCCTATCTATGAGGTGTACGCCGGTGAGGGCGAGGACCAGGTGCGTGTGCGTGACCTGCAGAAGCACCTGCTGAAGCTGCCGAAGAACTACCAGAAGAATGACGTGTACGGTCTGGCTGCAAAGCTGGATGCCATGGATGCGCGTACCCGCGGCGGCAATATGCCGGGCCTGCCTGGTGGACCGCTGCCTCGTCAGGCACAGAACATGTCGGGCATGAACCGCAAGATGCGTCGTATGCAGGAGCGCAAGGGCCGCTAAAACGCCCGCTCAATTGTGAGACGTCATGGCTACTGACTCCCGCATGACTTTCGCCGCCGAGGCCAACACTGCGTTGCGCCTCGGCGTTTTAATGCTCTCTGCAGGCGCGGCAAGCTACCGCGTGATCCGTTCGGTCAAGCGTGCGGCGCGCTCGATGGGCTTTGACCGCGCGGATGTCCTGGTGGGGTTCAACACGATTAGTTGCACGTTCCACCATGGGGATCAGTTTCAGACGGTGGTGGCGGATGTGCCGCTGCCCGGAGTTAACTCCAGCCGCATTGAGGCACTAGAGACCACCACCCACAACATGCTGCAGGATTATCACACTGCAGATGAGATCAACGCCGCGTTGGATGAGATTGAGCAGATCCCTACCCCGCGGTGGACCCTGTCGGTGGCGGCGATGTCGGCGGGCCTTGCGTGTGCGGGCTTTGCGGTGCTGAACCAGTTTGGGTGGGTTGCGGCGCTGTTGGTGTTCGTGGCTGCGGCGTGTGGGCAGTGCGTGCGTGTGTGGCTGCATCGCAAGAACTTCAACGTGCTTGGTGTGACTACGGTTGCGGCGTTTGTTTCCAGCTCTATTTACTTGATTGTGGCGACGCTTTTGGGAAACGTTTCGGGTGTGCCCGCCGCGTACGCTCCTGGTTTTATTGCCGCGGTGCTGTTTCTCATTCCGGGCTTTCCGCTGTTTACGGCGTTTGTGGATCTTGCGCGTTTTGACTTCACTGCGGGTATTCCACGATTCTTGTTCGCCCTTGAGGTCATCGTGGTGATCATGCTGACGGTGACGGTGGTGGCCATGCTGGCTGACATCCCTCCGGCCGATGACGTGATCCACGCGCACAGCTGGCAGTACCTGGCTTCCGGTGCGCTTGCTTCCTTTGTCGCGGTTGGCTGTTTCGCGCTGTTGTTCAATTCTTCACGACGCATGGCGCTCCTCGCCGCAACCACCGGCCTGATCGCCAACGTGGGCCGTTTGTGGCTGATTGCCTTTGAAGTGCCGGGGTTCCTCGCAGCGTTTATGGCGGCACTGTTTATTGGCGTTGCTGGTTCGCAGCTTGGTCAGGTAGGGCGTGTGCCGCGTGTGACGGTGACCATCCCGGCATCTGTGGTTATGATCCCGGGCCCCACCATGTATCGGGCGGTGTTGAACTTTGCCAACGGTGATACGCCCGAGGCGCTCTATGCGCTTACTGACGTCACCCTGGCGGTGCTGTTTATCGCCGGCGGGTTGATCATCGCCCGCCTAATCACTGACCCGGATTGGGCGTTTTCGCGCCAGATCAACTTCTCCAAGCATCTCGACGGGACGGCGCTCCCAATTAACACCTAGAGCCTGCTTACTAGAGCCTGATTACGGTGGTGTTGGTTGCGCGGTCGTGCATGCCGCGCCCGTCAGCGTCGACAAGAGCTGCGGGCAAAATGAACCCTGTCAGGATGGTGCGCACCGCAGCCCGCCAGAAGCCCACTCGCTCTTCCGCATCAACACGGGCTACCCCCATGCCCAGCAGCATCATGCCTGGAGTGCGGGCGAACAGCCAGCCACACAGGATTCCCATGGCTATCCACAGCAGGTAGGTCAGCGTGGCCCTATCGCCAAGCGCATCGGTCTGGGTGACCGCAAAGCTGGCAATGGCAAGGCAGATCAGCCAGTCAATCAGCACTGCCACCATGCGCCGCATCACGGACGCTTGTGAGCCAGAGCCGCTTTCCGGCATACCCAAAAATTCACCCGGATATGAGGGCACCGCGTCATCTTCATACATGTCTCACACACTAGCGGGCCATGTTTTGTCTAAAATTGATACCACTGTTTTACATCCGAAGGAGACACCCGTGGGCTTCGAAAACATCGAAGACGTACAAAAATTCATTCGCGACGAAGAGGTCGAGTTCATCGATGTTAGATTCACCGATGTTCCGGGAATCGAGCACCACTTCTCCATCCCCGCCTCCATGTTTGATGAAGATGTGATGGAGGAAGGCCTCGCATTCGACGGCTCTTCCATCCGTGGTTTCACCACCATCGAAGAATCCGACATGACGCTGATGCCGGATCTGGCAACAGCACGCCTAGACCTGTTCCGTGCGTCGAAGACGCTGAACATGAAGTTCTTTGTCAATGACCCATTCACGCACGAGGCGTTCTCGCGCGACCCGCGCAACGTGGCAAAGAAGGCAGAGGAGTACCTGGCGTCCACTGGCATTGCAGATACCTGCAGCTTCGGCGCTGAGGCGGAGTTCTACCTCTTCGACAACATCCGGTACGAGGTTGAAGGCAACCGCGCCTTCTACGAAATCGATGCTGAAGAGGGCTGGTGGAACCGTGGCAACGAGGTTGAGCCAGACGGTGGTCCGAACCTGGGTTACAAGAACCGCTGGAAGGGCGGCTACTTCCCTGTCCCGCCGCACGACAAGACGGTGGAAGTGCGCGACGCGATGGTGCACAACCTGGCCAAGAGCGGCTTCAACATCGAGCGTTTCCACCGTGAGGTGGGCAACGGTGGCCAGCAGGAGATCAACTACCGCTTCAACACGCTGCTGCACGCGGCCGATGACCTGCAGGACTTCAAATACATTGTGAAGAACACCGCTACGCAGTTTGGCAAGACGGCAACGTTTATGCCCAAGCCGCTGGCTGGTGACAACGGCTCGGGCATGCACGCCCACCAGTCTTTGTGGAAGGACGGGGAGCCGCTGTTTTACGACGAATCGGGCTACGGCGGCCTCTCCGACATCGCGCGCTGGTACATCGGCGGCATCCTGGAGCACGCCGGTGCAGTGTTGGCGTTTACCAACCCAACGCTGAACTCGTATCACCGTCTGGTTCCGGGCTTTGAGGCGCCGATCAACCTGGTGTACTCCCAGCGCAACCGCTCCGCGGCGATCCGTATCCCGATCACGGGCACGAACCCGAAGGCCAAGCGCATTGAGTTCCGCGCCCCGGACCCGAGCGGCAACCCGTACTTCGGTTTCGCAGCGATGATGCTCGCTGGCCTGGACGGCATTAAGAACCGTATTGAGCCGCACGCACCGGTGGACAAGGACCTCTACGAGCTGCCGCCGGAGGAGGCCAAGGACATCCCGCAGGCACCGACCTCGCTGGAGGCATCCCTGGCAGCCCTTGAGGCTGACCACGACTTCCTCACCGAGGGCGACGTGTTTACCGAAGACCTCATTGAGACCTACATCCGTTTGAAGGTTGACAATGAGATCGCCCCGGCGCGCCTGCGCCCGACTCCGCTGGAGTTCGAGCTCTACTTCGACTGCTAGAGCACTCGATGCGCACCTAGTACGCGCTAGGTGCGTAACTTTGTGCGTGCGGCGGCCGCTAGTTCATCATCGATAGTGGTGGCCGCCGTCGCGCGTATGCCTACAAGGCCCATGAGTACGGCGCTGGCAACGAGTGCGATGAGGATGCCGCGCCACTGCCCCGTCGCGTCGTAGGCGGCGCCAACCAGGATCGGTCCTGCGCCTGCCAAGAGGTAGCCGTACGGCTGCACAAACCCGGACAGTTTCGCCGTGACCACGTGTGATCGGCTCCGAGCCGGGATCAGCGCGATAGCGGTTGGGAAGCAAAATCCGCCGATGCCCAGGAGGAACGCCCAGAGGTAGGGCAGTTGGGCGTCCGTAAGCAAAAGCCCCAAATAACCTATTGCCGTGGCTGCGGCGAAGGTGACCACAAACGGGGTGAGTGTGCGGGCGCGGGCAATGAGCATTGGCATGACCAGCCCGCCGATCACATTCAGGCTGCCGAGAAGCGCCAACGCGATCGTGCCGGTTGTGGCTGACGCGCCGGCGTCGCGGTAGATCTGCGGCAGCCAGCCCATTTGGATATAGGCGTTCATGGACTGCAGGCCGAAAAACAGCAGGAGGAATCGTGCTGTTGGGGAGCGCCACAAAGCAACGTCGAGGGCCTGGTCGGGCTCGGCTGCGTTTGTGTTGTGCTGGGGTGCGTCGCTGCCAACCTTGGCCACAACCACGATCCACACGAGCACCTGTAGCGCTGCTGGCACAGCCCAGACGGCGAGTGCCCACTGCCACGCGCCGTCGCCGGAAAACACGAGCGCGCTCAATGGACCCACGGCGCCAGACAGGCCAAGCAGTGCGCCGTACACCGTCATCAATGCCACGAGGTGGCGCCCACCGTGCTGCTTAATCCACGCTGGCAGCAACACGTTAGCCACCGCGATGCCGGCAACCACGAAGCCGGTGAGCACGATGAACACCGCCATCTGGCCCACCCAGGGACGAACTGCCAACCCGATAAACGTGAACGCGGCGCCGATCGCGATAGTGCGGGTGAGGCCAAGACGCATTGCAACTGGCACCGCACTTAGGCCCATCAGCGCGAACAGGAATCCGGGCATTGCCGTGATCAGACCCGCCTGCGAAGCACCTGCACCGAAAGCGGCAAGTGTTTCCTCCAACACCGGACCTACCGAGGAAATACCGGCGCGCAGATTGATGGCCACCACAACAACTGCAGCGAACAACAGCGGTGCCGACAGCAGCGCCGCTGTGCTGCGGCACCGAGAAGCAGGACGCTGAGAAGTAGATCGCTTGGACGAGTTCTCCATTCGACCATTAGGCACCCAGATCACAAAAACGTCAACCTTTAACCAAACAAAGCGAGTACGGTACCGGTTATGTCCGAGAGGTACGGCAAGCTTCCCCCGCCTGGTCCGGCGTGGGGTGGCAGCTTGATGGGCACGTCTATCGTTGCCCGTTTGTTGGTTGAGGTGGGCATGCTGCCTTTGGCGGGCATGTTCGCCGTGATCGCCTGTGCCATCTTGGTTGTCCTGACGGCGGGGTTTGTACGGTACCGCAACCCTGCCTTCCAACGGACGACGTTGGCGGCGTGGGCCATGTACGCCATGGGCATCCTCGCGTTGGGCGATGCCCTTTCGGGACTCAGCGGCGAGCCTGTTTTCCGGATGATCGGCTTCTGGATCGGCGCGCCACTTGCCGTGGTGGTTTATCTAACGCAGCTGCGAGGCTTCCACGGCCCTCCGCAGTTCGCGTGGGGCTTGCCCCTTGTCGGGCCAATGGTTTCTGCTTCCACTGCGGGTGCACTATCCCGTAGCTTCGGGCACTTTTACCAGGTCACCGGCACGGTGCTGTTTTGCATGACTATTTTCACTGCTGTGCCGCTCTTCGCCTACGCATATTGGTCATGCTGGCGCGGCCGAGTGCCGCTCGAAGGTGCGACATCCGCCACCGCGTGGGTGCCACTTGGCGTAGCAGGCCAGTCAACGACGGCGATCCAGCTCCTGCACCCGGGAAGCTTTTCCATTTGGTATGGCTACGTGGCACTGAGCATCGCTATCCCGTTGGCACTCTTCGCCATGATCGTCTTTTACCCGAATGTGGCCCGCTGGGTTGACTACTCCCCTGCGTGGTGGGCATGCACGTTTCCCACAGGCACGGTCAGCATGGGTGGACACCAGGTTGCTCTCCTCAACGGCTCGCAGTGGCTAGACGTTGTGGCACTGAGCATCCCGGCACTCCTCATCGCACACTGGGTGATCTGCGCGGCGCGCTTCGTCTCTTGGACGATTAGCTCGCGTCAACCCACCTAACCCCCAAAGTTTTCCCACACACCCCAAAGGGATTACCATACTGGCGTGACTGACAAGTTCCGCGAACTTCCCCCACCCGGCCCCGCATGGGGCGGCAGCCTCATGGGCACATCTATCGTTGCCCGCCTGCTGGTTGAAGAAGAGATGATGGTAGCCGCCGGCTGCTTCGCCGCGATCGCGTGCGTCATCCTGATCGTGCTTACCGCAGGGTTTCTTCGCTACCACTTTCCCCGGTTCGGGCAAACCACCATGGCTGCGTGGTCGATGTATTTCATCGGCATCCTCGCCTTGGGTGCGGCACTTTCGGGGCTAACCGGCAACGGCGTCTACCGCCTTATCGGCTTTTGGATCGGCGCGCCGCTGACCATCCTCACCTACACCATCCAGCTGAGGAGGTTCGAGGGCAAACCGCAGTTCACCTGGGGCCTGCCCCTTGTTGGCCCGATGATTTCCGCGTCTGTGGCTGGTTGGTTGGCTCGTGATTACGGCCAGTTCTACCACCTAGTCGGCACTGTGCTGTTCCTCATGTCAATCCTTACCGCGGTGCCCACGTTTGCCTACGTCTACTGGGCTGCATGGCACAAGCGTGTGGACCTTACGGGTGCCAACTCCGCCACCGCTTGGGTGCCGCTCGGCGTGGTTGGCCAGTCCACTACCGCGGTCCAGATCATGTACCCGGGAACGTTCTCAATATGGTACGGCTATGTAGCGCTGAGCCTGTCCATCCCTTTGGCTATCTGGGCGATGGTGCAGTTCTACCCCAACGTGGCGCGCTGGGTGGACTACTCGCCTGCCTGGTGGTCGTGCACCTTCCCCACCGGCACGGTCAGCATGGGCGGCCACCAAGTAGCCCAGGTCAACGGCTCGCACTGGCTCGACGTGGTTGCGCTGAGCATCCCGGCACTCCTCATCCTGCACTGGACGTTGTGCTCCAGCAGGTTTCTCACATGGGCTCTTGCTTCACGACGCCCAAGCGCACCCTCCGAGTAATAAATTGCCCAAAAAGTTGCTGTAATTACCCACACCAAGCTATTCTGGCTTTACAGATCCCCCCTCCAAGCTTCTCGTAAGATCAGCGAAATATGAGAGGGGGGCTTGTTATTCTAAGACGATGAATCGCCGGAAGCCTTTTCTTCCCATTCCCCGCCAACTAGATTTGCTCACCAGCCGGGGTCTGACGCTCCCCGATAGAGAAGCTGTAGCCAGTTTTTTAATGCAACACAATTATTACCGCTTTTCTGGCTACATGAGGTACTTCCAGGTTGCTCCTTCACACGGCAATGAAGACTTCGAACCCAATACTCACTGGGGCGACATAGTGGAGATTTACAACCTCGATGTTCAACTCCGTGCCCTGTTGTTTGAAGGCATTCACCTCGCAGAAATATCAGCGAGAACGGCTTTCGCATACAGCGAAGCGAATATCCATTCCCCTTACGAAGAGTATTTAGCTACTGATGCTTACAAGCGCCCTCCTAACCCAACCATAAAGGCAACCAACGAGCTGATACTCAGCGAGCTGCACCGCTCACGTGAGCCATATATCGCAAAGTTTCGGAAAGGCTGCACAGACGTAAACCAGTTGTGGACCGACGACGTCCCCGTATGGGCTGCAGTAGAAACCTTGTCTTTAGGGACACTGTCTAAAGCGATCAGCTTCCGCAATGATGGGAATGCTGTTTATCAAGGAACCTGCAAGGCCCTCGGGGTCGGGCAGCCATACTTGTCGCCGCAGTTGCGTTCTTTCACGTTCATAAGAAACAAATGTGCCCACTCCTCCCGTCTTTGGAACTGTTTCGTTGTCGATCCTCCTCGGGTGCCGGAGGGGGTAAAACGGCGCGCAGAAAGGTTGAACGGTTCGTACGCAGGAAACTCAGTGTTTGCTGTGATCGTTGCACTCGATTATTTCCTGTTCACCACCAAGCTGCGTGAAGGCTTCTTGAACGAGTATCTACAGTTAGCCAGTACTTCAGAGTTATTTAGCCAGGGTATTTCTCATCCGCGAGCTTCATAACCCAAAACCAGTAAGCCCCTGCCTACCGCGCGGTGACACGCTCAAGCACCACGGATTCACGGCGCGCGGGCGCTTCGGCGCTGATGGTGAAGCCGTCGCGCAAGACTTCCAGGGAACGCTCGAAGCGGTACTCGTCGTCGGTATGCAGACTAAACAGCGGCTGGCCTGCGCGAACTTTGTCGCCCTTGACGGCGTGCAACTCAATGCCGGCACCGAACTGCACGGGATCTTGCCTGCGGGCACGCCCCGCCCCGAGGCGCCAGGACGCCACGCCAACGGACAACGCATCAAGCTCAGCGAGGTAACCGTCCGCATCCGCGGTCACGGTGTGCGTGTGCGCGGCAGTGGGCAGCGCGGCATCCGGGTCGCCACTCTGGGCGCGGATCATCTTCCTCCACGTGTCCATAGCGCGGCCGTCTTTCAACGCCGCTGCGGTATCGGCGTCGGGGACGCCGGCGGCCTTCAACATTTCGTCGGCAAGCGAAAGTGTTAGCTCCACAACATCATCGGGACCGCCGCCTGCTAAGACCTCGACTGCTTCTTCCACCTCAAGCGCGTTGCCCACCTTGCGGCCGAGTGGGGTGGACATATCAGTAATCAAGGCAACCGTGTTCGTGCCAGCATCAGTTCCTAGGTCAACCATGGTTTGGGCGAGCTCGCGGGCAGTATCAAGGTCTTTCATAAACGCACCAGATCCAACCTTGACGTCTAACACCAGGTTCGCAGTACCCTCGGCAATCTTCTTGCTCATGATGGAGCTTGCGATCAAAGGGATGCAGTCCACGGTAGAAGTGATGTCACGAAGCGCGTAAAGCTTCTTATCAGCCGGGGCAAGCCCGCTACCTGCGGCGCAGATCACGCAGCCGGGGTCTTCGAGGATCTCCATCATGCGCTCGTTGGATATTGCGGCCTGCCAACCGGGGATGGATTCCAGCTTGTCCAGCGTGCCGCCGGTATGCCCCAACCCGCGTCCGGAAAGCTGCGGCACCGCCACGCCGAAAGTGGCCACCAAGGGCGCCAGGGGCAGGGTGATCTTGTCGCCCACGCCGCCGGTGGAGTGCTTGTCCGCGGTAACGCGCGTAAGTGAGGCAAAGCTCATCGTCTCGCCCGAGTTGATCATGGCCTGGGTCCACTGCGCGATCTCTTCTCGGCTCATCCCGTTGAGAAAGATAGCCATGGCCAGGGAAGACATCTGTTCCTCGGCAACCACGCCGCGAGTGTACGCATCCACCACCCAGTCGACCTGCTCTTTACTCAAGGGCTGGTTGTCGCGTTTGGTGCGGATGACATCGACGGCGTCAAAGCGCTCGGCCATGGTGAATTCCTTCTGGTTATGATTTCGGTGTCAATCCATCACGGTAGTAGAAAACCAGGTGTTCCCATGGCCACCTCCGCAGTCACTGATGCCCAGCTCATCCAGCAGGCCCGCAACGCGCAGGCCCGTGCGTATGCGCCGTACTCCAAGTTTCCGGTTGGCAGTGCGCTGCTGCTTGATAACGGCGACGTGGTCCCCGGCTGCAACCTTGAAAACGCCTCCTACGGTTTGAGCATGTGCGCCGAGCGCAACGCCGTCGCCGGCGCGATCGTGGGCTCTGGACCGCGTGGGGTTGCAGACGCCGGGTTCACCATCGAAGCCGTGGCCATTGTGGGCAAACCTGGCGAGCCGTGTTTCCCCTGCGGCGCGTGCCGGCAGGTACTTCGAGAGTTCGGCTGCAAGCGCGTAATTGTGGAAGACGAGGAGGGTTTACGCTCATTTAAATTCAGCGAGGAACTGTTGCCCTACTCGTTTGGCCCGGAATCGCTCTAGACTCCATTTCGCACTCTAGCAGCGCAAACATGTGCGAAGCGCTGCTTAGCCTGCCCTATGGAAAGCTACCCTGACCTGCACAAAGCCAGCCTTTGCTTGCTTGTGCAGGGGTTGTAGACCATGCATCATCGGCCCCATGACCGTTGTAGTTGAACCCATCATCGGCTCTCACGTCGCGCAGGAGCCGGCCACTCCACCGCAGCACGAGGCTGGTCTTGGTGAGCGCATGAACCGACTGCGCGCAGGTGTCTTAGGCGCCAACGACGGCATCGTGTCCACCGCCGCCGTGGTGGTGGGTGTTGCGGGTGCCACCGACAGCCTCTCCGCTATCGCCACCGCGGGTCTTGCCGCGGTTGTCGGTGGCGCGATCTCGATGGCGCTGGGCGAATACGTCTCCGTGTCCTCCCAACGCGACTCAGAGCGAGTCCAAGGTTTAGCCGATCATCACTTAGTCAACCCGTGGTCCGCAGCAATCGCCTCCTTCCTTGCGTTCCTGTTGGGCGCAGCGCTGCCGTTCGCTGCAGCTGTGCTCACCCCGGTGTCAGCTCGCGTGGTTGCGATCTTTGCTTTGACGCTGGTGTCCTTGTCGCTCACCGGCGCACTGTCCGCCAAGCTCGGTGGCGCGGCTGTTGGGCGCTCCGTTGTGCGTGTGGTACTCGGAGGCACGTTGGCGCTTGGCGCTACCTTCCTTGTCGGCTCCCTGTTCGGCAGCCAGCTGTAGAGGCCTGTGTACTCCCGTTGTAAGCTTTTGGCATTTACCAAGCTTATTTTAACGTGAGGGGTGCGTATGTCTTCGCCGTTTAATCCGAACCAGCAGTCACAGTTTGGGGGTCAGCCGCAGTTCGGACAGGGTCCTGGACCTGCTCAAGGTCCTGGCCAGCCGCAGTTCGGCGGTCAGCCGCAGTTTGGTGGTCAGCCGCAATTTGGCCAGCCACAGTTCGGCGGTCAGCCGCAGTTTGGCCAACCGCAGTTCGGGCCTGGTCCTGGCCAAGGCCCAAGCCAGCCTTTTCCTGGCCAGCCTGGACAGCCGTTCGGGCAACCTGCGCCGAAGCGGCGCGGCCCGGGCTGGCCAACCTGGTCCTACTTGGCGTTGACCGTTGCGTCGCTTCTGGGCAGCTTCCTGCCGGTGGCGGCTGTCGGTCTTGCGTGGGAAGGCCTCGGTAGCGCGGCGCTTACCTTCAACTGGTGGGGCTCGATGTCCTATGAGGGCACCGGTTTCGGCACGATTGGCCAGGAGTACTTCGAGGAGGGGCTCGGCGGTCCAGATGCTGGCATGCTGATCGGGTCCATCGCAGTGATCTTGTTGTACGTCGGCGCCACGGTTGTTGGCTTTCTTGGCCGTGACAAGATTGCGGCGATTGTCGCAGCTGTCGCGGGTGGCGCACAGTTGCTGACCACCATCGTGACCGCGTTCCAGATTGACGGCATTTACGGTTCCCTGGCCGCCGGCTGGTACCTGTGGTTGCTGTGCTCCCTGATTGGCCTGGGCATTGCCATTTGGATGTTGGTGAAGGGCACGCGTCCGGCGCCTGCACCACAGTCACCGTTTGGGCAGCCGCAGCCAATGCCACAGCAGGGTCGGGGCTGGTAAAGATGAAGCGCTTTGGGGCTTTACTCTTGACGACGCTCACGTTAACCCTCACCACCGCCTGCACCAACAACGGCGGGGTGGACCTTGAGGCGCCGGTCTACGTCACTGTGGACAGTCTCGACGGCGCGAAGGTGACCATTACCAAGCATCAGCCGCTCGTCGTCCCCGTTGGCGAGAACCTAGATCCGGATGCGTGGACTGAGGGCAGCGTTGAAGACGAGACGATCGCAACCTTTGAATCCGGCCCGAGCTTCCGCGCGGTAGGCGTTGGCACCACCAGCGCCCAGCTGACCAACCCGGATACGGGTGAGGTCTACACCTTCTCCCTTGTTGCGAAGTAGTCCGGTGAAGGAGCTAGCGCTTCTTCAGCCCAAAGCGGGGGGTAAATGAGGTGGGGTGCTTGCGCTGCGCGGCGGCGTCTCCAATCACCAAACGCCACTTCGGGTCGGTCACCGGCATGTTTGAGATCGGGAACCAGCCGACCTCAGTGGACTCATCATCACCCACCACGGGTACTTGGTTCGGATCGTCGGCCTCGCAACGAATCTGCACCGACATGTAGCTGGCCTTGTCCCCGTTGTCATGGGTCACGGGACCAACCGCCCCCACGCCCAACAGTGCAGCGGCGCTCACGCGCACTCCGGTCTCTTCCAGGACTTCGCGAACAGCCGCGTCATGCGGCTCCTCCCCCGGGTCCGCAATGCCGGTGACCGGCGTCCACTTACCGTTGTCGGTGCGCTTGACCAACAGCACCTCGGGGACGGCCCAGACGGAATTATCCGTTGAGTCTCGCAGCACCACCGCGGCCACTGCGGGCAGCCACATAAGGTCGGTGCCGATCTTGGCGCGTGTCTGAACAATGAACTCCGGGATTGGCATGGTTGCCAAGTGTAGACTTCCTGTCATCATGAGCACGAACAAACGCATCCCCACCCCGATTTTTGTCATCGGCTACGGAGCAATCGTGCTCACCCTCATCGTTGCCATGGCCATGCTGGTGAGCTACCGCGCGGACGCAGAGGCAGATGCCAGCGCCGCAACCGGTACAGCAAGCACCACAACCACAACTGAGCAGGATCCGCGCCAGGCGTGGAACCCGCCGCTTCGAGACGAAGCGAATGTCCTGGCCAGCATCCGCCCTTACCTGATCACGGACGTGGAATCAGCCGTCGGCGAAACCGGGGTCATCGTTCGCGGAAAAGCCACGGAAACCGCGATGGCGTCCACGGCAGAGTTCACCGGGCACCTCTCACGCATGCTGGAGCAAAACTGCCTGGACACACTTGTGCTGACCACCCCAAACAACATGCGCATCAGCTTTTTGGGATTCTGCTTCTCCACGCTGCCGCCGGCAAGCATTGAGAAATACACAACGTTTGCTGCAGACGAAGACGCGGACTCGCTAGCGTTTGTGAACTACAACAGCGCCGCTGGGGTTGAGGTGGCGTTGGGGTGGTTGGACGTGGCGTCGGCAAGCAAGCTGAGCGAACTGGAGCAGACCTGGAAGCGCCTACCTCTGGAGCCTGGCTTGGACCGACTGCGAACCAGTGCTTACACCGACGAGGAGGTTGCTGCCGGGCAGCGCGTGCGCGGCACATACATGGAGATTCGCCGCGGCGAGCTGTTTACCACGACTGAGTAACCCACGCCGGCTCCGGCACCACCGCGTGAATCACGGCCATGAGCTGCTCAATGTTGGAGTAACTCATGCGCTTCGGGTTGTCCATCCCCTCGAAGCACTCCTCATCGGAGCGGCCCGCCTCGGTGCCGGACACCACGCCGATGATCACGGCGCGGCCGTTGACCTCACTAAACACCGGCCCGCCGGAGTCCCCAGGGGAGACGCACACGCCCGCAATGTCGCCGAAGGTGGGCAGCTGTTCTTCCACCATCGTGTCTACAATCTGCACGCGCTGGGTCTCTAAGAACTCACCGCACGTATAACCCGTGGTCCCGCCCGTCTTACACACGCGGCCAGGGGCGGGAATGTCCTGCGCAATACCGGTTGGGATGGGATCGCCCACAACCTCCATGGCGCGCTGCGGGTCAGTGATCTCAATGATGCCAATGTCAACGCGCTCCCCACCCGGGTTAAACAGACCGGAGTAAATGAACCGGCCGGCCTCGCGCTCATAATCGGAGGCAAACGTAGCGTTCGTCGGCCACACCAAATCCCCCTCGTGCCCGCAATGCCCAGCAGTCACGGCGTAGTTACGGCCGTGAATATCGCTGAAGGAAAACGCCACCGTGCACGACTGCGCGGTGAAACTCTCCCCCGGCGCCGGGTAATGGTCCGTGGTCTGAATCTTTGTGCCCGGCGCCCACACCGCGTACTCCGGCACCAACACCTGGTTCGCTGGCTGCTGCGGCTCACCTTCCGGGTGCTCCTCACCGGGTGGCGTGCGTACCTCTTCGAGTGCCTGGCGCTCCTGATCCGTAGGACTTGGCACTTTGGACGTGGTCACCCCCAACCACACCACGCCCGCAACCAGCGCTAGTACGGCGACGACGGCAAACAGCCACGCCACGCCCGGCCGGCGGTGTGTTTGTTGAGCAGGCTGAGGCGGGCCCTGCTCAGGAAACGCCCACGCAGGGCCCGCGCCAGTCTGATACTTCCGGGCAGCACCAAACTCGTCGCGCTGACCCGGTTCCTGCGGGTTCGTGCTTACTGCCCCGCCTTGTCCTCGTTCTGCGCCTCTTGTTGCGCCCCTTGTTGTGCTTCAGCCTTCTCCTTCGCGGCCTCTTCCGCCTGAATCTTCAGGTCACGGATGAACTTCTCTGGATCAAACTCCGTGTACTGCTCCGGGCCTGCGAACTGCTCCTGTGCCATGGTTAGACCTCCGTGTTGTCCGTGTTGTCCGTGTTGTCAATAGCGTTGGCAATGAACTGCTTGACCGCCTCGGCGTCATTGGGCAGGTCGGTGACGTGGCGCTCAGCGTCCATAATCCCCTTGAAGCGCTCCGGCACCCTCGGGTATTCCTCAATCGCTTCATAAATGGTGCGGCTGAACTTCACCGGCAGTGCGGTCTCCAGCACGATCACCGGGGTATCCAGCTTGTATTGCTGCGCAGCCGACACGCCATCAGCCGTGTGCGGGTCCACCACAATCCAGAAGTCTTCCTTCAGCTGGCGGATGATCTCCAAACGGTCCTCATGGGTAGAGGTGCCTGACAGGAACCCAAACTCATCACGAATCCGTGCCATGACCTCCTCGCCTGCCGCACCGAAGTCAGCGGTGTTGAAGCCGCCGTCTTTCACCTTGGTGCCAAACAGCTCGGCGGTAAGCGTGGGGTTGCGCAGGGTGGCGTCGAAAATCATGCGCTCAAAGTTCGAGGCCTTGGAGATGTCCATCGACGGCGAGGACGTTGCAAACGTCTCCTCCGCAGAGCGCGGGCGGTACTCGCCGGTGACAAAGAACTCATCCAACACGTCATTTTCGTTGGTGGCCACGATCAGCTTGTCAATCGGCAGCCCCATCTGCTTAGCAATGTGGCCCGCGCACACATCACCAAAGTTGCCGGTAGGCACGCTGAACGAGACCTTCTGGTCGTTGCTTTCCGTCACCCTCAGGTAGCTGGAAATGTAGTACACAATCTGCGCAAGCAAACGAGCCCAGTTAATGGAGTTGACCGCACCAATCGAGTACTTGGACTTAAACGCCGCGTCCCCGTTGACTTCCTTGACCACATCCTGGCAGTCATCAAACACGCCATCGAGCGCGATGTTGAAAATGTTCGGGTCATCCAGACCAAACATCTGCGCCTGCTGGAACGGCGTCATGCGTCCCGCCGGGGTGAGCATGAACACGCGGATGCCGTCACGGCCACGCATCGCGTACTCCGCGGACGAACCCGTATCACCGGAGGTGGCGCCCAGGATGTTGATCTCCTCGCCGCGGCGGCCCAGCTCAAACTCGAACAGCTCGCCGAGCAGCTGCATCGCCATGTCCTTAAACGCCGCGGTCGGACCCTCAGACAGGTGGGCGATGTAGAGCTTGTCATCCTCCAGGCACGTCACCGGCACGATCTCTTCGTGGGCGAACTTGCCCCCCTCGGTGGTGTACGCCTTCGCGGTGAGCTGCTCAATCACCTGCGGCGGAATATCGTCCACGTACAGCTTGAGCACCTCGGCAGCTAGCGCTGCATACCCCTTCTGTGCCAGCAGCGTGCGCCACTGATCAAGCGTGTCGCCGCTGATCTGCGGGTAAACAGCAGGCATGTACAACCCGCCGTCTGGGCTTAGGCCCTGCAGCAGGATGTCAGTAAACGAATGGGCAGTCGAGTGCGGGTCGCGCGTTGAGATGTAATCCACAACGCAACAGTCTACGTGGTGCTAGTGGCGCGGTGGCTCTTGACGGCCAGTGAGGATGTCCACCACGGAGCGAATCGCGGCGTCTCCAAGCGGCGGCAACGGACGGTGCGCCGCAACTTCCGCCTCCGGCTCCTCCTTCGGCGCCGCGATCGTGGGCTCTACCTGCAGGGTGAGCGTCTCGCCCTCAAGCGCAAGCTTTGCATCGGGGGCCACGCCAGCAACGCGGGCGGCCTCTACCAACGCCACCAGGTCCGTGTAGGTGGCGTCAGCCAGATCAATCGTCATATTCACAGCCATGGCACAAGGCTACTCGTGCTCCAGTGAGGGCGCCTCGCCCCAGAACACCTCCTCCACCACACGGTGCGCGCGGCGGGTAATGCGCAGGTAATCCTCCAGAAACTGTTGCTGATCATCCGGGTCATAACCAGCCGATCCGGCGACCTGCGCCAGGTGCGGGCCCGGCGCGGGCAGCTGGTCCGTGCGCTTTCCGGACACCAAGACCAGCGCGTTTCGGGCGCGCGTGGCGGTCAGCCATGCGGTGCGCAGCGTCCGGGCTTGAGCGGCGGGGAGCACGTCCGGGTCGTCCAGCTCCGCCAGGTAGTCCAGCGCCTCAAGCGTGGAGGTGGTGTGCAGCTGCGGGTGCTTGTGTGCGTGCATCATGGTCAGAAGTTGCACGGTCCACTCCACGTCCGCCAGCGCCCCGCGTCCAAGTTTGGTGTGTACGGAACGATCGGCGTTGCGCGGCAGCCGTTCATCATCCACACGCGCCTTAATACGCCGGATTTCGCGCACGGCAGATGGCGGGGTGCCGCCATCCGGGTACCTAAACGCATCCGCCATGTGCAGGAAACGCTCGCCGACCTCCTCATCACCGGCGATCACGGTGGCGCGCAGCAGCGCCTGGTACTCCCAGACCTCACCCCACTCGGTGTAATAGCGCTCATAGGAAGCAATCGTGCGCACGACAGGTCCCGAGCGCCCCTCAGGCCGCAGGCCCAGGTCCACCTCAAGCGGCGGATCGCCCGAGGGCTTGGACAGGCGCGCACGCATCTGCTCAATCATGCGGCTCGCCCACGCCAACGCCTCTTCCTCATTCGCGCCTTCAACGGGCTCGGCCACCGCCATCACGTCCGCATCCGAGCCGTAGCCCAGCTCCCCACCGCCAAGCCTGCCCATACCGATAATGGCAATGCGCGCAGGCTCCGCACTCACGCCACGCTCCGCAAGATCAGTACGGATCTCCGCCAGCAGGGCGGCTTGCAGCACGGCGTCCCAAATAATGGTCAGCTCCAGGCACACCTGGCGCACCTCCATCAGCCCCAACAGGTCGGCCGAGGCGATACGCGCAAGCTCCGCGCGCCGCAGCGAACGCGCCACACTCACCGCCTTATCCGCATCGTCCTGGTAGCGCTTAGAGGCCGCAATGATCGCCTTCTTCACCTGATCCGGTGCGGGTTCGATGAGGCGGGGGCCCGCGGAGCCGTCTCCAAGCAACTTGACCACTTCCGGCGCCGCAATGATCAGATCAGAGGTGTACGGCGAATTGCCCAGGATCTTTATCAGGCGCATGGACACCACGCCCTCATCACGCAGCATCCGCAAGAACCACGGCTTATCCTCCGCCGCCTCAGACAGCTTGCGATAGTTCAACAGGCCCGCGCCGGGATCCGCGGTGCTGGCCAGCCACGTCATCAACGTTGGCAGCAAAATCGCCTGCAGCTTCGCCTTGCGCGACGTGCCCTTCACCAGCGCCGCCAGGTGGTCGTAAGCGCGCGCCGGGTGGCGGTACCCAAGGGCCGCAAGACGCGCCTTCACATCGTCCGCCGACAGCGCCGCCTCGCCCACCGTCAGATCCACCACAGCACCCAGCAGCGGCCGGTAGAACAGCCGCTCATGCAGGGTGGACACGGTGTCGCGGACGCGCTTCAGCTCAGCTTCCATCTCACCTATGGCACTTTTGCTTGTCGACGCCACAAACCCCGCCGACCTTGCCAACCACCGCATCCGGCGCTCATCATCAGCCTCCGGCAACTGGTGTGTGCGCTTAAACCGCTGCAACTGCAGCCGGTGCTCCAGCAGGCGCAAAAACTCATACGCACCAATCAGCGCCTTGGCGTCCTCGCGGCCCACGTAGCCGCCTTGCGAGAGTGCTTCGAGTGCGTCGATGGTGTTGCGGGTGTTGGGGGTGCGCAACGTGGCGTCGATACGCCCGTGCACCAACTGCAACAACTGGACCGCAAACTCCACATCGCGCAGCCCCCCGTAGCCCAGCTTCAGCTCGCGCGAACGCACGCCCTCCGGCACGTTGTCTAGCACGCGGCGGCGCATGGCCTGGACGTCCTCAACAAAACTGTCGCGCTGGGACGCCTCCCACACCATCGGCCCCACCGCGTCCACATACTGCTGGCCAAGCTCCATATCCCCCGCCATCGGACGCGCTTTGAGCAGCGCCTGGAACTCCCACGTCTGCGCCCACCGCTTGTAATAGGTCACGTGCGAATCCAGCGTGCGCACCAACGCGCCCGCCTTTCCTTCAGGACGCAACCCCGCATCCACCTCAAAAAACGCCGCCGAACCAATCTTGATGAACTCGGCAGCCACCCGCGTGATCTTCGTTGTCACCTCATCGGCCACAAAGATCACGTCCACGTCAGAGATGTAATTGAGCTCCCGCGCGCCACACTTACCCATGGCGATCACCGCCAGCGTCGCATCCGGCTCCTCCTCGCCATACACCCGCTGCGTGGCAAGCTTGAGCGCAGCCTTCAGCGCAGCGTCCGCGATGTTGGTCAACGCCTCCGTCACCGCGCGATACCCCAACGGCTCGCCCTCACCAAAGCCCTTAACCGCAGCAAACGTCCCCGCCAAATCCCTAGCGGCCACCCGCATCACCAACGTCCGATGCGCATTCTTCAACGCTTTTTCATCCGTGGCGGCCTTCGCCATGAACTCGTCCGCTTCCTGTGCGCTTGGCAGCGGCAGCGTCAGCGTCTCCAGAAGCTCAGGATGTGCAATCAAGTGATCCGCCAAGGCGGTAGATCCGCCCATGAGCGCGAAGAAAGGGGTGCGTTGGGCGTCGTCAAGCAAAAGGCTCCTGCCGTTGGCGAAGCGATGCGCATTGTTTAAGGCAAGGTCAGGATCGGCGGCGCCTGCAAGCGTCCACAAGGAGGCCTCATCTTTTAGGCCAAGGGCTTCGAGGTCCTCGGCGGCGCGGCGGCTAGTCAGACCAAGTTTCGCGGGGCTGATCATAGATCCAACCCAGTCTCAATCTCCCACGGCGTGACCTGCGACTGATACTCATGCCACTCATCCCACTTCGTGCGCAAGAAGAACTCAAACACCTGCTCACCCAACACCTCAGCCATAAATTCCGAACGCTCAAGGTGACGAAGCGCCTGGTCAAGCGACCCCGGCAAATCCCGATACCCCATCGCGCGACGTTCACGACGCGTCAACGCAAACACATCATCACGCGCCGGCTCATCAAGCTCATACTCGCCCTCAATACCCTTCAAGCCCGCGGCCAACACCGCCGCAAACGCTAGGTAAGGGTTGCAGGCCGAGTCCAGCGAACGGACCTCAATACGCCGCGAATCCGCCTTATGCAGCCGATACGTAGGCACACGCACCATCGCCGAACGATTCGAAATACCCCACGTAGCAGCCGTCGGCGCCTCAGACCCAAACTGCAAACGCTTATACGAATTCACCCACTGATTCGTCACCGCCGAAATCTCCGGCGCATGCTCAATAATCCCCGCGATGAACTGACGACCCACCCGCGACAAACTGATCTCATCATCCGGATCATGAAACGCATTCGTCTCACCCTCAAACAACGAAAAATGCGTATGCATCGCCGACCCATCCAAGTGTGGAAACGGCTTCGGCATAAACGTCGCATGCACACCCGTGGCCTCCGCGACCGTCTTCACGATGTACCGAAACGTGACCACATTATCCGCCATAGTCAACGCATCCGTATGCCGCAGATCAATCTCCTGCTGCCCCGGGCTCGCCTCATGGTGAGAAAACTCCGTGGTGATGCCCATGTACTCCAACGCCGCAATGGCTTGGCGACGCAACTTCGGCGCCTCATTTCGCTTCGCCTGATCGAAATACCCACCCTTATCCGCCGGCGTAATCTTGTCCTCACCCGGCTTGACCACATAAAACTCAATCTCAGGGCTGGCGAAAAACTCAAACCCCATCTCACGCGCCGCATTCATCTGACGCCTTAAAACTTGACGAGGATCCGCAAACAACGGATCCCCATCCGGCATCGTAATGTCACAAAACATACGCGCCGTCTGCAGGCCCGCGTCCTCATCAAACGGCAAAATCTGGAACGTAGACGGATCCGGCCTCAACAACGTATCCGACTCAGACACACGACTAAACCCCTCAATCGAACTCCCATCAAAACCCACCCCCTCCTCAAACGCCGACTCCAACTCCGCCGGCGACATCATCACCGTCTTCAAACTCCCCGAAATATCCGTAAACCACAGACGAATGAAAGCGATGTCCTGCTGCTCCACCAAGCGCAGCACGTTATCCGTTTGAGAGCTCATGGTGGGAAGTTTAGCTTTTGTTGGGGGTGGGGTTGAGTGGGTTTGTGTGGGTTTGGAGTGTGCGGTTGGTGGGTTGGGGCGCGTTTGGTTGGGGTTGTTGTCGTTTGGCGCTGGCGGTGTTTGGCGCTGGCGGTGTTTGGCCGGGCCCGACACCGTCCCCGGCCGCCTCGGACGCCGTTCCCAGCGCCGTTTTTGACGCCGTTTTTGGCGCCGCCACACCTAAACCCCGTTTAGTGGACCCCGTTTCCGCTGCGATTCTACGGTCTAAACGGGGTCCTCCGAACGGGTTCTGGCCACTCGACCTCTACGGCAATGCCAGAGCTAACACATCGAAGTCTGGAAATGAACCACCCTGCCCAAATCCCTCGCTGAAACCACCCCTGTTGTGGCTCCCGACGCCGCCACACCTAAACCCCGTTTAGCGGACCCCGTTTCCGCTGCGATTCTACGGTCTAAACGGGGTCCTCCGAACGGGTTCTGGCGCATAGAAAGACGCATCCGGATGCTCGGATCGACAAAGCAAGACGGAAAAACAGTATTTCCATGCGAATGCGGTGGTGCGACCGCGCCTGCATGCGTTAAACTCCCCTCAACGCAGCAACATTTTCGGGGGGAAATTGTGGATATTTACGCACTCATTGACCGTTTGATCCGTCCTGGCCGAGCGGACCAGCAGGAATGCAAGAAGCTCTCTGCCACCAAGTTCATCGCAACGTCGGATTGGCAGGCACTAAAACGCCACGAGCAGGAGTTTCTTCGCTGCTATGCCGTGGGGGCGGCCACGCGAAGCGCAGTCTTGATCGGTCGTTCAGCTGCGGCTATTCACAGCATTTGGACGCTTCCCGACATCGATGCTCCTGTCCATCTTGCACACCCGAAGCCCAGGGGTTCAAAATTCTGGCCCCAAGGTGTGACTTACTCCAGTATGCACATCCCGAACATGGACACCATCGCATTCACCCCCACAGGAACCACGGACAAACTCCGCGTCACCAACCCCGTTCGAACCGCAGTAGATATTGCACGCATCCACGGGGTACGCCACGGGGTCATAGCTATAGACTCGTTGTTCCACAAAGCACAGAAGCCGTGGGAGCGACAGAAGATACGTGAAGATCTCGAAGCCGCGATTCGGCGGATGACCGGGAAGAAGGGCATTGACAAGGCAAGGCAGGCGTTGGAGTGGAGTTCGACCTGCTCGGAGTCGCCGTACGAATCGCTCTTCCGCGTCGTGCTGCGAGAACACGGCATTGTTGTCCAGGAGCAGATGTGGATTGGCAGGCACGTCCGGCCAGACTTTGTATGGGGCCAAGCTGTGGCCGAAATCGATGGTGCGGTCAAACTTGACGAAGATCCCAAACGTGCCGCCCTGGAACAACTCCAGCGCGAAAACTGGATCCGCTCCCAGCTCTATGAGGTGCTTCGCATCACAGTGCCCGAACTTCTTCGCGACGAAGCCGAGTGCATCCGCCGCTTCCTTGACATAAAAGCCCGATCCGAGCTACTCGGCGAACCGCTAACCAAAGCAACACGCGAACGCCCACACATCGGCGAGCACTGGCGCTACCCGTCCACCGGATAACCGGAACGCCACCCGGACGCCCCTCCGCCACACCTCCCGGGCGACTCACACCGCCCGCGACTATCGTTGTAGCTAATACCCAATCAAAGGAGGCCACCCCATGGGCGAGAAGAAAAACAAGCAGGCAGAGCGCCACCTGGAGGTGGAGATCAAGCTTGCCGTGGATGATTCGACGGCGGTGCCGGATTTAACGCAGCTGCCGGGGGTGAGCGCGATGAAGGACACCACGGAGCACAACTTGTCCGCGGTGTATTACGACACGCCTGATCTGAGGCTTACGCGGCAGAAGGTTACGTTGAGGCGTCGTAAAGGAGGCGCCGATGACGGCTGGCACTTGAAGTTGCCGGCGGACGGTGATGGTCGTCAAGAATTGCGCGCGCCGTTGGATGATCCGGCCACGATTCCGGCTGAGCTGCTGGATCAGGTGCGTGCGATTGTGCGCAATGTGCCGTTGGAGCCGGTGGCGCAGGTGGACAACCGTCGTGTGGAGTCCAAACTTGCCAACGAAGAAGGCGAGGTCATCGCGGAGTTTTGCGACGATCACGTCACCGCCTGGTCACTACTTCCCGGCGGCGAGCGCACCTCGTGGCGCGAGTGGGAGCTTGAGCTGGCGGAGTCGATTGCGGGTACTGAGGAGGGTCACGCGATGATCCGGCAGGCCACGTCTTTCCTTATTAATAGTGGTGCGAGGAAGTCGTCGTCGCCGTCGAAACTGGCCACGGCGCTGGGCGATTCTGTGCACACCGCTCCCCTGCCGCCGCATTTGCGGGAGCCGGAGTTGGAGGAGGGCTCGCCGGCCGCGGCTGTGATCGCTGCAGTGCGCGCGCAGCGTGATGAGATCGTGGCGTGGGACCCGAAGGTGCGCGCGGATGAGTTCGATTCGGTGCACCAGCTGCGGGTGGCTACGCGCGAGATGCGCTCGCTGTTGGAGACGTTTGAAGGCATCCTCGAAGGCGAGCAGCTTGCAACGCTTGAGGCGGAGCTGAAGGAAACCGCCGCGGTGTTGGGCGTTGCGCGTGATGCCGAGGTGGTTGAGGAGCGTTTCATCGAGCTGTTGGAGACCGATGAGAGCGGGATGATCGATGAGGCCACCCGCACCCACATCGCGGGCGACATGCGCGCGGACTACACCGCAGCCCACGCGGAGATTGTCGCGATGCTAGACGGTGAGCGTTTCCTGAACATGCTGGATGCCATCGATGACCTGCTGGCCGCCCCGCCGGTGCACACCCGCACCGAAGAAGAGGAGGACGCCAATGAGGGCGAGACGGACACAAAGATCCTCATGGAGCACCTTGAGAAGGCGTTTAAGAAGGTGCGCAAGCGCGACGCGAAGGTGGCGGAGCATTACCACGACACGGATTTGCCGCTGCACAAGCGCGAGGATTACGTGCATGACGTGCGCAAGGCCGTGAAGAAGCTGCGTTACGCCACGGCGGCCGCGGAGGCTGCGGGCATTAAAACGGGACGCTTGGCCAAGGCGGCGAAGGCGCTGCAGACCGTGTTGGGTGATTTCCAGGACGCGGTGACCTCGCGCGATCGCATCCTGCGCCTAGCCGATGAGGCCCGCGAGCGCGACGAGGACACCTTCGCTTACGGTTTGCTCTACCAGCGGGAGCTCATGCTTGGCGACGCCGCGTTGTCCTCCTACGACGCCTCCATGCGAGAACTGAAGAAGGCCTTCAAGAAGATCTCGAAGTAGCCGCACCCAAACCCTGCGGGATTACTTCTCCCAGGAGGCGGGTTCGCCCCAGTTGTCGTCGGCTTGGTCGGCGGCGTCGGCAAGCCGGGTGCGCTCTTTCGCAATGGCGATGGCGTGCTCGGCGGCCTCGCGGGTGTCGTACGGGCCCATGCGGTTGTCCCAGGACGCAACCTTGCCTTGGGTGACTTCGCCGGTTTCGGGGTTGTAGTAGAACTTGTCGTCGCTCATGGCCGAAAGTGTACCTGCGTGAGTTGGTACTGTAGGCCGCATGGCAAAGCTGACAGAGGCGGCAAAGGCGACAAAGGCGGCAGAGAAAGTTCGCGCACTACACACGCAGCGCACGGGAGCCCAGCCTGCGCATGTGGCTACGGCACCGGCAACCTGGGTGTTGATCGGTGAGAACGTGGATCACTTCGGGGGCGTGACCGTTGTTGGTTTGGGGGATCTGCGGGCGGCGGCTGCGGTCAGCCCGCGTGAGGACGACCTGATTACGCTGCACGCCGAAAGCCTGCATTCCCCCGTGGCGACGGGTGAGGCGACGCTTGCGCAGCTTGCAGAAGGCGTGATTGAAGATCCGCTGATGCGGCGTGTGGTTGGTTTGGTGCAGACCATGATTACGCGCCAGGTGCTGTCGCGAGACACGGCCGGGTTGGACATCACGGTGGTCTCCGAGATCCCGGTTGGTGCTGGTCTTGGCGCGTTGTATGCGGGGGACGCGGCGATTGCGCTGGCGCTTGCCGGCGGCAACGCGGAGGTCAACGATCCGCCGATGCGCACGCGCCTGGCGGAGGTCTGTTCCCACGCGGTTGGTACGTATTCCTCGCTTGCGGTGTTGCGCGCGCGTCACACGGTGGCGCTTCGCGGCACGCCGGAGCAGGTCACGGTGGTGGATTACGCCGACGGTTCGGTCGCACCCGCCCCGCACCCGGGCAAGTTGGGGGTACGCATCTTTTCTATCGCGAAAGCGTGGGGCCAGCCGTACGGCGAGCAGAAGGAACGCATTGCCACGTGGCGTGGGTTTATTGATGATGCGGTGGGTAACTTTGGCGTGGCGTCGTTACGCGAACTGCCCGACAACGTAGACCGGGTGGTTGAGTGGGTGGAGGCGCGGCGCGACGCGGGCGATGAGACGGCGCCGGAGCCGCAAACCGCGCGGCGCTGGGTGCAGTTTTGTGAGACGGAGACGCTGCGCAGCCTGGCGGCGGCCAAGGCGCTGCGTTCGCGTCGTGGCAATGAGCTGTTTACCCTGCTGAACTCGCCTACTGAGGCGCACGACTTGGAGACGCCGGACGCGCTGGTGGAGCTTACGCTGCAGCGCGGGGCGACTGCGGCACGTCCAGCGGCGGCGGGTACCTCGCAGGCCGTCATCGCGTTCGTGCCGGTGCAGGAGGCAGACGAGTTTGCCAAGGTCTTTGCCAAGGACTTCCACGTGCTGGAGATCCGCCCCGGCGAGGCGGCGCGGCTGGAAGACCAGGCGGATAACGCCTAGTCAGCAGGCCAGGCGAACTCCACCTCGCGTGCTTGAGGGTCCGCGCGGATCAGGGAAAACACGCTTTGGGTGCCTTCGGCCGGCCCGCCTATGGAAGGCGCAAGCAACGGCGGCTGCGTCACAAAAATACGTGCACGCTGCGGCCGGTGTTGCAGCACCACGCCCTCAAAATTGTGCCCCACCCAGGGTTTGAGCACGGTCGCCTCCGTCAGGTTCAGCGCCGCCTTATCCACGGTGTTGGCCAGTTGGGAGGTCCGCGACATGGTTTGCAGGACCACCTCGGCGTCATCGGTAACCCAACTCGGGATCTCGTAGCCACCGCTGATGGCCAAGCACACTTCGGTTGCGTATCGGTCAATCAGCCGTCGCAAAGGGGCGGTGACGTGCGAGTAATACCCGCCAATGCCCGCATGTACCTCGGGCTCACCTTGGGACAAGTCCACGTAGCCTGAGGAACGCAGCAGCTTCTGCGCCTCGCGCATCACGGCCGCACCGCGCGGGGTGTCTGCATCAACGCTGGCCAAAAACGCGCCGATCTCCCCCTCCACCTGAAAGCCAAGGTTGTGCGCCTCCGAACGAAACTCCGCTTCTGCTTCCTTGGACGCAGGCTTGAGCGTACGCAGGAAGCCCACCCCTGCGTCTACCATCATGCGCCCAGCCACCATGCCGGTAAGCAGGGAGATTTCAGAGTTGTAGTCCATCGCGGCGTACCTGGGTTCAATGACCAGCTCAAAAGTGCCGTCCGGGTTTTCCACCACGCGCACCGCCGGCAGTCGAAGGTTGACCGCTTGGCGACGAAACGAAGACTGCTGCCTCAACCTGCCCACCTCGGGCAGGAGGCGTATCTGCGCCATCACGTCTCCCCCATCAAACGCGCGCTGCACCTGCGCGTAATCCAACCGTGCCACGGAGTGAATCAGGGCGCGCTCGACGTGGGCATGCTTGACTTCGCCGGCGGCGTCGAGATCAAACGTCCATAAGACAGCCGGGCGATCAACATTGGGAAGCAGGGATGCGCTGCCTTCTGAAAGCGGCGCCGGGTGCAGGCGTGCCGGCTCATCCGGCAGGTAAATCGTCTGCCCGCGCTTCAGAGACTCCTGCTTGACCAGCGAAGACGGCTCCACAAACGCCGCCACATCCGCGATGGCGTAGTACACGCGGTAGCCATCTCCGAGCGTTTCAATGCACAGCGCCTGGTCCAAATCTTTGGAGCCGGGTGGGTCGATGGTGACTAGGGGGATGCCGCGGGCGTCGATACGCTTGTGCTCAGGCGAAAACTTCAGGCGCTGCGCCTCTGCCGTAACCTCCTGCGGGAAATCCGTGGGCACATCGAACTCTTGCGCAAGTGCACGGAAATTCAGCGGCGCGGCATAGAGCTTCATGCTTTGCCAGCATGCCAGACAAAAGGCGAATGAGTCAGCCTATGAGCCGGATTCTGTACCCTTTCGGGCGGCGATCATCCATCTGGACCACCCATTGCTGGGCGGCCTCAAGCAGCTACCTTCGGACTGGGCGGGCAGCCTCATCACGTCCGACAACCTCCGCCTTAAAGGCGGGGGCTCTTGCCTTGCTCCCGGTGGGGTTTACCTGGCCGCCTGTGTCACCACAAACGCCGGTGCGCTCTTACCGCACCCTTTCACCCTTACCCCTGCCTTACGGCAGTGGCGGTTTGCTCTCTGTTGCACTTTCCCGCGGATCGCTCCGGGTTGCCGTTAGCAACCACCGTGCCCTGTGGAGTCCGGACTTTCCTCGACCTGCGCCTACCCCAAGTTTAGGGCGGTTCACAACGCCGCGATCACCCAGCCAACTCATTCGCGGTAGCTCATTCTAGTGCGTGGGCTGCGCGTGCGCCCAATCGGTGTTTGCAGCTACCTACATGCAGCTACTAATCGATTTCGATTGGTAGCCGGGTGTAGGTAGCTACGAACTTGCCGTGGGAGACGGTTAGCGGTGGTGCGCGACGTCGTTGAAGGTGCGCACCACGCCGAAGTCGCCGTAGAACTCCACCACGGAAATGCTGGCCAGGTCCAGGAACATGTGGCGAAACGTCTCCGCACTCGCCCCGAGCGCCTGGCGGATCACGGACTTAATCGGCGTCATGTGCGTGACCACCAGCACCGTCTTACCCTCGTGCGCCTCCTGCACTTTCAGCCGTGCGCGGGTGACGCGTCGGTGCAGCGCGGTCGTGGATTCACCCTCCGGGGGGCTCGTGCTAAACGACGCCTCCCACTGCCCAAACTCTTCCCCATACCGCTCCATAGCTTCCGCGCGGGTCAGGCCTTCGAAGGCGCCGAAGTTGAGTTCGCGGAAGCCGTCGATAATCTCCACGTCCAGGCCGAGCGCGTCCGCGCAGTACTCGGCAGTCTGGCGGGCGCGGGTCTGCGGGGAGGAAACGATCACGTCGATCTTGCCCATCGCCGCGATCGTGTCGGCGGCGCGTTTCGCCTGTTCACGGCCGATGTCGGTCAGCTCCGGGTCGGAAGAGCCCGAGTATCGACGCTGCGCCGAATGCTCCGTCTGCCCATGCCGCAACAGGACGAAGCGGGTGCGCGGGGCGTCCGTGCCCGACCAGTGCGCGGGGCTTGCGACAACATGGTTCCGCGACTTCTTCGCAGAACCGGAATCCTTGGCGGCGGGTTTCGCGGCGGGCACGCCGCTGTCGAGGATGCGCGGCGTGCCGTCTTTCGCGGCGGCGTCCATGGCAACGTTGGAAAGATCGTCGGCCTTCTTGTTCTTGGCGCGCGGCACCCAGGTGTAGGTGACCTTGTCAAAGAATGTGGCTACGTCGCGGGCGTCGCGGGCCAGCTTTTGCATGTCGGGGTGCTTGATTTTCCAGCGGCCCGTCATCTGCTCGACGACAAGCTTGGAGTCCATCGACACGTCCACGCGCGTGGCACCCAGGTCGCGGGCGGCTTCAAGGCCGCGCAGCAGGCCGTAGTATTCGGCGACGTTGTTGGTGGACTTGGCACCCACAACGTAAGCGATCTCGGCCAAGGTGTCGCCAGCCTCGTTGTAGAGGACGGATCCGGAACCGGCGATGCCGGGGTTGCCGCGGGAGCCGCCGTCGCAAAACAGCGCAACACGCATGGCTAGCGCTCCGTCACGCGCACCAGGAGGGTGCCGCAGTTGGGGCAGGTCGGCAGCTCATCATCAGCAACGGCCATGACCTCGGCGCGCTCGGTGGGTGGCAGCTGCAGGAAGCAGCCGCCGCAGGTGCGGCTGTTAAAGGACGCCGCGCCCACGTTGTCGTACACCTCCAGAATGTCTGCCGGCAACTGAGCACGCAGCGCTCCGGTGTCCACGGGCGTTTCCTCCGGCAGGGCGTCTACGGCGCGTTGGGCGGCTTCGAGTTTGCGCGTGGCCTCATCAAGCTGCGCACCGTGGACCTCACGGTTGTTGCGAAGCGCCGCGATCTCGTTGTGCGCCTCTTTAAGCTCATAACGCAGATCCGTCAGGCGCGCCTCCGTGGTGGACAGGTCATGCTGCAGGTCACGGCGCACCTCAACGTCCGTTGCTGCGCCAAGCTGGGCGATGTTGTCTTTCTTGCGGCGCTCAAGCTTGCGCTGATCCTCCTGAATACGGCGGATCTCCAGCTCCATGTCATCTACCGCCATCTGCGCGGCAGAAGACGCCGCGGCAATGCGCTCGCGGTCCTTCCCGGCGCGCTCTAGCTCCGCAACCTCCGGTCGGGTGACCGGGCGTGTGGCGGCCGCTTCAGCAATGGCCAGCTTGAGCAGCACGGGTTGTAGTTCCTGCGACAGGTGCATGGGTGTTAGTCCTCCACGTTTGGGTTGTCGGCGGGGTGTGCGGAAACGGTCCACGGGTCGGTGCGTACCGGCAGGATGACGGTTTCCACGTCTAGCTCTGCCACGATACCCGCGGCCTGCTCGGTCCACGGAAACTCGCTGGCCCAGTGGGCGGTGTCAATGACTGCTGGCCCGCCGGCGCGCAAGTGTTCGTCAACTGGGTGGTGGCGCAGGTCTGAGGTGACGTAGACGTCGACGCCGAGGCGTGTGACGTCGTCAAGAAAACTGTCCCCTGAGCCCGAGGAGACCGCAACGCGCTTGACCATCTGGTCTGGGTCGCCGGCGGCGCGCACGCCCCAGACGGTGGTGGGGAGCGCGTCGGCGACTTGCTGGGTGAACTCTCGTAGCGTCATGGCCTTCGGCAGCTCGCCGATGCGCCCGAGCCCCGTGGCCTGGGAGAGGTCGGTGGTGTCGGCCATTTGGACCACGTCGAAGGCGGGTTCCTCGTACGGGTGGACCTCACGCAACGTGTCTACAAGCGTGCGGCGCAGGCGGGTCGGGGCGACGAATTCCACGCGGGTCTCGGTGCTGCGGTGCAGCTCGCCGGGGGTGCCGGTAGTGGGTGACGCGGCGTCGATAGGCAAAAACTGCCCCTGGCCCTCGAAGGAAAACGCACACTTACGGTAGTTCCCAATCTCGCCGGCGCCGGCGTCAAACAGCGGGCCCATCACCGCGTCTACATCAGCCGGCGGAATGTGGATGCCCCAGTGGTCAATGCCGTCTAGCAGCACGGGGCGAATCGGGCGGCCGGGTTCAATACCAACCAGCTCAGCCAGCTTGTCGGAGACCCCCGGGCGCGCGGAATCCGCGTTCGTGTGCGCCGCAAACAGCGCCACCCCGCCTTGAAGCAGCGTGTGGATCACCTTGCCCTTCGGCGTGTTCGCCGCCACCGAATGCACGCCGCGCAGCAGCAGCGGATGGTGCACAACCAGCAGTTGCACTTGCTTCTCGACGGCCCGTTGCGCCACCTCCAACGTACAATCCAGCGCAAACGCCACCTTGGTCACAGGGGCTTCGGGGTCGCCGCAAATCAGGCCAACCTTGTCCCAGCTTTCTGCAAGCTGCGGCGGGTAGGCGGTTTCAAGGGCGCGGACGCAATCAGCAACGGTGACAGTCATGGCACCCAGCCTACAAATCCGGCATGGTGGTTTGGTGTGGCGAGCATTCTTGTAGACGTAGACGGCACCCTCATCGACTCCTACCCCGGCATCCGCGCGGGATTTATCAGGGGCATGGAGGCCCTCGGGTTGGAGGTGCCGGGTGAGGATTTCTTGCGCAAGATTCCGGGTCCGCCGATGCGTGATTCCTTTGCGGCCGCGGGTCTGAGCGCGGCAGAGGTTGAGCGTGCCATGGAAGCGTATTCGGACTACATGTCTTCTGTTGGCTGGCGTGAGTTCACGGTGTTTCCCGGCGTGGGCGAGCTGCTCAAGGGGTGGAAGGCGCTGGGGCTGCACATCTGCACGGCGACCAGCAAGAGCGAGCGCTTTGCCCGCCTTGCGCTGGAGGACGCCGAGCTGATGCCGTATGTGGATTTCCTCGGCGCCGCTAATCATGAGGTGGGCCGCGCCACGAAGATCGAGGTGATTGAGTACGTCCTTGCGCACGCCTCCCCGCCCCACCCGCTGATGGTGGGCGACCGCATGCATGATTTCGATGGCGCGGCGCACTTCGGTTTGCCGTCGGTTGCAGTGACGTGGGGCTACGGTGATGAAGGTGAGTGGGCGCGTGCCACGCATGTGGCGCGCACGCCCGAAGATTTGGACGCGATTGTGAGGACACATGCTGCACATTGATTTTGTCTGCACGGGCAATATTTGCCGCTCCCCCATGGCGGAGGTGATTGTGCGCGACAAGCTGGCCGAAGCGGGTTTTGGCGAGGACGCTGTCCAAGTGACGTCCAGCGGCATTGGCAACTGGCACGTTGGCCACCAGGCGGATCACCGCGCGCTTGCAGAGCTTGCCGCCCACGGATACAACGGTGAAGCCCACCGCGCCCAACAGTTCGGCGCCGAGCAGTTCGACGCTGACCTGATCGTTGCACTGGACCACAACCATGTCTCTGAGCTGGTGGCGCGCGGCGTCCCGGAGGACAAGGTGCGCCTGCTGCGCTCCTTTGACCCGCAGGCTGACGCCGATGATCTGGGCGTGGCGGATCCCTACTACGGCGGCCCGGAGGGATTTGCGGTAACTCGCGAGCAGATTGAGGCCGCGGCGGACGGCATTATTGCTTGGGTGCGCGCCGCACTAAGGTAGTCACTGTGAAACAAACCGGTAAACCGTGGTGGAAGACGTTTTTAACGCCTGGCTGGGTACTGTCCGCCGTGCTGATCATCCTGTTTTCATACTTCGCGTTTACCACGCTCGCGCCCTGGCAGCTGGGCAAAAACGAGCGCTTAGAGCAGCGCAATGAGCACATTGTGGAGGCCTTTGACCAGGACCCGGTGCCGCTTGATACCCGCGTCAACCCGGACGGTTCGCTTCCCGATGGCGCCGATTGGTCCCGCGTTGTTGCCACGGGCCATTACGCCCAGGGTGCTGAGGTGTTGCTGCGTCTGCGCTCTGTTGATCGCGTCGCCGCATTCCAGGTGCTCACGCCATTTGAACTCAACGACGGCCGCACGGTTCTAGTCAACCGCGGTTGGGTGCCCGCCAAAGAAGCCTCACACGTGCCACCTATTGAGCCCGCCCCCACCGGCGAGGTGACGATCACGGGCATGCTGCTTGCAGACGAAGGCGTGCACCCCACCGAACCCAACATCATCGAAGGCCACCAGATGGTCTATTCAGTAAGCCCCGGCCAGATTGGCGAGCTCACCGGCACGGACCCGATCAGCCCGTACATCCAGCTGCTCGGCGGCTCCCCCGGCGTGATCAACCCGATCCCGCTGCCCCAGCTTGAAACCGGCAACCACCTGTCCTACGGCTTGCAGTGGATTGCGTTCGGCCTGCTCGCCCCGGCCGGCCTGATCTACTTCATTGTCAGCGAGACGCGTGAGCGCCGCCGCTTCCGCGAGGAGCAGGAGGAGCTTTTACTTAGCGACGCCACAACGCCCTCCCCCACCCCCGCCCCCACTTCTGCCGCTGCTGCGCCGGATGCTTCTGCTGCGCCAGCTCCTGCGCCGGCGCGGAGTCGCTATGGCGGTGGGCGCAGAAACCCCTGGGCCACTGACCGAGACGAGGAGCGCTAGCGGGCCTAGGATGAGGGGCGTGACTGATCTTCTTCGTAATGCTTTGGCCCTGTATGCCCAGGCAGGCGTAACGCTTGCACCTGGTGTTGAACCGGATGACGTGGAAGATGCCGTGTTGGATGAGCCCGCTAGCTTCCGCAGCTTCCCGCTGACCACGCTTGCTGGCCTGACGTGCCCGGATGGCGAGCCCCTGCTGGCTGGCACGGTGATCAGTGCTGGTCTTTCCGGTGCTGCGGACTTCACCCCCGCTATCCACCAGCTTGCGCGCGCCGCAGGCACCACTGCTTCCGACATCGCCGTCATGCCGGATCCCGGCACGCGTGGCGCAACCGGTTCCTTGCGCGTACGTTTCGGCGATTGGGACGTGGCCGACATCAACTACAACTTCGACGACGCCACCCGCGCTTTCGAACTCGACCTAATTTCCGCGGTGTTGCCTATGGACGCCACCGCCGCCACCTTCCCTACCCCCGACGGGCGCGACGTCACCGTGTTCCTTCCATCCAACGCCGACACGGCAGGTGTGAACGCCTTGATGGACGCGATTGAAACCGAGTTCGCCAAGGCTTAACTTCCGCTAAGCTTCTCCCTAACTTGAACACCTTTAGGGGGAAGGAAATACGTATGGGGTGGGCCCAACAGGCAAAACTGGGGTTCTTCTGGCTGCTAGCCATTGTCTTAAGCTGCGTGTTCGTTTGGATTGCCTACCAAGAACGCAGTGCGTATGGCTGGTTCGGTATCGGCTCTATGGTTGTGATTGCACTGTGCCTGTGGATTGCATTCCCACTCATCGCCGCCCTTAACTCCAGCGGCAAGTGGTACACGCTGAAGGCGTTACAGCCGGAGTTGGAGATTTCAGAACACGGCATGCGATGGCAGGTGAAACCACGAAACGACATCCTCCGCGCCGTGGTCCTGGCACCAATTTTTGTCGGCCTTGGCGTTTACAGTATTTTCATTGCTCCCACAACCGGGGGCCACGGAGCCGTGATGCCGGTTTTCGGTGTCTTGATGTTGGTGTTCATCGCTTGGTTTACGGTCAAGGCCATTACCAACCAGGTCTCTGCGGAGCTCCGCGGTGACGAGTTGATGTACCGCGTACGAAAATATCCCTTCCGAGTCCTCGAACACCACGTATCCCGCATAAACAACGCACGCTTGTATGCGGTGACAGACCCCGTCCCAATTGGGTGCCAGCTTTGGGTACAAGGCCCCACAACTACAACGCGGTTTTGGCGCGGCAGGCCATCGCGTGTTGAGAAAGCCAGCGAGGTCAAAGTGCCTGTGCCTTACCTCCGCAACGCCACCCCGCATCAGGTACAAGACCTCATCACCCGCGCTTGCAATGCGCCCCAGATCTAATGCGTACATCACACTGGATAAAGTTGGTATTGATCTGGCTGTCTCTGCTCGTCCCAACAGTCATCGGGGTATATCTAGCGATCAGTGAGCGCAGGGACATCGGCGTTCTCGGCGTAGCGGGCGCTATTTTCCTAGGGGTCCACGTCATCATCGCGCCGTTCTTCGGCCCCGCGATCAACTCCAGCGGCAAGAGATACACACTGAAGGCGGTACAGCCAGTCCTCCACGTATCCGACAGTGGTTATCAATGGTCCGTGACAGCCCGCAACGAATGGATCCGAGCATGGTTCGCTGGCCCCCTACTTCTGGGCTTAGGGATAGTGTCTTTAACCGCGTTTCACTCCGACACCGGACGCGGTCCCATCATGCCGTACATCGGGGGGCTGTTGATCTTCCTAGCACTGTATCTCGTAGTGAAGCTCCTAGCCACGGATGTGGCCGCTGAAATGCATGACAACGCCTTCACCTACAGCTCTCGGGGGTTCCCATTCCACCGCCAGGAGCACCGCATTTTGCGTATCGACGCCACACATTTCTGGCAGCACGACGACCCAATGCCCGTCGCCTGCTTCCTACGCCTCTACGGCAACACCGAGACAACCTCCTACTGGCGCGGCAAACCGTACCGGACAACACGAAGCAGCAGCGTGAAAATCCCCGTTCCCTATTTCAAAAACGCGACCGTTCATCAGGTCGAGTCCATGTTCAACAGCTTCCACACGTCACCCCGGCGCTAGCCCAGAGACTGCAGGAAGCCCCCTCTATTTGGTTCTCTCGCATACCGTCTGTTAGTCTTTCCTAGCGCGCGCCGTTAGCTCAGCTGGAAGAGCAACTGGTTTACACCCAGTAGGTCGGCGGTTCGAGCCCGTCATGGCGCACCACTTCCCCCGGTTTCAACGCCGGGGGTTTTCTTTTGCGCGCCCTGACGTGGGGGCCGGGCGGGTTAAGCGACAAAATGTGTGCTTTTCTCGGGTTAAGGGACATTTCGTGTGGATTTGCGGCGT
>NZ_KV786480.1:176875-178052 GCF_001806945.1 Corynebacterium sp. HMSC30G07 | reverse complement strand
TGTGGATTTAGGGGCGTCCTGCCCAGCCTTTTCTTATCCCTAAGCTGGGGTTCCATTCGTTGTCGATGTGGGTGTCATATGTGGCTGGTCGCCCGTCTGGGTGGCCGCGTCGTTTGAGTTGTTCTTTCGCCCAGGCGGTGCGTGCTGCTTTTTCTCCTTGGCGTCCGAAGTCTTGTTGCTTAGCTAACTCCAGTGGCGCTACCGGGTCTTCGGTATGGACGTAGAGCCACCAGTCCATGGTGATGCGCTGATGCTCATCGAACATGCCGCGATGGTTTCCTGCTAGGTCTTTGAGCTGTTTGTTGATGCCGCCTTCCAACAGGTTTGTGGTGGCTTTTAAGTCCTGCATGACAACGCCATCAGGCGGGGTAAGGAAGGTAAATAGGTGTCTGTCATGAATGAGTTTTTCTAACCGTTTTAATGCCCGGCGTGCATTGCGGTGGGTGTACCACCATTTCTGGTTGGGGCTGACCCATTTTGGTACTTGGCCTGCAGGTATAGCACTGCGGTAGGTGCGTTGTTTAAGCCAATCGGCAAAGGTGATGCGGGTGTGGTGGACTGCAGCAGTAAAGCGTGCAGCATCTTCAAGGCTGTCTACCTGGACGAGCATGTAGCCGAGTTTGCGGATTGCTTTATGAGCGGGGTGAATCGGGTTGCGGCTGATGTCGGCAAACGTGTTGCGCTGGACGTGGACTAAGCAGCGCTGGATGGCTACGCCTGGCCATTTAATGCGCAGTGCCTTAAGTGCTCCGCCTGACCCGTCGGTGGTGACGATGAGTGGTTGGGCGATTTTGTCGAATAGTTTTAGGTACTCATACGAGCTTTCACGCAGGCACCAATGCCAGGCGATGACGTGTGTGTCGGTGCAGGCTACCAGCAGGCATTTCTTGTGAAAGTAGGTGCCGTCGATAAAGACTTGGTCATAGACACGGTAGGGGTCTGTAGTCGTGGGCACGGTGATAAACCACAGCAGTTTGAACCACCGGGTCAAAGTCCGTCTGCTCACCCCAAGGCGTTTGGCTAAGTGGTCTGCGGATTCCCCGGAAAGGATCCAGTCGATAAAGATTTTGAAGTGCCGAATCTCGCTGGTGTGCGCCCGGGTGTTAATCGATGAAGCGTTGCACGCAGGACATAGCCAGCGTTGGGTTCCTGCCGCGGTTTTGCCGTTCTTAACCAG
>NZ_KV786480.1:173823-176855 GCF_001806945.1 Corynebacterium sp. HMSC30G07 | reverse complement strand
CCGGATCGTATTCAACGGGCCTGGTCGCAGGCTCAGCGCCCCGATCAGTGGTGGGTCGCGGATTTCACGTATGTGCACACCAGCTGCGGTTTCAGCTACGTGGCTTTTGTCACCGACGTGTTCACCCGTGAGATCCTGGCGTATGTCGTGGACACCCGAGCCACGACATCTTTGGTCATCCGTGCGCTGCGACAGGCACTGGCGATACGCCAGCGCCAGGACCCGTACTTTGATTCGGCCGGGGTGATCCATCACTCGGATGCGGGCTCACAGTACACCTCCACAGATCTCCGTCGGCTGCTGGCCGTCCACCAGATGGAAGGGTCCATCGGCACTGTCGGCGACGCCTACGACAACGGTCTGATGGAGTCAACGATCGGGCTGTAAAAGTCTGAACTCATTGATTTCGAAGCAGAGACGTGGACGAACTGGAGTGAGGTGGAACGCGCCACAGCCGGATGGGTCCACTGGTATAATCACGAGCGGTTGCATTCCTCGCTCGGGCATATCCCGCCGATCGAGCACTACACCAACTACCAACGAGAAAACTACGCAGGCCTTCACGCCGCGTAACACGCCACTCTCAAAAAGTCAGGCCGATTCACTTGCGCACAAACTCAAAAGCAATAAGCATTTGACCAGGCACAAGCTGTAGATGGACTACCTGTCGCAGCCATGTCCAACTGACAAGACAAAGTACCAGTACACCCAGTTTTGTAGTGGGCTCAATGAATTTCTCCGCGCCAATGATCTCGTCGAGGTCATCACCCATGAACCGGGCCAAGAGCTCTACGTGGATTGGGCCGGTGACAAAGTAGCGGTGCTCGATCAAGCCAGTGGGGATATTGCATTCAAGGCATCACTGTTTGTCGCGGTAAGCCCGTACTCGAGAGGTACTGGATGAATTTCAGCCTCATGGGGTCAGTGCAATTCTATGAACGAAAACGCAAAGAAGGCAAAAACACAACGTCGCAGTCGTCGCCCTCGCACGCCGACGTCTTAACGTTCTCTTCGCAATGATGCGTAGCGGCGAACTCTACCGAGACATCTCCACAGTCCAGGAGACCGCAGCAGCCTAGAGTCCACAGAACCTCGTCTTAAGCCGATTGCGCAGGAAGCCCAGTCGGCTCCTCAGCGTGCCCAAAGACAACATCGCCGAAGAGAGGCAAAAGCCCTTCACACCCCAACAATCTCACCTACGGAGTCAACAACCTATTTAGGAACAATTCACCGACGTTCACTTCAATTGGAACTGCTGACAATTGGATTTTACAAACCCGCTTAAGGCTACAGTCACAAACCCACAAATTCATATATTTCTGCTCCTGAAAAATTAGCAAAGCCGACTCCAAGAGCTGACGCCATTGAAAATATTGCAACTACGAATGACCGATCCTGGTCATCACCCTTTTCGTACTGAAACTGCCAGGCCATTATTGTTGCAAAGGTCTGGGCGGTATGAATCAAACAAAAAACCGCAATCAGCGCAATTGAAAAAGCAATCATCGATTGCAAGAAAATGGCGCTGGCAATCAAGAGAAATCCTCCGCAAATCCCCAAGGAAACTGCCAAAATGAGAAGGGCCAAATTTGAGATCCTGTTCCCATTCTTGAAACGGGAATTCTTCTGGATCGCATAATTGATTGCAATTTCTATAAACACGGAGCAAAATAGCAACCAACTAAGATTGTTGCCCTTAGAAGCAAGAATGTACGGAAATAGAGCAGAACCGGTTGCGATAATTCCGAATGATATGATGACTTTAAGACAAGAAATCCAAACGTCAGATCCCAGTGAAAGCCTAAGGACAAATGAATTTCGTCTCACGACCTCAACTTGTTGCTTTTCCTTCAACGCTTGGGTCGAGAGAATACAAATCAAGTATCCAATGCCTCCAAGCATCGACGAAAAAATTCGAATAGATATACCAAAGAACAATACGCACGATACGGTGGCAGTACCGAGTAGGACAACAGTTAACGTTGACGTTCGTAGCGCAACCTTATAATTGACTAGCTCTTCTTTTTGCAAGTAGCGTGGAGGAAGGGCGCCCCTCAAAGGCGAAACAAACCTTCCAAGCAGAAAGATTCCAACCAGGGTTCCCAACATTGGAATATGACCGGGGACTATTCCAAGCGCAATATATGAGATAAATTGCAAGATCTGAACACCACCGAGGACAGTAGTTTCCCCCACAACATCTCCGAGTCGCGCAAGCGGCAATGACAGTACCGTCCCAATCACAATGCCAATGCCTACCGCACGCAATGCACCTTGACTCTCAAGACCGGATTGAATGGTCAAGTAACCCACGGATGCGCCAAGAAATGAAGTCACATACGCGTCCACAAGAACATTTATTCTAATTGCAGCCTCAGGCGAAAACTTTCGTCTTATAAGCATTTCGTGATACCTCCAACTGAGATTTCCACAAATGCCAATTCAATATTCTTGTCACCAGAGTAGTTGCCAACGAATCTATCCACCGAATCACGTAGCCCCTCAGAGTTCCACGGAAGTGATCGCTCTCGCCAATAGGACGATGACTTAACTAGATTCTCCAATTCAATAGGACTATAGAATTGTTTCAATGTTCTGCAAATATGCCGGGGTGAATCCATATTCCCGTACGCTTTCCAAAGAACCTCATTGAAGCGTCCTGGGTTTGGTTCCGCATCTTTTATGGCCCTGTGTTGATGGGCTCGGTGAGATAATACTCGGTTTCTACTTCCTGCGGGGTGGCGTAGTCCAAGACTTCGTGAAGGCGCTTGGTGTTCCACCAATGCACCCACCGCAAGGTGGCAAGCTCGACTTCGCCGACCGACGTCCACGGGGGTTAAGGGACATTTCGTGTGGATTTGCGGCGTGTCGCGTTAAGGGACATTTCGTGTGGATTTAGGGGCGTCCTGCCCAGCCTTTTCTGATGCCTAAGCTGGGGTTCCATTCGTCGTCGATGTGGGTGTCGTATGTGGCTGGTCGCCCGTCTGGGTGGCCGCGCCGTTTGAGTTGTTCTTTCGCCCAGGCGGTGCGTG
>NZ_KV786480.1:859-173803 GCF_001806945.1 Corynebacterium sp. HMSC30G07 | reverse complement strand
GGTCTTCGGTATGGACGTAGAGCCACCAGTCCATAGTGATGCGCTGATGCTCATCGAACATGCCCCGGTGGTTTCCTGCTAGGTCTTTGAGCTGCTTGTTGATTCCGCCTTCCAACAGGTTTGTGGGGCCGGGCCCGGGTTCCTGCCGCGGTTTTGCCGTTCTTAACCAGTCCGTGGCCGCACACGTCACACGACGGCCGATTCCTATTAGCCATAGGAATTGGCCTTACCGCACTAGCTGCAGTCCCCCTATCACAGACCTAGGACTATCCGGTGTTGATTTCACCGATTGGGCTGTTGGAACCGATTCAAAATCAAGATCACGGCATTATCCCAGGCTGACCCGGGAATCCGTATCGGTTTATCCACACGAAATGTCCCTTAAGCCGTCCACGGGCCGTGCGCATGGATAAGTTCAGCCTTATAGAGACCTTGACCGTCTCCGCCAACGCGTTGTCATAGGAATCGCCAACGGTGCCAACACTCGGCCGGATTCCGGCTTCAGCTAAAAAAGCGGCGGAGTACTTCAACTACACGTACTGACTTCCCCGATCACTGTGGTGTACCAGCTGATCGCCATGGACACGAACAACTGATGATCGCCTCGATTGACCGACTGGCCCGCTCCCTGACTGATCTGCAGGGACTAATCGACCAGATCACTGAGAAGGGTGCGAGTGTGCACTTCATCAAAGAAGGACTGACCTTTGCTACGGGTCGGGAGAACTCCTGAGACAACCTCATGCTGAGCATCCTCGGCTCGTTCGCTCAGTTTGAGTGATCGATTATCCGGGAGCGGCAGGCTGAGGGCATAGCCCTGGCGAAAAAGGCCGGCAAATATCAGGGCCGCAAACGTGCCCTGACCACAGAAAAGGCCGAAGTAGCACGGCAGCGAGCAGCAGCAGGTGAGCCCAAGGTAGCTATCGCCACAGACCTCGGTATCCGCAGAGCCACCCTCTACCGCACGCTGGCTGACAGCTGACCGGCCCTGACATAGAGATAACTACTGGCACGTTGCGGTCCTAGGGCGATACTTTTCCAAGCGGGACTGTCATTTTCAGAAGTCCTCTGCACGGGAGACATGTTGACTGGGACTGATAGATGGATGCTTTCCCAATTGTGCCGCCAGCTATTATTCTTGCCAACTCTTCATCAGTTCCTTGAGTCCTGATGCTTCCCATCCGAGCTCAACCTCCCAAAATGCGTGTTCCCAAAATTCGGGAGGCAAATTTCGGTCGAACCACCTCAGGTAGTTCACTGCGCTATCTCGATTCAGGTAGGCTCGAACATCAACCGGCTCGTTGTCGTCTGGGCTAGGCCCCTCCTCCATGCTGTAACCAGGGCTGAAAGCAACAATGACCGGTTCTCCATGGACCGGGCGCCAACTAGAGTTCTTGCCACAATCCACGGCACATTCACTCCAGTAGACATGAAACATGGAGTCATTATGACGTTTCGCAATAGCTCTTGCGTCTTCAAGAGTAGGAACGATCGCCAAGACCCTTTGTCTAAGCTGCAAATCCTGCAGATAACAGACATAGATTCTCTGAGGAAAATGCTTCAGCTCGTATGAGGTTGCCACTCTTACTCCTATACTCGGCAGGCAAGTCTTGCGATGTCCGGATAGACCCTAGCGTAATATTCTTTTCCGCCGTAGTGCTACCAGACGTCATCGACCACCGAGTCCGCGAATAACCCACAACCCACAACCAGCTGGATCCAGGCTGCGGGCACGTGATGCCCATACCCGCAGCCATCCATCTCCCCCCCGTCACAGTTCCCGGCTCGGGGCCGGGTTCTCCGCCGCGCGGAAAACAACGCCCGGAATTCCTGCCTTTGCCTCACAGCTAATCTGTGCCACTCCAGGTTTAAGCCAAGACTGGAGCAGCAACACTGTTCGGCAACACCCCGCACCAAGCGCGCATCAGTCGAAAGACTCGATGCGCGCTTCTAACTCACTGCGCGCCACCCGCATGGTCAGCTCGGAAGAATACCCGCGACGCGCAAGCATGCCAACGACACGCCGCAAGGCTTTGTCATACTCCGCCCTATCAGCCGGCGGCTCCTTGACCTCTCGCACCTTCTTCTGCGCCAAAGCGCGTGCCTGACGTTCCTCGTCCTCGGCACTGATCTGTTCCAATGCTTCTGCACGCACATGCGCCGCGACCCCCTTTTCACGCAGCTCCAAATCAAGGGCCCGGGAAGACTTTCCCCGCGTTGCCGCGCGCTGGCGCACCCACTCGGAGGCAAACCGTGCGTCGTCTAAAAGCAAGTTCTGCTCAAGCGAATCCAGTACCTCATCAACAAGCTCAGGCGCAAACTCCAGCTTGAGCAAACGTTCACGCAGCTCATGGCGTGAACGCTGCCGCTGATCCAGCAGTCCGAGGGCACGCTTGCGAATCGGCGCAAGCGCGTCTTCTTTGCAAGAGTCAAAGAGCTGCCCGCCCTCAAAGTGCTCAAGGGCCTGCTGCAGTTTCGCTACCTTGCTGGCAACATCGCGCTCCTGGCTATGCGTCATCGTCCTCATCGTCGAAGTCAACGTTTGGCACCATGTCAATCGCGTCGTCCGTCAGCGCGTCATCCTCGTCCGTTTTACCCGCGTACTTGCCAACGCCCAAAGCCTTGAAAATCTTGTCCTCAATCTCATCGGCCAGTTCAGGGTTGTCCTTGAGGAATTGACGGACCTTCTCCTTGCCCTGGCCCAGCTGCTCCCCTTCGTAGGTGAACCAGGAGCCGGACTTCTTCACAATGCCGTTGTCCACGCCCATGTCAATGATGGAGCTTTCGCGCGAAATGCCCTCGCCATACATGATGTCGAACTCCGCGATCTTAAACGGCGGAGACACCTTGTTCTTGACCACCTTGAGCTTAGTGCGGTTACCAATAGAATCCTGGCCGTCCTTCAGCGTCTGGATTCGGCGCACGTCACAGCGCACAGAAGCGTAGAACTTCAGTGCCTTACCGCCTGTGGTGGTCTCGGGGGAACCGAACATGACGCCAATCTTTTCACGCAGCTGGTTGATGAAGATGGCGGTGGTGCCGGAGTTGTACAACGCACCGGTCATCTTGCGCAGCGCCTGAGACATCAGGCGGGCCTGCAAACCAACGTGGCTGTCACCCATCTCGCCTTCAATTTCCGCCTTCGGTGTTAGCGCCGCCACGGAGTCAATCACGATGATGTCAATGGCACCGGAGCGCACCAGCATGTCTGCAATTTCCAGAGCCTGTTCACCGGTATCTGGCTGGGAGACCAGCAGATTATCTGTATCCACGCCCAGCTTTGCCGCATAGTCCGGGTCAAGCGCGTGCTCCGCATCGATGAACGCCGCGATACCGCCTGCCTTTTGGGCCTGTGCGATGGCGTGCAGTGCAACCGTCGTCTTACCGGAAGACTCCGGGCCGTAGATTTCTACTACGCGCCCGCGTGGCCAGCCGCCAATGCCCAGAGCAACGTCGATAGCAGTGTTGCCAGAGGAGATGGACTGAATCGGCGGGCGCTTTTCCTCGCCCAGGCGCATGATGGCGCCCTTGCCAAAGTCCTTCTCAATCATTGCCATTGCCGCATCAAGTGCGTTTTGGCGGTCATTGCCCGCAGCAGCGGTCTTCTTCTTTGCAGCCATGTTTTCTCCTTAGGATTTTTATTGCTTATAGGTATTAGACGTTGGCTACCGGTGGTTCGGTTCCCTCGCAGCCGAAATTCATCCTAATTTCCTCAACACACACGAAATACCATACACGCAAGGGTGTTCGATTAGAGGTAGGGGCGCGAAATATTATTTCCCGGGCCGGTCTACTCCCAAGCGCCGTTCCGCTGGCACGTCAAAGGCATTGCACAGCCCCTCCCACACCTCGCGCGGATCGACACCACTTTCGATGAGCTCACTTGCCGTCATATCGCTAGAGGCAAGCACCTGGGAACGAATGATCCATTCCGCACGCTCCGGGCCAAACTCATCACGAACAAGCTGATGAAATTCCGTCAATCGCATACGGCCAACCTACCTAAGCACCCCTCAATACCACGCATTGAACAGCGTTCAGGTAGGTTTTTCACATGACCAACTCTGAATCACCCCAGGCGAATGCCGCCTCAACGTCCCGCAGCTCTACCGCAACTGCAACTGATATCGCCTACATCGCCGTCTTCGCCGCCATCATCATGGTGCTTGGCTTTGTTGCCATCCCCGCCGGAGTATTCGGTGTGCCGATTGTCCTGCAGAATGCCGCAGTGATCCTGGCCGCCCTAGTGCTGGGCAGCCGCCGCGGTTTCCTCACCACGTTGCTCTTCTTGGCTGTCGGTCTTGCATTTCCCGTTCTTGCAGGTGGCCGCACCACGATTGCCGCGCTCGGCGGCCCCACCGCGGGTTACCTTGTTGGGTATCTCATTGCAGCGCTTGTCGCTGGCGCCATTGCATACCGCGCACCGTTTTCCGCAAACCGCGCTGTAACCACCGGTATCTTCATCGTGGCTGGCTACCTCGGCCTATTCATGCAGTACCTCTTTGGCGTGTTCGGCATGATGCTTCGCCTGGACTTGACCTTCGGTGCCGCATGGGCAGCACAGTTGCCATTCCTTTTGCCGGATGCAATTAAGGTGGCCGTCATGATTGCTATCGCCCTTGCTGTCCACACCGCGTTTCCGGACCTTCGCGGCAAGCTCGGCAAACGCTAATGCCCACCATCGAGTTCCGCGGCGCAGCAGTCACCTATGACGACAAGCAGATCCTCGCGCCGCTCACCCTCAGGCTGACCGAGCAACGCATCGGCATCATTGGTTCAAACGGGTCCGGCAAATCCACCGCTGTGCGCCTGATTAACGGCCTTATTGAGCCGACTGAGGGTGACGTGCTTGTCAACGGTTTGTCTACCGCGAAGGACGCAAAGACTATCCGCAAACAGGTCGGTTTTGTCTTCTCCGATGCGGAGAATCAGATTGTGATGCCGCGGGTTGCCGATGATGTCGCATTCTCTTTGCGCCGTTTCAAGCTGCCCCGCACCGAGGTCCAGTCACGCGTTGCTGCTGTCCTTGAGCGCTTCGAGCTAGCCAGTCACGCCGAGCACTCCCCGCACACCCTCTCCGGTGGAGAAAAACAAATGCTGGCACTCGCGTCAGTGTTGGTCACCGAGCCGGAAACCATTATTTGCGACGAACCAACGACTCTTCTAGATCTACGCAACCGGCGCCGCATCATCCGCGAGCTCATGGCCCTCGACCAGCAGCTCATTGTGGTCACACACGATCTGGACATGCTGCGGGATTTCGACCGTGTCCTGGTGCTCAACGATTCGCAGCTGCTTTTCGACGGCACCCCGAACGCCGCCATCACTTTCTACACCGACCTGATGGAAGCGAAGCCGTGATCAGAGAACTCCCCCTAGGCGTCTACGTCCCTGGCAACACGTGGCTGCACCGCACGAACCCCGCTTGGAAGTTCGTGGCGCTTGTGGCATTCATCATTGTCGCAACGTTTGCTCCAAACGCCCCGTGGCAATCCATGACCGCTCTGACCTTGGTGATGGCGCTGTACATGTGGGCTCGTATCCCGATTGAGGTTGCCTGGCGTCAGCTGGTGCCATTGCTGCCAGTGTTGATTTTCCTCGGCGCGTTCTTGGTCTGGCAAAACGGCGTGGAAGCTGCATTGACCAGCATGATCTCGCTTTTGGCTACCATTGCCGCGGCAAACCTTCTGACGCTGACCACCACAGTGGAGGCGCTACTCGATTCCCTAGATAAGGCAATGCAGCCACTAGCTCGATTCGGCGTGCCGGTGGATCTGATCAGTTTGACCATTGCTCTGACGATCCGCCTCATCCCCCTGATGCTACAAACGGCCAACGAGGTGCTCGACGCACGCAAAGCGCGTGGCGCCGGCTTCTCGGTGGCCGCCTTTGGAACCCCCCTGGTTATCCGCGCCGTGCGACGTGCCCGCATGATTGCGGAGGCACTTGTCGCGCGCGGCGCGGTGGATTAACCCCGCGAGACGAAACGCTACTCGCCGCGCAGTTCGCGCATACGCTGCGCAACTGCGTCATCCGAAACCTCGGCGCCAGCGTTATTGCCCTGCTCAATCGCCGGCTTCGCACCAGAGGTCAGCTCACCAGCCATCTCGGCGCGGATCTGCTCCAGGCGGCCGTGGCCAGCCATCTGGATACCGGCCTGCTCAACCTCAGCCATGCGGCCCTGAATCGAGTTCTGGGCCAGCTCAGCCTGGCCAAGCGCGTTGGCGTAGCGGCGCTCAATCTTGTCACGCACCTGATCCAGGTTGGGGCCCGACGCAGTAATCGCGTTCATGGACTGCATGGTCTCGGAGACCTTCTCCTGCATCTTGGCCTGCTCAAGCTGGCTAAGCAGCTTGGTGCGCTCATTGACCTGCTGCTGCAGCTGTGCCGCGTTGCGCTCAACTGCCTGCTTCGCAGAAGCCGCCTGCTGCAGAGCCTGGTCGTGCAGCTGCTTGGTGTCCTCAACGCCCTGCTCCGCGGTTACCAGCTGCGCTGCAAACGCCTCAGCAGCATTCTCGTACTCCTGTGCCTTCTGCGCGTTGCCCTCGCCGCGGGCCTTGTCGGCCAGCTGCAGTGCCTGGCGGGTATTGGCCTGCAGCTTCTCCACGTCCTCCAGGCGGCGGTTAAGCTGCATCTCCAGCTGACGCTGGTTGCCAATCACGGCAGCTGCCTGCTGGGACAGTGCCTGGTGCTGGCGCTGGGCCTCATTAATTGCCTGCTCAATCTGGACCTTCGGGTCAGCGTTTTCCTCGATCTTGCTGTCGAAGAGCGCCATCAGGTAGTTCCAGAACTTCTTGAACGGGTTCGCCATTGGTTACATAAACCTTTCGTGGAAAATTACATTTCTGCGTCCCCACTTTAGACGCGATGGGCGCGCCCCGCTTGCGCTACTCCCCCTGATAACCCACAGCGACGGGCTTAAGCCTCTGCTGCCGCAGGAGTTGTCGTACGCAGTTCCTCCGCCAAAGACGGCAGGGAGAGGTTTGCCACAGCCTCAAGCAACACCTCAGACACCGTGGTATCCAGCGCCTGGCAGATGGAGGCAAGCACCTCAGAGGACACTTCCTTGCGGCCGCGCTCAAGCTCCGAGAGGTACCCCGGGCTCACCAGTGCTTGGGTAGCTAGCTCACGAAGTGACACGCCCTTGTCCGCACGAAATGCACGCAGCGACATCCCCAGTGCTTCACGCAGCAGGGGTTCCTTCACCGGCGCGGTTGGGATAAGGGGCGCGGTGGTTAACGGTTGGTCTAGAAGCAGAGTCGTTGTTGCCATCATGAGTTCTAACGGATCAGCCCTTCAGTTTGTTCCCCAAGTGCGTGCAACACCCCGATCAGCGCTGCATCCACGGCTGAATTCCTAATGTCATTGCGGGTTCCTGCAATCACACGCTGCGGCTCAGCCGCATCTGGAACCAGCGCGAACCGAGTCTGGCTCGGCGGCAACAAATCCGCAGCCAAGCTGGATGCAGTCCAGCTCGGCCCTGCAAGGCCAATCCAGACCTCACCCACCGGGTGTCCGTCTTGGAGGTCAGGCCCTGCCACGCCAGTCAGCGCAGCCGCCCAGTCAGAACCACATGCTTGCCTGCAACCACGAGCCATCTCTCGTGCCACAGCCGCAGAGACCACACCTTCGCGTTCTACAACCTCGGCTTCTACCCCAGCGAGTGCAATCTTTAAGTCCGTGGCGTAGGTGATCAGTCCGCCGCGCAGCACGTCAGATGCTCCCGGGATGGCTGCAACACGGGCACTAGCCAAACCAGCAGTCAGTGACTCACAAAAGGAGATGGTTTGGGAGTGGTTCCGCAGTGCGTCTACAAGCAAAGGCTCAAGCATTAGCTTTCTCCGCATCAATCAAATACTGGATACCGGTCACCACCGTCACGGCAGCGGCAATAATCATCACCACGAGTGTAGGAATATCCATCCACGCTGGCAGCGGGCAAAGGTAGAGCGCAATACCCACGGTTTGCAGGACGGTCTTGAGCTTGCCGCCTTTCGACGCCGGGACGACGCGACCACGCCGCAACATCCACATGCGCCAGAACGTAATGCCCAGCTCACGCACCACAATGACCACGGTGATCCACACGGGCAAGGTGGATGCGATGTTGAGCGTGACCATGGCGGTGATCATCAGCGCTTTATCTGCAATCGGGTCAGCGATCTTGCCAAAATCCGTGATCAGACCGCGGGCGCGGGCAATGTCGCCATCCAGCTTGTCTGTAATCATCAGCGCGACGAACAGGCCGAAGGCCCACCACCAGCGCTGATCAAGCACCAACCATGCAAACACCGGGATAAACAGGATGCGCAGGCTGGTCAACATGTTTGGCAGATTCCAATTGGACTGCTTGGCCGTAGCGTTACTCACGCCATCCACCCTAGACTGCCATTCATGAGATATTTCGCTTGCACCTATACCTACGGCCCTGACGCCCAGCTTGTGGACGAGACGAGGCCCCACCACCGCGAGTTCATCGCAGGCCTGCTTGAGGCCGGTCACATCGTCGGCTCCGGGCCGTACCTTGAGGGCGGACAGGCCCTGATCATCATTCAGCTGCCGGATACCGCAGGGATTGCGGAGGCCGAAGCGTTGATGAATCAGGACCCGTATGTGACCGCTGGTGCGCTGGCAAACCGGGACATCCGTGAGTGGAACCCGGTCTCCAACATCTTCAGCTAGCTTTTCTTGCCGCCGCGGGCGACATGCAGGTGGTCGGTTTCGCGTGAGCCGGTCGCCGTGTGGTCGCCCTTGCCGGAGGTAGCCGGATCATCAATCCACGCAATGTGGTGGCCGAACTTGTCCACTTTGCGACGGTTGCCGTGATCATCAAAATCAATGTGGTAATTCTTGTCATCCGCGGAGCGGCGTCCGGCCTTCACATCAGCACGGTCCTTGATCACGGACGCCACTGCGGTGATAACCAGCACACCCACGATCACGCCGAGGGAGGTGACCGTCCCGATTTCCGGCACGCCCAAGCCCTCTCCGCCGTTGATGAAGGATAGATTGTTCTCGTGCAGGGCGTGCAGCAGCAGCTTCACGCCGATGAAGCCGAGCACGACTGCCAGGCCGTATGGCAGGTAGACGAGCTTGTCCAACAGGCCGTTGAGCAAGAAGTAGAGCTGACGCAGCCCAAGCAGCGCAAACGCGTTGGCGGTGAACACCAGGAACGCTTCCTGGGTGATGCCGTAGATGGCCGGGATGGAATCGAATGCGAACATCACGTCGATAAAGCCAATGGACAGCAGCGCGACGAACAGCGGGGTTACAGCCCGCTTGCCAGCCTGTGTGCGTGATACCAGTCGGTCACCGTGGTACGAGCTGGTCACCGGGATGACCTTGCGCAGGGTCTTGACCACAAACATGTCGTTCGGGTCCGGATCCTCCTGGTCGGTCGCTTCGTCATACACCAGCTTGATCGCGGTGTAGATGAGGAAGGCAGCGAAGATGTAGAACACATCCGACCAGGCCTCAATGATCACGGCGCCAAGCAAAATGAACAGCAGGCGGAAGATCAGCGCCATCACGATGCCGATCAGCAGCACCTTCTGCTGGTACGCACGAGGGATCTTAAACGCGCCCATGATCAGCGCGAACACAAACAGGTTGTCCACGGACAGCGAAAGCTCCGTGATGTAACCAGTGAAGAACTGAATGCCGTGTTCTGCGTCCCACAGCCACCACACGATGCCGCCAAAAATGCAGGCCATGGTCATGTAGAACGCCGCCCACCCACCGGACTCCTTCATGGAGGGCTCGTGCGGGGTGCGCACGTGGGAAACGAAATCAAAAATGAAAAAACCCAGGATCACTGCAGAAGTGATCAGCCAGATGGACAAAGGCACATGCATAAGCTTTCCTCCGGTCAGAAGTTACGTTGAAATGACCGGAGGTCTCCCCCACCTCAATGTTGCGGGGCGGCCCAGACCGGGGCGCGAGATGCGCTGCCGTGCTGACGATCCGGGCACTTACGGGGTACTCCCCTCCAAGCGCGTCTCACTCTACACCACATGGATTCGGAAGCTCGGCGACACTAGCCTGTGGAACCCAGGTGGCCTAAATGGCGAACGGGTCCTCGTTCGGGTCGAGGTGTAGACGCAGCTCGATCGCGTCCGCCACCTCGCGTGCGACCGCCTCGCCGCATTCATCAGCAACGAATGCCGCCGCCATGTCTGTACCTGCTGAGACTCCTGAGGATGTCCACCGGTCGCGATCATGCACCCAACGCGCAGAGCGGCGCCAATCGATGTCCTGGCCGAAGCTCGTGGCCCACGCTAACGCGCGCTTGTTACTCGTCGACCTTGGAGAAGACTTCCAGCGGCCCCGCTACGTCTAGAAGCTCGAAGTCCTCAAACAGGACGAAGACAATGTGCTTGGACAAGCGCGGCTTCACTACCTGCTGCATCTAGAACGCGCCGCCGGTCGGGTTGTACGTCGCCTGCACGGTGCGGGTGTCATCATCCGTATCGGAGTCACCGCTTGCTTGCGCCTCATCCTGCTCCAGACCTGCTTCCTTCGGCGCTTCGGCAGGATCGGCTCCCTTGATCATCCAGATGATCGTCTCAAGCTCCTCAGGCTTGACCAGCACCTCGCGAGCCTTCGAGCCTTCGGAGGGGCCGACAACGCCACGCGATTCCATGAGGTCCATCAGGCGACCCGCCTTGGCAAAGCCGATGCGCAGCTTGCGCTGCAGCATGGAGGTCGACCCCAGCTGGGAGGTAACCACAAGCTCGACCGCTTCGAGGAGGTCGTCGAGGTCTTTACCAATGTCATCATCAATAACCTTGGCTTCGGCCTGCTTGTCCTCGGTCACACCTTCGACGTACTCGGGCTCATCCTGGGACTTCGCGGCGTCTACAACCGCCTGGATTTCCTCATCCGTAACAAACGCACCCTGCAAACGCTGCGGCTTGCCAGCGCCCTGCGGAATGAACAGGCCATCGCCCATACCGATGAGCTTTTCTGCACCCGCCTGGTCCAGAATGACTCGCGAGTCCGTCAGCGAGGAGGTAGCAAACGCCAGTCGCGACGGCACGTTGGTCTTAATCAGACCGGTCACCACGTCTACCGACGGGCGCTGCGTTGCCAGCACCAGGTGGATACCTGCCGCGCGGGCTTTCTGGGTGATGCGCACGATGGAGTCTTCGATCTCCTTCGGTGCCGTCATCATCAGATCCGCCAGCTCATCTACCACACACACAATGAAGGGGTATGGACGCATCTCACGTTCAGAGCCCGGAGGCGCCGTGATCTCACCGCTGCGAACCTTGCGGTTGTAGTCCTTGATGTGGCGCACGCGCGCGGACTTCATGTCCATGTAGCGCTGCTCCATCTCCTCAACCAGCCACTGCAGCGCAGCTGCTGCCTTCTTCGGCTGCGTGATAATCGGCGTGATCAGGTGCGGGATGCCCTCATATGGCGTCAGCTCCACCATCTTCGGATCCACCAGAATCAGGCGCACTTCCTCCGGGGTCGCGCGGGTAAGCAGCGACACCAGCATGGAGTTCACAAACGCTGACTTACCGGAACCAGTAGAGCCCGCGACCAGCAGGTGTGGCATCTTCTGCACGCTGGCGGAAACGAAGTCGCCTTCGATGTCCTTACCAAGGCCGATGAGCATCGGGTCCGGGTCAGCCGCCACCTTCGGCGCGTCCAGCACGTCACGCAGTCGCACCATCTCACGGTCCTGGTTAGGCACCTCAATACCCACAGCAGACTTGCCCGGGATCGGAGTCAGCAAACGCACATTGTCCGTAGCCACGGCATACGCCAGGTTGGATTGGAGGTTGGTGATCTTGGAAACCTTGACACCTGGGCCCAGCTCAACCTCGTAGCGGGTCACTGTCGGGCCACGGCTAAACCCGGTCACGGTCGCGTCAACGTTGAATTCCTCAAACACGTCCGTGATGGCCTCGATCATGCGGTCGTTGGCCTCAGTGCGCGTCTTCGGAGCATTGCCGGGAACCAGCAAGCTTGTCGACGGCAACGTGTATTCCCCCGCCGCCACCTTCCGTGCCTCCTGCTGCGCAGGGTTCACCGGCGTTGTTGGTGCCTGTTGCTTTGCAACCTCAGACTTCGGCGTGCTTGCCGGCACCGCGGCAGCGTCAACGCCACTTCGAGCAATGATGGCCTGGCGCATCGCCTCACGCGAAGTCCCAACAGCATCGGGTGCTGGGACTGTCGGCTGCGGTTGTGTGACCGGCTCACGATCCAGCACGCGTGTCTCTTCGACAGCCGGCGCGGGCTTGGCCGCAGGCTTTCGTTCCGGCTTCGGCGTATCAGCTACGTCTTCAGCAAAGTCGTAGACCGTATCCCCGTCTGCCGGGTAGTTATCCATCGGCGTACGGGCTGGTGCAGGAGCAGGCGTCGGCGCTGGTGTAGGCGCAGGTGTCGGTGCCGGCGTCTGACGCACTCGTGGACGACGCGACGAGCGTGGGCGCTCCACCACCGTCTTCTCCTCAGGCTCACGTGGGCGGCGTTCACGTCCCTCGGCTATGTCCTCAAGGTCTCGGTCAACGTGACTGTAGCGGTCATCGCTGTCAGCGTCTGCGTCTTCATCCTCGAAGAACTCTTCCTCGCCTTTCTCACGCATCCTGGCAAAGAGCCCAACAAGGTAGTCATAGGTCTGACGGGTAGTAATGCCGGTTGTTTTGAGTGCGCCGTACACAATAAGCAGCGCAAGCAGTGGTACCGCCACAAACGGAGTAAAAGCTACAGACAGGACACCACCGACGAGTGTGCCAATAGCGCCGCCGGCAATCTTGCGTGTCTCCCAGTCCGCCGGAGTGCCCGCAAATACGTGAATCATGCCCAGCATGCCCACCGCAATGATACTGATCCCCAGTGCCACGCGGCCACGCACGGCATTTGGCGTACGCACGTTGAGCATCAGCGCAATCGCAATACCTACCAGGACAATCGGCAGGATCAACGCACCGGCACCAATGACCCAGTGGCAGGCCTGAGCGATCACACTACCGACGGGTCCAGCGATATCCATCCATACGGACGCACCAATAATTGCGGAAAGTCCGATAAGTACAAGGCCCCATGCATCGGCGTGAACATTGATATCTTCACTGTCACGTTCCCTCATGGGATCTTCCGATTCCTCCTGGACTTCAACCTTTGCGCGAGATTCTCTCCTGCGCGGTACATCTTCTTGCTCAGCATCATCAAACGAGGAGTCAAACGGATCAAAGTCCGCTTCCTCTTCATCGCGTCGACGGCGACGCCCGCCCCCAAAACCCGCGCCGAGACCAGCGACAGCGGATCCCACCCAACGGGTCGCAGACCCCAGCGTGCTGCCAACAACCTTGGTTGCAGAACCGACGCGCTCATTGGCAGTGTCCGCGGCGACCATAGAAGAGGTCGGCGGATGTGTCATGGACGCGGGCGCACCATAATCACGGTCACGTGAGGCTGCGTATCGGCTGCTCGAATACCCCCTTGACGCGGGGTGCGAGCGCGGCGAACGTGGTGCCGGGTTTTTGACAGACATGGGTGTAACTCTAATACCTCAAGTCACACACGTCACAGTTGCCACACCGGCACGGTATTTTAAATCTGTCGCTTCAGCCCCTTGAGCGCCGATGTGTTGCCGCTAAAACTCACATCAACCGCATCGCGACCGCTCACCCACAACAGCAGTTCGCCTGGCGCTCCACTAACTCGGAGCACGTTGTCTCCTCGCTCAGCCACCCCAGCCTTGCCACCCGCAGTAATAGGCGGCAGATCCTGCGGGGTAAGCACCACAGGTACTTCGCTGCCACGCAATGTCAACGCGGCAAAACGTTTCACGTAACGCATCAAATCAGCATTGACAGCCTTGCTGAATTCGCGCGACTGAACCACTCCCCCACCCCGACGCACATCCTCATGGTGGATGAAATGCTCCGCACCATTCATCTTCGCGTCTACAGGCGCAAGCAGCGCCGGCGGCCCGGCCACCCATTCACGCACAACATCCCCGTACGGCCGCGCCTTCTGCTTCTTCGTCTCGCGCTCCAGCAGCGGCTTGGCCGCCGGGATCAAAATCCCCGGTGCGGCCCATGGCTTACGCTCACGGATCAACAAATGCACGGCCAAATCTTGGGTGGCCCAGCCGTCGTTGAGGGTTGGGGCGTCCGGGCCAACGTCCAGAAGCAAAAGCCCCAGACGCTCACGCTCTCTTTGTGCGAAAGTCATGCCCCTTAGCCTAGCCGCACAGGTGGAGCAGTTAGAACGGCAGCGAAGATCCGCTCCCGCTAGACAGCTGCCTGCTCATATCGTTGTAGCCGCGGATAACTGGGGCGAACTGTGCCACAGTTGGATCCACAGTCACCTGGATACCGCCCGTGCCCCAGCCGAGGTCAGTAGCTGGCTTGCCGTCAACGTAGCAGCCGCTAATGCCGCCCTTGGCGTTCATCAAACACATGATGGTGTCCTTGTCATAGTGACCAATCACGCGGATGCCCTGCACGCTTGGGTTGCGGAAGTTCGGATCACCCGGACGAATCACGTCGTAGTTCCTCCAAGCCGACGCGTAGCCAGGCTCAAATGGAACCTCGGTTCCCGGTGGCAGCGGGCGACCACCCGTCCAATCCACATCCTCGTCCGCGTGTGCCGCGGGCGCAAACATCATCGTGGCTACAGTCGCAGCAGCCGCCAACATTCCGGCAGTCTTCTTTGCGGTTCTCTTTGCAGTCCTCATGCCCCAAAGTGTTGCACGCCCCGTCCAGGCGTGTCTACCCCCTTAGACACACGTCACCCGCGCGGGACAGTTCCCGCGACGTGCTCGGCTGCCCGGTCCGCCCCAGTCAACAGATATGCAGGTCTAAATATGCAGGAGTAATGGTCAGAGCACTTTTTCAATAAGGGGCCCGTTAATGAAAATTGGCCGTGACCTGCGAACCTGCATATCTTCCCCTGCATATTTGTTCCAAGGACTGCCTCCAGGCCCGGCTTCAACGACGCACCCCCGGCCCGCGTGAAGAAGTTGGGTTTGACCCCGAAAGCGTATCTACCCCCTAGACCACAACATTGTGCGGCCCTAGGGGGTAGTACGTGCGATGGCTAACGGTTAGAGCGACTCGCGGGACGCTTCCACGTCCTCATCATCAATCGGGCCCAGATCAGCGGCCATTGGGACGATAGTCGGCAAAATCACCGGCTCACGCTTGTACTTCTGGGAAATAGCGCGGCCTACCTTGCGGCGCAGCTGCTGCACCATACGCATCGCATCATTTTCACCCTGGGCAGCCAAGTCATCCATCACGGCCTCGACGGCTTCGATGAGCTTCTTGTTGAACTCACGGTCATCATCAGACCAGCCAGTGGTGGACACAGTCGGCGATTGCAGGAGGCGACCCGTACGGTCATCAATCACACACGTAATAGACAACGCACCACCGGCGGCCAGCGAAGTACGATCCGCCAGCACGTCCAGGTCCACATCACCCATGGTCTCGCCATCAACGTAGAGCTGACCCACCTGGTACTGGCCAACAACCTTGATCTTGCCCTTGGTCATATCCACAACCACGCCGTTTTGCGCAAGCGCGGTGTTCTCCGGGCGCACGCCCGTAGAGATAGCAAGCTCCTTGTTGGCGCGCATGTGGCGCCACTCGCCGTGCACCGGCATCGCGCACGTCGGACGTGCAGCGTTGTACAGCGCAAGCAGCTCACCTGCATAACCGTGGCCAGACGCGTGGACGTGAGCCTCCGCGTTGGTGATCACGTTGGCACCAATCTGGGCGAGGTTGTTGATCACGGCGAAGACCGCTTCCTCGTTGCCCGGGATGAGCGAGGAGGAGAAGATGATCGTGTCACCGTCACGAATCGTGATCTGGCGGTGCTCGCGACGTGACATACGGCTCAGCGCCGCCATCGGCTCACCTTGCGTACCAGTGGTGATCAGCACCGTCTTGTGCGGTGCCATCTTCGCGGCCTCTTCGATCGGGATGATCGTGCCCTTCGGAGCCTTAAGCAGGCTCATCTTCTCCGCAATCTCCATGTTGCGCATCATGGAACGCCCGTTGAACGCCACCTTGCGGTTGTTCGCCACAGCAGCGTTAATGGCCATCTGGACACGCGCCACGTTGGAGGCGAAAGACGAGATCACCACCCGCTGGCGAGCCTGGCTGACCAGGCGGGTCAACGTCTCCTCAATGCCAGCCTCCGAGGAAGAAATGCCCGGGATGGTGGCGTTGGTGGAGTCACACATGAACAGGTCAATGCCCTCATCGCCGTAGCGGGACAGCGCCGGGACATCCGTTGGCTTGCCGTCGTACGGCGTTTGGTCCAGCTTCACGTCACCAGTCATGACAACGTGGCCAGCGCCAGTCTTGATAGACACACCCAGGCACTCCGGAATGGAGTGGTTCACATGCCAGAAACGCACGCGGAACGGACCGACGTTAATGTCAGAGTCCTTGTTTACCTCGTGCAGCTTCGGACGCTGGCGGTGCTCCTGCGTCTTCGCGGCGATCAGCGCGTTGGTGAAGCGGGATGCGTAAATCGGGATATCGTGACGCAGCTTCAAAAGCCACGGAATCGCACCGATGTGGTCCTCGTGGCCGTGGGTGACAATCAGCGCCTCGACCTTATCCAGCTTGTTTTCAATCGGACCGAAGTCAGGCAGCACCAAGTCCACGCCCGGCTCACCGGAGTTCGGGAACAACACACCACAGTCCACAATGAGCAGGCGGCCGTTGTACTCGAAGACGGTCATGTTTCGACCAACCTCAGAAATACCACCAAGTGCGTAGATACGCAGCGTGTTGTTCGCAGGCTTCGGCGGTGCCGGCAGGCGCTTGGTCAGGTCAGCACCCTGCATGGACTTCATTGGGTTACGACGCTCACCGCGGCCCTCACCACCGTGATTGCCACCACGGCCGCGACCACGACGGCGGCGACCATTGCCGCCGCCCTGGTTGTTGCCATTGTTATTTCCGCCGTTATTTCCACCACGGCCGCCGCCGTTGGCATTGCCCTTCGCACCGCCCTTGGTGTTGTTATCTACACCAAAATCGCCGCCCTCTTGGGCGGCTGGGTTTTCAGGTGCCTGGAATACGGGCTGCTGGTCTGCAGCCTCCGGCGGCCCGGCTTTGCGCGTAACTTTGCGTGCGCGGTTACGGGGTTCATTCATATTTAGAGGACTCCAACTTTCTCCATGTCATGTCGGAGTGCCGCAACCTGTGCCTCGGTCGCCGGTGCGACTGGCAGGCGGGGATCTCCGACCTCAATGCCCTGCAAACGCAAGGCTGCTTTCGCGAATGTGACACCACCCATTACAGCCTGATGGTGTGCTAGCACGTTAATGATGTTGGCGTTAATCTCCCTCGAACGGGCGAGGTCGCCAGCCTCAAAACTTGTGAGCAATTCCCGCAGAGCACGCGGCGCCGCGTGTCCCACCACGGAGATAAAGCCAGTCGCACCCACTGCCAGCCACGGTAAGTTCAGCGGGTCATCGCCCGAGTACCAAGCAAGGTCAGTGTTTTGGATCAGCGGCGCAGCTTCCGCGAAGTCACCCTTCGCATCCTTCACTGCCTGAATGGTGTCCAGCTCAGCGAGGCGCGCGATCACGCGTCCGTCAATAGGAATACCAGAACGGCCCGGAATGTCGTACAGGCAGATCGGCAGATCCGTCGCACCTGCAACTGCCGCGAAGTGGGCGTAGACGCCCTCCTGCGAAGGCTTGGAGTAATACGGGGTGACTACCAATAGGCCGTCAGCGCCAGCATCTGCAGATGCTTTCGCAAGCTTAATCGTGGTAGCAGTGCTGTTTGTACCCGCGCCAGCGATCAGCTTGGCACGGTCGCCCACTTCCTCCTTGACCGCCTGAAGTAAAGCGACCTTTTCTTCAGTGGTGGTTGTTGGGGATTCGCCGGTCGTGCCGGCAAGGACGAGTGCGTCCAGCCCATTGTCCACAAGGTGGGCAGCCAACCTACGCCCGGCCGCGAGATCAAGTTTGCCGTTTGCATCAAACGGAGTGACCATCGCGACACAGGCGGTGCCGAACGTCTCAGCGCCGCGGTTAGCTATCAATGATGTGCCCATGGGCAAATAGACTACCCTGTTTCACCCCCAAGTTTGCACAAGAGCACACCAGTAGCGGACAAAACCTTCCGCAACCCGTAGGTAAATTACACGTAAGGACTGGTTGCCATACGTGTGCCATCAGCCAATTCACTAATCAGAAAATCGCTAAACAGCACAGGCGAGGCCTCCCGCAACAGCTCCAGACACACAATAGCCAGGGTGCGAATCTCCACGTCAGCATGCTCGGAGGCGCGTGCTGCGATAAATTCGCGCCACGCCCGGAAGTTACCGGTCACCACAAAACGGGTCTCAGTTGCGTTGGGCAGGATTGCGCGCGCAGCCTGGCGCGCCTTCTTGGCCCGAAGCAGTGCATTCGGTTCGCTCGCCAGGTTTTCCTCTAGGGCGTGCAGCAATTCGTCGTGAACAAAACGCGCCTCATCTACTGCGGCGAGGAACATGCGGTGCAGCGACTCATCTTCTGCAATCACATCCGGCACAATCACTTCCCCATCACCGGAGTGGACGAAGCGCTGCGACAACTGCGAGAAGGACAAATGCCTGTGGCGCAAAAGCTCGTTGCCAGCGGCACGCGAAAGTCCACGGATGTAGACGGTTGCAGTTGCATGCTCTAACAGCGCGTCATGGCCAACATCAATGATGTGGCGAAGATACGCATCATTTGCGCGGGTGTGCGGGTTGGGCTTATCCCAGGTTTCATAGCAAGCCCTACCAGCGAACTCCACAATGGCTTCCGCGTCCGTGGCCTCTGCATCTACCTCCCAGTCCACGCCGGTAGGCATGTGAAACGTCGAGGCTGCAATGAGCTGCACATCAAGGGTTGATTCCACGGCCATTGATTACAGCCCCAGGTAGGTGTCTAGGCCGATAGTCAGGCCAGGGTGATCTGCTACCTGACGCACACCGGTAAGCACACCTGGCACAAAGGACTCGCGGCCGTAGGAATCCTGACGGATGGTCAGGGATTGATCGGTGGTGCCAAAGATCACTTCCTCGTGCGCCACCATGCCGGTCATGCGCACGGCATGAACCTGCACACCATCCACGCTTGCTCCGCGTGCGCCCTCAAGGGACTGTTCCGTAGCGTCCGGCATGGGGGCCATTCCTGCTTCACGACGCGCACGCGCAATCCCCTGTGCCGTCTTAATCGCAGTGCCGCTCGGCGCATCAAGTTTGTTCGGGTGGTGATATTCCACAACCTCAGCAGACTCAAAGAACGGCGCAGCCTGCTTAGCAAAAGCCATGGTCAACACGGCAGAAATAGCGAAGTTCGGCGCGATCAACACGCCCACCCCGTCTGCCTCTGCGCACCACTTGCGCACCTGCTCATAGCGGGCCTCATCAAAACCGGTGGTGCCCACCACGCAGTGAATGCCATTGGAAATGCAGAACTCCAAGTTGTCCATTACGGCATTCGGGGTTGTGAAATCCACAATTACTTCTGCCCCAGCGTCAATGAGCTGTTCAAGGCTATCCCCCTGGCCAATTTCGGCGACCAGCTCCAGATCTTCCGCCGCGTTGACACCTGCGACAACTGCCGAACCCACGCGACCTTTCGCACCAAGAACTCCAACTTTCACCGTCACGTTGCCTCCGCTTCTATATGGTTGGGGGTATGAACAGAGCGTCGATAAGCATAATGCTCCTCCTTCCGCTGGCGTTGAGCGCCTGCACACAGCCGGAAGCGCCGGAGCCGACCCCGCAGGCTGTGACGCAGGAAAGCGTCGCAACTTCGCAAGCCACAACGGCGCAACCGACCACTTCGGTTGAAACGAAGGAAGCAACTACGGTCCAGCCCGCGGATAACGCCCAGGCGCAGACACTGTTTGCGCAGGACCGCGTAATGCTGCCTTCCCAGGGCAACCCGGAACTCGTGATTCAAGATGTGCGCGCCGGCACCCACACCGATGTGGACCGAGTGGTGTTTGAATACTCCGGAACCGGCCTGCCAGGCGTGATCGCGGCCTACAACCCGGATCCTCGCCAGCAGGCCTCCGGTTTGCCGATGGAGGTTCCCGGCAACGCGTTTCTGGAAATCATGATCCAGGGCACCCCTATGGCAATGATGAGCCCGCGTGAAGACCTTCTTGCGGGTGGACCAGTTGGCGTTGGCGCAGGACACGTGGTGGATGTAGTCCACGGCGGTGTGTTTGAGGCCGATACGCAGTACATCATCGGCCTTGACCAGCAGCTGCCGTTCCACGTGTACGTGCTGGAAAACCCGACGCGTATTGTGGTGGATTTTCAGCGTTAATTCACAACACACGATCACAAATGAGTGATACAGTTCACACATGGGAACTGATAGCAACAACACTCACTTAACTGAAACTGACAAGCGCGAGCTGAAGCGCGCACCACTCGGCCCCGATTCCCTGCTGTGGAAGTGGGGCGCCGACAACCGCATTCAGCTGCTGCGCGGCTACACCGGTGTGCTGCAGAATATGCACCCCGCCATTGGCCAGTCGCTGCTTGATCACTCGAAGTTTTTCGAGGAGCCGTTCTCCCGCCTGGAGCGCTCAACCCCGCAGATTATCTACTCGATTTATGACGACGGCACTCGTGCCAAGCAGGTCCGCGATTATCACCACGGCATTAAGGGCAAGCTGCGTGACGGTACCCGTTACCACTCCCTGAACCCAGACGTGTACTGGTGGGCACACGCCACCTTTGTGTGGCGCGTGATCTGGGCCCAGGAGCTCTTCGGCACCCCGTTTACTCGCGAGGAGAAAGAGCAGATCATCCAGGAGGGCGTGACCTGGTGGGACATGTACGGCATGTCCGAGCGCCCGGTGATTGACAACCTCGACGGCTACATCGAGTACTTCAAGAAGATAGAAGACACCGTCTTGGAACGCAACGAGACCGTGGACTTCGCACTGCGCACCGCACGCGTAGAGCCGGTGACCCCACCGGATGGCGTTTCCCAAGCTGTGTGGAATGTGATCTGGAAGCCGATCATGCGCTCGATGATTTGGATGACCTACGGCACCTTGAACGACAAGCAGCGTGAGATTCTGGACTTGGAGTGGACCGCGAAGGACCAGAAGCGATTTGACCGCATCGCGAAGTTTGTCCGCAAGGTCTTTGACAAGCTGCCGGAAGACAAGCGCTACATGGAGCCTGGTCGCAGCATGATGATCAAGAACGGCATGATCGAAGGCGAGTACAAGGAGCCGAAGCTGGCTGCCCCGTACGGCCACGGCGAGGAATCCGCTGATAACGCTGACGGTAAGGCCAAGGACGCTCGTTCTGGCGGTTGCCCGGTCTAAACCATTCGCTGCCATTTCACCCCGGCACAGCTGACACGAACTCACTGTGACAGCGCTGCCTGGGGCGTTTTGCTCCTCAGCCCAAGATTCAACACTCGAGAGAAAAACACCAATGCTTCCAAAACGCCTCCAAGAACGCCCGCTGCCGGAAGAGTTTGCCCGCAAGCTCTTGGTCCACTCCACCAATGCCAAATCCGGTTCTTTGGCTACCGGTGAGCTGCATGAGGTCTACTCCCCCTACTTCAGCGCCCCGCTTGGGCATGTTGGTGTCGGCTCCGTCGCAGACGTGGAGAAGGCATTCGAACTTGCCCGCCACGCCCAAAAGCAGTGGCAGGAACGCCCGATTGCTGCGCGTGCTCGCGTGATCAAGCGCTTCCATGACTTGGTGAAGAAGCACAGCGACCTTTTGGCGGACATTGTCCAGCTTGAGACCGGCAAGGACCGCACAGCGGCGTATGACGAAGTGTTGGACGTGATGAACAACGCTCGCTACTACGCCAACAACGCGGAGAAGTTCCTGTCCACCTCCAGCAAGGCTGGCGCATTTCCAGTGATCACCAGCACCACGCAGCAGCGCGTGCCCAAAGGCATTGTTGGCCAGATCAGCCCGTGGAACTACCCCCTGGCCCTTGGCGTCTCCGACGCGATTGCGGCGCTCATCGCAGGCAACGGCATCGTGGCCAAGCCGGACTGGCAAACCCCATTTTCCAACCTGATCGCGCTGCACCTCCTGCTCAACGCAGGTTTGCCGCACAACCTGTTCCAGATTGTCACCGGCTCAGGCACTGTTGTTGGCCAAGCCATCGCGCAGCGTTGTGATTACCTCATGTTCACCGGCTCCACAGCAACCGGAAAGCTCCTGGGCAAGGTTGTTGGTGAGAGGCTCGTGGGCTACTCCGCTGAGCTGGGCGGCAAGAACCCGATGATCATCGCACCCGATGCGGATGTAGCCAAGCATGCCGACACGATTGCCACCGCGTGCTTTTCCAACTCCGGCCAGCTGTGCGTGTCCATCGAGCGCATCTACGCGCACACCGACATTTACGACGAATTTCTGCACGCATTCAAAGCCGCCACCGAAAAACTCACCCTGGGCTCGGGATTGAATTGGAACTACAGCATGGGCTCGCTCATCAACCAGGATCAGCTCGACCGCGTCACGGCTTTTGTGGTGGACGCGGTTGAAAAGGGCGCAACCGTGGTCACTGGCGGCAAAGCCCGCCCGGATGTGGGGCCCTACCACTTCGAGCCGACCATCCTGACCGATCTTGGGCCAGACACAGACCTGGAAACCGAGGAAGTATTTGGTCCTGTGGTCTACGTGCAACGCGTAGACAGCCTTGAAGAGGCCGTGGAATTGGCAAATGACACCAACTACGGGCTCAACGCCTCAGTATTTGGTGCCACAGAAACCGCCGAGCGGCTGGCGTGGCAGATTGAGACCGGCAGCGTGACTATTAATGACGGCTACGCGGCCACCTGGGCCTCCATCTCCACCCCACTAGGCGGTGTGAAGGAGTCCGGCATGGCCCGGCGCCACGGGCCAGAGGGCATGACCAAGTACACCGAGGTCAAAAACATCGCCCAGCAGCGCATCATGCCAATGCGTGGCCCGAAGCAGCTGCCGCGTAAGTACTACGGGCAGCTAATGACCACGGCACTCGACCTAGGCAAGAAACTGAAGTTCCTGCCCTAGTCCTCAACCGGCACCAGGGAGATCTTGCCGCGGTTATCAATATCGCGGATCTCAACCTCAACCTTGTCGCCGACGTTGATGACGTCTTCCACATTCTCCACGCGGGTGTTGCCACCCAAGTTGGAGATGTGGATCAGGCCATCAGTGCCCGGCAGGATGGAAACGAACGCTCCGAACGCCACGGTCTTGACCACGGTGCCCAGGTAGCGCTCACCCACCTTCGGCATCTGCGGGTTCGCAATGGCGTTGATCTTCTCAATCGCCGCGTCCGCTGCAGCACCCTGGGCGGCGGAGACGTAGATCGTACCGTCGTCCTCAATCGTGATGTCCGCGCCGGTCTCCTCCGTAATGGAGTTGATGGTCTTGCCCTTCGGGCCAATAACCTCACCGATCTTGGACACCGGCACCTTCACGGTGGTGATCTTCGGAGCCAGCTCATTCATCTCATCCGGCTGGTCAATGACCTCAGCCATGGTGTCCAGGATGGTCTCACGTGCCTCGCGTGCCTGGTTCAGAGCACTTGCCAACACGTCAGACGGGATGCCGTCCAGCTTGGTGTCCAGCTGCAGCGCAGTAATGAACTCGCGGGTACCGGCAACCTTAAAGTCCATGTCACCGAACGCATCCTCTGCGCCGAGGATATCGGTCAGTGCCACGTACTCGGTCTTGCCGTTAACCTCACCAGAGACAAGGCCCATGGCAATACCAGCAACCGGAGCAGCCAGCGGCACACCAGCGTTGTACAGCGACAACGTGGAGGCACACACAGAACCCATGGAGGTCGAACCGTTGGAACCAAGCGCCTCAGAGACCTGGCGGATGGTGTACGGGAACTCCTCACGCGACGGGATCACCGGCAGCAGGGCGCGCTCTGCAAGCGCACCGTGGCCAATCTCGCGGCGCTTCGGGGAACCCACACGTCCGGTCTCACCAGTGGAGTACGGCGGGAAGTTGTAGTGGTGGATGTAGCGCTTGGAGGTCTCCGGGGTCAAAGAGTCAATGTGCTGCTCCATCTTCAGCATGTCCAGGGTGGTCACGCCAAGGATCTGGGTCTCGCCACGCTCAAACAGTGCAGAGCCGTGCGCACGCGGGATGAGCTCCACCTCTACCTCGAGGTCGCGGATGTCGGTGACCCCGCGGCCGTCGATACGGAAGCCCTCCGAGAGGATCTTGTCACGCACAATTTGCTTCTGCAGCGCGTTGTATGCGGCGCGGATCTCCTTGGAGGCGGCAGCCATCTCGTCTTTTTCGTCATCGTCGATGTCGAGCTTGTCAAAGAGGTAATCCTCGACCTCTTCCATGAACGCGTTGGACTCCTCCTCACGCTCCTGCTTGCCCGCAATCGTCATGATCTTGGACAGGCGCTTAGCGGCCTTCTTCTCCACTGCCTCAAACACCTTGTCCGAGTACGGCGGGAAGAGCGGGAACTCCTTGGCGTCCTTCGCTGCTTCCTTTGCCAGCGCGGTCTGCGCCTCGCACAGCGTCTTAATGTACGGCTTAGCAGCCTCCAGGCCCTGGGCCACGGTCTCCTCGGTCGGAGCCGGGAAGCCGTCCTTGACCAGCTTGACCACGTTAGCGCCAGCGCCGGCCTCCACCATCATGATGGCAACGTCCTGCTCGGTCCTGCGGCCACGCTTCTTTTCCACAATGCGGCCGGCAACAACCATCTCGAACAGCGCACGCTCGTGCTGTGCGTGGTTCGGGAAGGCCACCCACTGGCCCTCCGGGTGCTTGTCATCAGCAATCAGCGCCATGCGCACACCACCAACCGCGCCGGAGACCGGCAGGCCAGACAGCTGCGTTGCCGCAGAAGAACCGTTGATGGCTACAACGTCGTAGTACTCCTCCGGGTCCATGGACAGCACCGTGACCACAACCTGCACCTCGTTGCGCAGACCCTTAACAAAGGTCGGGCGAAGCGGGCGGTCAATCAAACGGCAGGCCAGGATCGCCTCAGTAGAGGGGCGTCCTTCACGACGGAAAAAGGAACCCGGAATCTTGCCTGCTGCGTACATACGCTCTTCCACGTCCACGGTCAGCGGGAAGAAATCGAAGCCCTCGCGCGGCTGGTTGGATGCGGTGACCGTGGTCAGCATCATGGTGTCATCATCCAGGTACGTGGTCACAGACCCGTCTGCCTGGCGTGCCAGCTGGCCAGTTTCAAAACGGATGGTGCGGGAACCGAAGTCACCGTTATCAATGGTGGCTACGGCCTCAGTGATGCCGTAGTCCTCATCCACAAAAACATCGAAGGAGTTTTTGGGCTTAAACATGCGAAGTAATCCTCTTTTCTGGCGATCATCGGTGCCGCCCTGGGGGTTTTCTTACAACAACAGGCCATCGTAGCAGGTCGCGCAGAAAAAGTAGAGGTCGCAGGTACAGGAAACGCAAAAACCGGCACCCGAAACGGGATACCGGTTGAAGCTTTTAAGCCGAGGGCCGAAAACTAGCGGCGCACCAATTAGCGACGCAGGCCCAGGCGAGCGATGAGGTCACGGTAACGCTCAACGTTGTTCTCGCGCAGGTACTTCAGCAGGCCACGGCGGCGACCAACCAGAAGCAGCAGGCCACGACGGGAGTGGTGGTCGTGCTTGTGGAACTTCAGGTGCTCGGTCAGGTTGTTAATACGCTCGGTCAGCAGCGCAACCTGTGCCTCCGGGGAGCCAGTGTCGGTCTCGTGCAGGCCGTACTCCTTGAGGATATCAGCCTTCTTCTCAGTGGACAGTGCCATGAGTGTTCTCCTTGGGTTTTTCAGTTCGCGCTCGAAATAAAGTCTGTTGTTGCGCCGTGACTGCCGCGAACCACAGTCAAATGACGCTAGACCGAAAAGAGACTACACCACCGGTGTGGACTGCGCCAAAACGGAAAGCCTGTTCATGAACTGCTCCAGGAAAGCGGCGGTGTCTACGCGCACGGCAACGGCGGCGTGCTTGTCTGGGTCGTTGAGCCGCGTCTCGTCACCAATCGTGCGTCCGCGGGTGGGCTCCTGGGTATCAACCTTCATGTTGATGCCAAGGGTGTCCACCAACCCGGGGTTGATCGCCACGGCAACCGCCAACGGGTCGTGCAGCCCGCAGCCGCCTAAGTGCGGCGAGGTCGTCTTGTAGGCGTTGATGTAGTAGTTCGTAATGTCTGCCAAGAAGTTGCCGCCCACTGTGCCCAGCTTCGACCACTCGGCGGTTTCCTTGGTGGTCAGCAGCGTCTGCAAAGTGACGTCCAGGCCGATCATGGTGACGTTTCGCAGCTGGCGAAACACCTTGTCCGCAGCCTCAGGGTCTTGGTAGATGTTGGCCTCGGACCAGCCGTTGACATTGCCCGGCACGGTCAAAGCGCCACCCATCATGACAATATTGGCGTTTTCGCGGAACACGTTTGAGGCCTCAATCGCCGCCGCAATAGTCGTGGACGGACCAGTTGGCACGATGACCAGCTCTTCACCAAAGCGCTCCACAGACTCCACAAGGAAGTCCACCGCGGAGAGCTGCTCTGCCTCACGCTGCGCATCCGGGATCTCCACCTCACCGATGCCGTTTTTGCCGTGGATAAACGCGGAGATCTCCTGGACCTCAAAAGACGATTGCGCCGAAGCGTGGCCCGGGCCTGCGAACACCGGCACGTCGGTGCGTCCAAACAGCTCCAGGATCGCAAGCGTGTTGCGCACCGAGTCCTCCACAAGCACATTGCCGTACGTGCAGGTCACGCCGATAAGTTCCGCCTCCGGGGAGGCCAGCGCATACGCCAGCGCCAACGCATCATCAATGCCGGTGTCTAGGTCCAGGATCAGCTTCATCGTCATGAAGCCACATGTTACGCGCCTAAAATCTCCCGCACACGCGTTACGTCACGGCTCATGTTCTCCAAAAGCTCATCAACTGAATCGAACTTCACCATGTCACGCACCTTGGCCACAAACTCCACGCGCGCCAGTCGCTCGTACAAATCGGCCTCGCGGTCCAGTACGTAGGACTCCACGCTGCGCCGCTCATCACCAAACGTCGGATTCGTCCCCACCGAAATCGCCGCCGGGTACGCCACGCCGGGTTCCATGTCGCCTTCCAGCTCACCGTTGTCTATTACGGTGAACCAGCCGGCATACACCCCGTCACCCGGCAAGGCTGCGGATTCCGGTACGTACTGGTTCGCCGTCGGGTACCCCAGCTCGCGCCCGCCGCGACCTGCGCCGCGCTCAACTGGCGCAACCACCGCGAAGTCGCGGCCCATGTAATCGCGCGCATCGGCAATCTTGCCTTGCGCTAGCTGATTGCGGATGGCGGTTGAGCAGATGTGGCCCTCATCGTCGCCAAGCAACTGCACCACTGTGACGGCAACCCCGCACTCGTCGCAAAGCTGCAGCATCGTCTGCGCAGTACCCGCCGCATCCGCACCGAAGGTGAAGTTTTCCCCCACCAACACGTGGCGTGCGTGCAGGGCACCAACGAGCACCTCCTCCACGTACGCCTGCGGGCTTAAGCCTGCGACCTCCTTACGGAAATCAATTACCAGCAGGTAATCCACGCCAAGAGCGGCGATCTGCTCCGCACGCTGCGCAAACGGCATCAGCTGCGGCGGGGCGCTCTCGGGCGCGAAGATGGTGCGTGGGTGCGGGTCAAACGTCATCACGACACTGGGCACGCCCAGTTCACGGGCTTGCTGCACCGCCTGCGAAATCAACAGTTGGTGGCCGCGGTGCACACCATCGAACACGCCGATGGTGACCACGGTGCCGCCGGAGGACCCAAACTCCGCCGGAATGTCACTGAGGCCGCGCAAAACTTTCACTCGCAACACACTACGGCATACTTTGAAAGCATGACTGATCCCCTCGCAGCTTCCGGACTTGTCATTGTGGATAAGCCCGCCGGTCTCACAAGCCATGATGTGGTTGCTCGCCTGCGGCGCATCTTCCAAACCAGGAAAGTGGGCCACGCGGGCACGCTCGACCCCATGGCCACGGGCGTGCTGGTGGCTGGCATTGAACGTGGCACGAAGCTGCTCACCCACCTGGTTGGCGCGGACAAGGTCTACGAGACCACGATCCGCCTTGGCGCATCTACCACCACTGATGATGCGGAAGGCGAGATCATTGCCACCGCCGATACCAGCCACATCACCGATGAGCAGATTGCCCAGGGTATTGCCGCACTCACCGGCGACATCATGCAGAAACCTTCTGCAGTTTCTGCCATCAAGATTGACGGCAAGCGCGCCCACGAGCGTGTTCGCGCAGGTGAAGAGGTGGACATTCCAGCGCGTCCGGTGACCGTACACAGTTTCACCCATACGGTTCGCCGCGGTGAGCACCTGGATATTGATGCCCAGGTCCACTGCTCCTCCGGCACCTACATCCGCTCGCTCGCGCGCGACCTGGGTGCCTCCCTTGGGGTTGGAGGGCATTTGGTTGCGTTACGACGCTTAAACGTCGGCCCCTACCCCGCCACCCAAGCCAAAACGCTCGAAGAGCTTGAAGCGAATCCACAACTGACCTACTCCATGGATGAGGCGTTGAAGCTGGGCTGGCCGGTGCTTGACGTCACCCAGGAGGAATACGACGCGCTGGCCTTGGGCAAATGGCTTGCACCACGCGGCCTAGACGGCGTCCACGTGGCCGTCGGCCCAGACGGGCGCGCAGTGGCCTTGGTGCGCGAGAAAGGCAAGCGCCTGGCCACCACGTTCGTGGCACGTCCCGCAACACTGTAGCCGGGCCTTCACGGCCGCGGCTACAGGGCGTTTATTGAAGAAAGGCCGAGGCGATCACGTACCCGCCACGGACAACCCAACGCCCCTCAAAGAATGCGGCGGGTGTTGGTCGGGCGAGCAGGTGGGAGGTAAACGAGCCGTCGATACGCAGCTCGATCTCTGCCTCCTCAAACCCCAGCCAACGGCGAGTCAGTGGGAACCAGCATTTGTAGGTGGCTTCCTTCGCACAGAACAACAAGCGATCCGCCCACATGTTGCCCTGGGCACGGAAGCGCTCAACAGTCTCAACCTCCGAAGGCAACGCAATCTGTGACATCACGCCGTCTGGCAACGGTTGCGCAGGCTCCGCGTCCAAGCCCATGGACCTCACCTCACGTATCGGCGCCGCGACCGCAGCACGCAAACCATCCGTGTGAGTTAGCGATCCGGTGAAGCCGGCAGGCCACAGAGGCATGCCCCGCTCCCCTCGCAGAATGGCTTGCTGGGTGGACACGCCAAGCTCCTTGAGGGCTTGGTGGGCGCACCAACGTGCGTCCCCAAACTCGCCCTTGCGCATATCCACCGCCTCTGAGACGGCAGCGCGCTCATCGGGCAAAAGATCCCGATAGTTGGTCAGATCCTTCGCATCATCATTGCGTAGGTACACCACCCGCGCTGCAGGCGGGAAAAGGGTCAGGTCCTGCATCACTGGTCCACCTCCATCACTGGGTATGGAAATGGCACAGGCGGGCACTCAAGGCGAGGCTCCCACTCACGCGGATATCCCAGCGAGACCTCAATGTGCTTGATCCCATCTACCTGCATCACACCGGGCATGTGCAGGTGCCCGTACACCACGGCCTGGGCGTTATAGCGCTGCGGCCAGCTCCGAGTGTGGCGAGTGCCGCACCACAGCGCGATCTCAGACCAGCGCATCTTCAACGTAGGTTCCTGCACCAACGGCCAGTGATTGATCAGGATCGTAGGACCGCTGATACGTGACAGGCGCTTCGTGGTGTAGGCCAAGCGATCCCAGCACCACGCACGCACGTCTACAAACGGGGCGATTGCAAACTCATCCGTCATCATGATGTTGCGTTTGCGGGCAGCTTCAACCGCATCCTCCACGCTCATGCCGGGGCCCCGAAATGAGTAGTCATACAGCGTGAACAGCGGACAGACCGTCACCCCACCAAACACGGGATACGGGTCTTCTGGGGTGATTACGCCCATCTCACGCATGGACTGCACAAGGGCCGTGTATTTGTCACGTCCACGGTGGCGGTCAGCTGAGCGTGAAAACAACTCATGGTTGCCGGGAACCCAAATGACCGTGTCAAAGCGCTGTGCGAGTTTGGCCATAGTGCGCACGATGAGGTCATGACGTTCCGCCACATCGCCTGCCACAATCAGCCAATCAGAGGGATCCTTTGGTTCAATTGCGTCGATTTGTGGCGTGTTGGCTTTCACCGCCGCATGCAAATCGCTCACTGCCCAAAGTGTGGTCATGGCGTCTAGGTTAGCGTGCCCACTTCATGGACCGGAAGCGAACGACCACGCCAATCAACCGGAGGACTACAGAGGCAAGCTGGCCCACCCAAATGCCAGTCAGCCCCCAACCAAACGCGATGGACATGAGCGTGATGGGGAAAAACACGCCAAGTACTGAGGCGATAGTCAGGTTGCGCAAAAACGCGGCGTCTGATGCGCCAAGGAGCACCCCGTCCAGGGCGAAGACCACACCGCCGACAATGATCATGGCTACAAGGCAGATCCACGGCCCGCGCAGTTGGCTATGCACGTTTGGGTCCTGGGTAAACAGCGACCAGATTTGGCCCGCAAACAACGCGAATACCGCCGCAAGCAGCACACCAAACCCGGTAGAAAAGCGCGTGGTCTGGTTGCCTACTTCCTTTGCACGTTCCACGTCGCCTGTGCCCAGCGCAGAGCCGGTGAGTGTCTGCGCTGCAATAGCAAGCGAGTCCAGCACCAGCGCAAGGAAGTTCCACAACTGCAGCAGGATCTGGTGGGCGGCCAGCGCTGCCACGCCAAAACGCCCGGCAACCGCGGCTGCGGCAAGCAGCGAGATCTGAAACGACATGGAGCGCAGAATCAAGTCGCGCCCCAACACCAGCTGATGGCGAATCACATCAAACTGTGGCGCGAAATCTCGCGAGTACCGCAGGTGCTCGCGCACCAGCACTGCAACGAACAAGCTGGCTGTAATGCCTATGCCTATCACGTTGGCTATTGCAGAGCCCACCAGTCCAAAGCGGTGCACCAGTATCGGTAGCAGGACCGCACCAGGTATCAGGCCACACAATGTCAGCCAGAACGGCAGGCGCGTGTTCTGCACCCCGCGCATCCAGCCGTTGCCGGCCATGATGAGCAGGGTCAGCGGAATGGCAAAGGCTGCTACCCGCATCCAGCGGGCGGACTCCAGACTGGTTTCATAGTTTCCGGATAGCGCCATTGCCAACGGCTGGGCGAACACCCACACGATGGTGGCCAACGCTAGTCCGACTAAGAGCGCAACCCAGCTTGCTTGGACGCCTTCTGCCACGGCCTGGTCGCGGCGGCCTGCGCCAAACATGCGCGAACTGCGCGCTGTCGTGCCGTAGGACAGAAAGGTCAGCTGGGTTGTAACCGTTGACTGGATGGCTACGCCTGCGGCAAGTGCTGCCAGTTCAGCAGTGCCAAGGCGTCCAACAACCGCCGTGTCTAAAAGCAGGTAGATCGGATTCGCCGCAAGCACACCAAGTGCCGGCAGCGCTAACGCAAGGATGCGACGCGTGCTCATAAACTCTTCGTGTCTACTCCGGAAGTGCCTGCAGCAGGTCGCGTGTGATCTGATCCAGGTTGCCAGTGGCCGAGTAGCCAGCCGCTGGGATATGACCGCCGCCGCCAAGTGCTGCGGCTACCTGAGATACGTCGATCTTGGTGGATCGTAGTGACACCGACCAGTACCGGGGTGCCTGTTGTTTAAACACCACACCTACGTCTGAGCCTTGCAACGCCCGGGCGTAATCAATAATCGCCTCTACTGCCGTCTGGCTCATACGCGCCAGCGCCTCTGCCGGCACCGCGATCACGGAAACCGTCAGACCTTTTTCACGGTAGGTGTGCAGGTCAGCCAACACTGCACCCATAATTTTCAAGTCTTCTGCACTGATGGAATCCATCAGGTCCATAGCAATCTGACGGGTGTTCAGATCGTGGCGTTGCAACTGCGCCGCCAGCTCGTGCATGCGTGGGCTTCCCCACCGGAAGTTACCGGTGTCCGTCACCAGACCCGCGTACAGGCAGTACGCGATGTCACGGTCAATGGTTACTCCCATGTGGCGGAAAAGCTCACTAATGATGGTGGTTGTGGACTCAGCATCCACAATCAAATTCATCCCACCGAACCCAGGGTTGGTTTCGTGGTGGTCAATCACCACCACGCGATCCGGGTTTTCCGCAATCGCATTTTGCAGCAAGCCGGTGCGGTCAAGCGAGGCACAGTCAACTGTGACCACTAGTGCGTCATCCGGCAGCCATGCCCCGTAGAGCACGTCATCAACTCCGGGCACTGTATCCAGGTTTCCCGCATGCGGGTAGGTCTGGCCGATGTGCACGCTGGTTTCTATACCAAGCTCGCGCAGGCCAGCAGCCAAACCGCAGGCAGAACCGACAGCGTCAGCGTCGGGTTTGACGTGCGCTACAACGGCAATCTTATGCGCGTCACGCAGGCGCGCGGCCACCGCCGCAAACGCCTGCGCTTCTTCTGGAAACAGTGACTCCACCAGGCGTTACTCCTTGTAGGGATTCGAATCGCCCGCTGGTTTTGCGCCTTCGCGCAAGCGTGCAAGTTCCGCATCGCGCTCACGTGCGCGGTTCAGGAGCTCTTCCAAGCTTGCCGACGCCCCCGGGATACTGTCGTACTCAAACGTCAGGGTAGGCGTGAATCGCACGTTCAACGCATCACCGACGATCTTGCGGATCTGACCACGTGCGCGGTGCAGGGCCTCAGCGGCCTGGTCCAGATCCGGCTCATCATCAATGTCATGGCCACGCACCGTGTAATAGACGGTTGCGTCATGCAGGTCACCTGTCACTCGGGTGTCGGTGACCGTAATCAGCTCCATACGCGGGTCTTTGATCTCCCGGTCGATCGCGGTAGCCACGATCTGTTGGATCTGCTTAGCCAAGCGCGCTGCGCGCGGATTCTCACCCATTGTGTTCCCTTTCGTTGAGCGCTAACTGTGCCTTCATTGTGCGCTAGTGGCGCACTAGTTGCGCGGCACTTCCACCATTTCGTAGGTCTGAATGATGTCGCCCACCTGGATATCCGGGTAGGACAGCACCATGCCGCACTCGTAGCCCTTGGCAACCTCGGTAGCGTCGTCCTTCTCGCGGCGCAGCGACTCAATCGTCGCGTCCGGAGTAATAACGTTGCCGTCACGGACCAGGCGCAGCTTCGCACCGCGCTTGACCTTGCCCTCGGTAACAATGCAACCAGCGATGAGGCCGACAGCGGAAGCCTTGAAGATCTGGCGGATCTCCGCAGCACCCAGCTCGCGCTCCTCGTAGATCGGCTTGAGCATGCCCTTGAGCGCCTTCTCCACCTCCTCGATGACCTGGTAGATCACCGAGTAGTAGCGGATCTCAACGCCATCAGCATTGGCTTCCTCAGTTGCCTTGCCGTCAGCGCGAACGTTGAAGGCCACAATCACAGCATCGGATGCGGCTGCGAGCAGCACGTTGGTCTGGGTTACAGCGCCAACGCCGCGGTCGATGATGTTGACCTCGACCTCGTCGTCCACCTCGATCTTGAGCAGTGCCTCCTCCAAGGCTTCCACCGAACCGGCGTTGTCGCCCTTGAGGATGAGATTGAGGGTGCTGGTCTCCTTGAGCGCCTGGTCCAGGTTCTCCAGGGAGACACGCTTCTTGGAGCGAGCCTGCATAGCTGCACGCTGGCGAGCATCACGCTGTGCGGCAATCTGACGTGCCACACGGTCATCCTCAACCACAAGCAGGTTGTCGCCTGGGCCAGGAACGCCGTTGAGGCCCTGGACCTGTACCGGACGGGACGGACCAGCCTCCTCGACGTCATTGCCCCACTCATCAACCATGCGGCGCACGCGGCCAAAGTTGCCGCCGACCACGATGGAATCACCGACGCGCAGCGTACCGCGCTGAACAATCACGGTGGAGACCGGACCACGGCCACGGTCCAGGTGGGACTCAATAGCAACACCCTGGGCATCCATGTCCGGGTTAGCGGTCAGCTCAAGCGCAGCGTCTGCCGTCAACAGCACAGCTTCAAGCAGCTCATCAATACCAGTGCCCTGCTTTGCAGAGATGTTGATGAACATGGTGTCACCGCCATACTCTTCCGGCACCAGGCCGTACTCGGTGAGCTGGCCACGGATCTTGTCCGGCTGAGCTTCCTCTTTATCCACCTTGTTCACGGCCACCACGATCGGCAGGTCCGCAGCCTTGGCGTGGTTAATCGCCTCAACCGTCTGCGGCATCACGCCGTCATCAGCAGCCACAACCAGGATTGCCAAGTCCGTGGACTTCGCACCACGGGCACGCATGGCGGTAAACGCCTCGTGGCCCGGGGTATCCAAGAAGGTGATCTTGCGGGTATCGCCATCAAGCGTGACCTCAGTCTGGTACGCACCGATGCCCTGGGTAATACCGCCGGCCTCGCCCTTGCCCACGTTCGCCTTGCGGATGGAGTCCAAAAGGCGAGTCTTACCGTGGTCAACGTGGCCCATGACGGACACCACTGGCGGACGCTGCTCAAGCGCCTCTTCGCCACCTTCATCCTCACCAAACTGCAGGTCGAAGGATTCGAGCAGCTCACGGTCCTCGTCCTCAGGCGAGACGATCTGCACTTCGTAGTTGATCTCGGCGCCGAGCAGCTGCAGCGTCTCTTCCGGGACAGACTGCGTTGCCGTCACCATCTCACCGAGGTTGAACAGCGCTTGGACCAGGTTCGATGCTTCGGTACCGATCTTGTCAGCGAAGTCCGACAGGGTGGCACCCTGACGCAGACGCACGGTCTTGCCACCGCCGTCTGGCAGACGTACACCACCAATGACGTTTGGTGCGTGCATCTCCTCGTACTCGGTGCGCTTCTGACGCTTCGACTTACGTCCACGACCCGGTGCACCGCCTGGACGGCCGAATGCGCCTGCGGTACCGCCACGACGTCCGCCGCGGCCACCACGGTAACCATCACGCGGGCCACCTGGGCCACCCTGGCCACCACGTCCGCGGCCCGGGCCGCCCTGGCCGCCACGACCACCGCGTCCAACGTTTGCGGACTTGGATGGCATTTGGGTTGGCGACGGGTGTGCCGCCATGTCCGCCGGCGATGGACGGCGTCCCTGACCCTGACCAGCGCGCTCGCCGCCCTGGCCCGGACCGCGACCGCGGCCACCACCCTGCTGGTTGCCGCCACGGCCGCCACCTGGACGCGGTGCGGGACGCTGCCCGCCCGTGTTCGAGGAGAACGGGTTGTTAGCTACACGCGGACGTCCGCCCGGCTTGGGCATAGGACGCGGCATAGCACCCGGAGTCGGGCCACCTGCGGCAGGCTTCGCTGCGCCAGGCTTCGGCGCGCCCGGCTTCGGTGCTGCCGGTTTTGCAGCGGCAGGCTTTGCAGGCTGCGCGGGCTTCGGTGCTGCCGGTTTTGCGGCAGCAGGTTTGGCCGGCTGGGTAGGCTTAGCTGCAGCCGGCTTAGCTGCAGCAGGCTTCGCTGCACCGGGTTTCGGTGCTGCCGGTTTTGCGGCAGCAGGTTTGGCCGGCTGGGCAGGCTTAGCTGCAGCAGGCTTGGCTGCACCGGGCTTGGGTGCAGCAGGTTTTGCGGCAGCAGGTTTCGCAGCCGTCGGCTTTGCAGCAGCAGGCTTTGCCGCAGGTTTCGCAGCAGCAGGCTTGCCCTCAGCTGCTTCCTCTTCGCCGCCACCGGACTGGGCCTCATAGTAGGCCTTCATCTTCTTCACCACCGGAGGTTCGATGGTGGACGAGGCGGTCTTTACAAATTCACCCTGCTCTTTGAGGGTTGCCAGTAGTTCCTTACTTGTTACGCCGAGCTGTTTAGCCAGTTCGTGAACGCGTAGCTTTCCGGGCACGTGTCTCCTTGGTTGTTCGCTAGGAGCACGTGCTTTCCAACGTCTTGCCGGAAAAGCTACATACCCCTAGATATGGTCAGTGACTTTCATCGCTGATGCTGCTTCATGGTCGCGTACTCATCAGTGTTCGGTCTTCCTATCTACGTGTGGGTCTTGGTGTGAATCGCTTGAAAGGTACTCACGTACATGACTCACGTCCACGAGTGTGGACAAGCGAAGCGCCCGAGCAAACGCACGGCGCTGCTCCGCCAGCTCTAACGCTTCCAGCGTTGGCGTAATCCACGCACCCCTACCCGGTAGGCACCGAGCAGGATCCGCAATCACGCGACCCGGGTCGTCCGGATCCGCAACGACTCGCAGCAACTGCGTGTCGGGCAACTGCTTGCGAGATGCGACGCAGGTCCGGATACGGATTGGCATACGTGACCTTTCGTCGCACGGAAACGGTTTTTAAGCCGTCCTCAAGGATACGCCACTAAACGACAAATTTGTAACTGCCTAGTTTTGCGCTTCGCCTGCGGCGGTTTCCTCGGCGACATCTGCATCCGAGTGGATGTCAATCTTCCAGCCGGTCAAGCGCGCTGCCAAACGGGCGTTCTGGCCTTCCTTACCAATGGCAAGGGAGAGCTGATAATCCGGAACAATCACACGCGCGGTCTGCGTGGCTGGGTCGGTGACCTCAACGCTGATGACCTTGGACGGCGCAAGCGCATTGCCAACGTACGCCGCCGGGTCATCCGAGTAATCAATGATGTCAATCTTCTCGCCAGCGAGTTCCTTCATAATGTTGGTGACGCGCGAGCCACGCGGGCCAATGCAGGCGCCCTTGGCGTTGACGCCCTTGACTGCGGAACGCACCGCAACCTTGGAGCGGTGACCAGCCTCGCGGGCAATGCCAACGATTTCAACGCTGCCGTCCGCAACCTCCGGCACCTCAAGCGCAAACAGGCCGCGTACCAGTTCCGGGTGGGTGCGCGAGAGATTGACCATAACGTCACGGTCCCCCTTGTTCACGCCCACCACATACGCCTTGATGCGGTCACCATGAACGAGACGCTCCCCTGGAATCTTCTCCGCCGGCAACAGGATGCCGTCCTGGGGCGCAGCCTCAGTACCGATTGCAACGGCACTGACACCACGTGCTTCCTTCATCGCGTCGCGCTCCACAACGCCAGAGACCACAGTGCCCTCCAGCTCCGCGTACTCGGAGTAGACACGACCAGCCTCTACAGAGCGCAGCTTCTTCTTAATCGCGTCACGCACCGCAACTGCGCCGATGCGGGAGAAGTTCACCGGAGTGTCGTCGTACTCAGAGATGACCTCGCCGTCCTCATCACGTTCCGTGACCAAAACAGCAACATCGCCCGTAGCCACGTCGATGTCAATGCGCGGCTCAGAGCGCTCCTCCAATGGCACCTCGCGGTAGTCACGGTATGCCCACAGCAGTGCAGTTGCGATGGTCTCCAGCAGATCCCTAACCGCAATGCCCTGGTTCTTCTCAATCGCCCTGAGGGCTTCCATATCAATATTCACTTGTCACCTCTTCGAAGTCCTTTTCCGCCAGCTCAACTTCTGCAGCTGGCGGTTTCTTAAATTCAATTTCTACCACTGCGCCCGCCAGCTCCGAAACCGGCATGGCTTGCGCAACCGGCGTTTTGGAGCCTGAAGGAATGACCACCACCTCAGTTTCATCCTGGTTCAGCGCACCAACGCGGTAGAGCTGACCAGCGGCATTAACCAAACGGCCGCGGTTGCGACGCCAGTGTCGCGGCAGCGTCAGCGGCATATCCACGCCAGGTGTAGTCAGCTCTAGCGTGTAGCCAGCGCCGAAGTTGACTTCTCCGCGTTGCTCCAAAGCGTCGAAAAGCGTGGAAAGCTCATTGGACACTTCCTCCAACTCGTCCAACGTCGGGTGGGTATCCGAGTCGAGCGCGATAACAACCTGCGATTTCTTGCCCGCCTTGACGGTCCGGATGTGCTCAATGTCCATCGCGTACGCCTGCGCAACAGGGGCTACCAGTTGTTCAAGTTCGTTATTTGTGGGAAATGCCATGGCTCAAACCTAGCGTGTAACGTGCAGCGGGTGAAGAAGTTGCTTGTTTTGCCAGCCGCATTGCTTTTATCTAGCTGCACGGTGATGGATGTTATCGGCCCGCGCGCCAACGGCGAAATCATGTCCTTGGCCAAGCAAGCCTCCGCGGATTGGGTGTGGTCCGAGGACCAGAATGCGTGGACCGAACTGCGCAAGTCCCAGAGCGAGCAGCTTCAAGACGAAGCACTGCGCCTGTGCGGCACCGACGAAACTGGACAGACCCCGCAGTCCTGCAACGTCGGATATGGCGACACCGACCTTCCGGCCGCCGCGGACGGCGCAGCCCTTTTGGAGCACACCGTTGCCGCCGCCGACAAGGTACCGGCAGATTCCGTCGACCTGGTGGTTGCCCAAGCCATCGATGCGCTGGCGCTGGCCCCGGTTGAGCTAGATATCGAGAGCCCCATTACTCACGACGCCTCACTGCAAACAGCCACCGACCTCCTCGCCGCAGAAAACGCGATGGACTACGGCCTTGGCATCGCACTGGCGTACGCCGACGGTGCACTGCGCACGCGCATTGTGGACCTGCGCGAGGCATCCCACGAACGCACAGAGGTGCTGACTGGAATGCTGACTGAGGTGCTGAGCGAGGATCTGGTACCTGCCGCCGGCTACACGTTTGCGGAAGGGTACGCAGAGCCCACGACAACGCAAGAGGCCACTGAGCTCGTCGAAACGATGCACAGTGACCTTGTTAAACAGTGGCGTTTAGCTGCCGCGGACGCGGAGTCGAAGCCCTGGCGCAAGGCGGCGATCCAACTCGCCGCCCACGCCCAGCGCGATTAAAAGCGCAGGGCGGAGTATCTAGCCGCGGACGAGCTCGATGACCTTGTCCACGATTTCGTCTGCGGGAACCTCAAGCGTTTCGCCGCCACGGATGCGCAGCTCCACAATGCCATCTGCAAAGGAGCGGCCCAGGATCACCACGAACGGCATGCCAAGCAGTTCGGCATCCTTGAACTTGACGCCTGGGGAGACTTTCGGACGATCGTCGTAAAGTACTTCAAGCCCTGCGGCATCAAATTCACCTACCAGGCGCTCGCCTGCCTCAAGTGCTGCGGCGTCCTTGTTCGCCACCGCAACGTGCACCTGGTACGGGGCGATCTCTACCGGCCAGACCAGACCCTTGTCGTCGTGGCGCTGCTCAGCCACAACCGCCATCATGCGGGAGACACCGATGCCGTAGGAGCCCATGGTGGGCACGGCGCGCTTGCCGTTTTCATCCAGAATCTGCACGTCCATGGCCTCGGTGTACTTGCGGCCCAGCTGGAAGATGTGGCCCAGCTCGATGCCGCGGGCAAGCTCGACAGTGCCGTTGCCGGACGGCGACGGGTCGCCTTCCTTGATCTCGGCTGCCTCAATAAACCCGTCCACGCTGAAGTCACGGCCGGCCACCAAGCCAACGACGTGCTTCTGCGGAGCGTCCGCGCCGGTGATCCAGGCGGTGCCTTCCACCACGCGCGGGTCCGCGAGCACGCGCACACCGTTAGCGTTCAGCGCGCGCGGGCCGACGTAGCCCTTGACAAGGAAACCGCTCTTGGCAAAGTCCTCCTCGCTAGCCAGCTCAAAGGTGGCCGGCTCAAGCGATGCCTCCAGGCGCTTCTCATCCAGCTCGCGATCACCCGGGATCAACACACCGACCAGCTGCGGGCCAACCGGCTTGCCGTCCTCATCCAGCGCACGTGGGTCGTTGACCTTGATCATCATGCACTTGAGCGTGTCGGCGGCTTGGGCCTCGCGGCCTTCTACAAGCACACCTGCGCTCTGCGCCCACTCAACCAGCGCAGCGATGGTCTCGGAGGCCGGAGTATCGTGCACCACAGCCTCTGGCAGCCCCTCGATCGGACGAGCCTCAGGCACAACCGTGGTCACAGCCTCCACGTTGGCCGCGTAATCGCCCGCGGTGGAGATAACAAAGGTGTCCTCGCCGTTTTCGGAGTACGCGAGGAACTCCTCGGATGCGGAGCCGCCCATAGCGCCAGAGGTGGCCTGGCAAATCTCGTAGCGGATGCCCACGCGATCAAAGATGCGCTGGTAGGCCGCACGGTGGTTCGCGTAGGACTGATCCAGGCCCTCGTCGCTCATGTCGAAGGAGTAGCTGTCCTTCATCACAAACTCGCGCCCACGCAAAATGCCAGCGCGCGGACGCGCCTCATCGCGGTACTTCGTCTGGATCTGGTACAGCGTGACCGGGAAGTCCTTGTATGAGGAGTACAGGTCCTTGACCTGGAGTGTGAACATCTCCTCGTGTGTGGGGCCCAGCAGCATGTCTGCGCCCTTGCGGTCCTTCAGGCGGAACAGGTCATCGCCGTATTCGGCCCAACGGTTGGTTGCCTCGTACGGCTCGCGCGGCAGCAGCGCCGGGAAGAGCAGCTCCTGGGCGCCCATCGCGTCCATCTCTTCGCGCACGATACCTTCGATCTTGCGCAGCGTGCGCAGGCCGAGCGGCAGCCAGGAGTACACGCCGGGTGCGGCGCGGCGTACGTAGCCGGCGCGGACGAGCAGTTTGTGGCTGGGTACCTCCGCATCGGCGGGGTCTTCGCGCAGCGTGCGCAGGAACAGTGTGGACAGGCGTGTGATCATGACCAGAAATTCTAGCGCTAGGGTTTTTGGCATGCTCATCGTGTTGCCCCCGTCTGAAACCAAAGCCCCTGGCGGCCAGTTAGGCCCCATGCGTGTGTCCTTCCCGGAGTTGGATCCGATCCGTCAAGCGCTCATGGATCAGCTCGCCTCATCCGATGTTGAAACCATGATGGACCAGCTAAAAATCCCGGCCACCAAGCGCGCTGAGGCTGAGGAGAACCTGGCATTACGCGACGCCCCAGTCATGCCAGCCATCCAGCGCTATACCGGCGTGCTCTATGACGCGCTCGATGCCGCCACACTGCCTGCCGACGCACTGAGCCACCTCGCCGTCGGGTCAGCGCTCTTTGGGCTTTTGCTTGCCGACGACCACGTGCCCCGCTACCGCGTCTCCGCCGGATCCAAGGTGAACAACAAAACCATGAAGGCGTGGTGGGGCAAGGCTGTGACCGAGCAACTGGCGCAGCAGGATTTCGTGGTGGATATGCGCTCAGGCGCCTACCAACAGCTGGGCCCGCTGGCTTCCGCAATGACGGTGCGGGTGGAGCAAGCGGACACTGGCAAGGTGGTCAGCCACTTTAATAAGCAGTACAAGGGCGAGCTTGCGCGCTCGCTCGCCCTGGCTCCGAATATTGCAGACGCCGCAAGCATTAACGACGTGGCAGATCTGGCCTCCGCGGAGGGTTTCCAGGTACGAATCGACGGCCAACAGCTCACACTGTTGGTATAACCGCAGGAAAATTTATCAATTTATCAATCTGCCCGAATTTATCAATTTATCAATCGGCAGCGGTGTTAGGATGCGGGTTATGCACAACCCGTTTCGCCCCACATTCGGCGCCAGCCCTCGCGTCTGGGCTGGACGTGACGCCGTGCTGCAAGATTTCGCCCGCGCATTACAGGGTGGTCCCGGCAACCCGGATCGCTCACTGCTCATCTCGGGCTCTCGCGGCATTGGTAAAACAGTACTCTTAACGGAGCTGGAAGACATTGCCATCCAGCACGGGTGGGTGGTGTTGCGCGCATCTGCTCGCGAGAACATGCAGCAGGTGCTGGTGGAGTCCACCATCCCTGAGGCAATCGCTCGTCTAGAGGAGCGCCCTAAACGGCAGCTGACCGGGTTTTCCGTAGCTGGCATTGGGTCGGTCAGTACCCACATCACCGATAGTGAGCCAGCCCAACGGCTGGTTGCGCAACTTCGTCGGCTGATCGACCTGCTGCATGACACCGGCGTGCTGATCACCATCGATGAGGTCCAGGACGTTGACCCTGATGACCTCACCCAGATCGCCATTGCGTACCAGGATCTGGTGCGCGATGACCTTCCGGTGGCGGTAGCCATGGCGGGGCTGACCCGCGGCATCAACCAGTTGTTGGATCTGCCCGGCGCGACGTTTTTGCGCCGTGCTCGCCATTATGAGCTGGGCCCGCTGACGTTGGACGACGCCCGACGCGCCTTCGAGGAGACATCGCAAGAGGGCGGGATTGTGTTCGCGGCTGCGGATCAGGCGGCTGAGCTGAGTCAGGGGTATCCCTATCTGGTGCAGTTGCTTGGTTTCCTTGCCTGGGAGCGGGCAGTAGAGGATTCGCTTTCTACTATCGACGCCAACGTGATCACCCTCGCTACCCCAGACGCAGTTGAGCGTCTTGGCTTGCAGGTGCACCAGCCTGCGTTGCGGGATGTGCCGCCGAAGCAGCTGGAGTTCTTGCAGACGATGGCGCTGTTAGAGGAGCAAGCCGGCACACCTGAGGTGCCGGTTGCACATGTGGCGGAGTTGATGGGGACGACGACAACGTCGGTAAGTGACACGCGTCAGAAGCTGATTGACCGTGACTTGATTACGCCCGCGGGGTGGGGGTTGGTGGAGTTTGCGCAGCCGTACCTTGGGCAGTACTTGCGTGAGCGGCGCCGTCCGAAACGCGTGCAGTAGCACGTGCAGTAACGTTTACACCCATGCACATGCGCCGCTTCCTTCTTATTTCAGTTGGCATTTACCTTGCAACGTTTGCGTATCTCCTCCTGCGCTGGGATTCGATTCCGGAGCCGGTGCCGATCCATATCGGCCCTGGCGGTGTGGATGCTTGGGCGGATAAGACGTGGCTTAGTGTTGGCGGCGCGCTGTGGATCGGTCTAGCTATTTCGGCGATGATGGCGGCGTGTGCGCTGCCTGCGAACGCTGCCACAAGGCGTCGCGAGGTCCCGGAAGCTGATGCGCTTCCCTACTCCGAAACGGCAGCGCAGCGAGTCACTGCGCTGCTGAACAAGACCAACGATTTTCTGGGACACATGGCGGTAGGCACGGCGTTAGTGCTGGCCTCGGCGCAGCTGATGATGTGTTTTCCCCGTTTGGTGCCAACTCCGCTGTGGATTGCGGGAATTGTGGTCTACTGTATGTACGCAATCGCGGCGTCTATACGCCTTATGGGCAAGTCGAGTTCCTCCTGGGAGCAGCTACCACCCGATGAGCAGGAGCAGAAGCGCGTGGAGCGGCTGAAACTAAAGGCGTCGATGGGCTTTTACAAGGAGCCGCTGGACCCGATGCCTGTGAGCATCATGCCTGCTGAGCCCGGCAAGATCCAGATCAATACCGCACACCCGGTTGGCAAGCGCCTGATGCGCCGGATCATGTGGGCGATCGTCACCTGCCTAATCGTGATTGTTGTGTTGGTGGTGCTGCTGTGATGCACGGAGTCCAGCAGCAAGCCCAGCCAAAGCCCCAGCGCAGCGCTCGCCGCAACACGCTGCGCCTTGTTATCGCACTTCTTATTGCCGTGGTTGGTATCGCAGGCATCGCGCTTGCCGTACGCATGCTCAAGGACGAAGACGCGGTGGTAGTGAGCAAGATTGTGGACGGTGACACCATCGTGGTTACCCACTCCGGCGAAGAGACGCGCGTACGCCTGCTCAACATTGACACTCCCGAAAAAGAGGAATGCCTCTACAAGGAGTCTACGAAGCACCTGGAATCCCTCATTGCTCCCGGGGAGAGCGTGAACCTGGTCTATGACGTTGAGCGTGTGGATCGCTACGGCCGGGACCTTGCGGGTGTGTACAAGCAGGACGGCACATTTGTTAATGAGGTGATGGTGGCCGACGGTTTCGCGCGCGCCGTAGAGTTTCAGCCCAACACCAAGTTCACGTCCACGATGCGCGCCGCCGAAGCTCGTGCGAAAGATGCTGGCCTAGGTATCCACGGGGTGCCCACAGACTGCTTGTTGCCTACAGACATCGCACGTGATGCCTTTGCCCGCTATCAATCAGACCCGGACCCCTTCTACCTTGATGTGATGCGTGACGCCGTGGAGGGCACAAAGAATTTCACGTACCGCGAGCAAGCACTGGATCTGATCAATAGCCTGTAGGCCATGAGCCAATCTGGAAACCTTGCCCAGAGTCTTGCCCAAGCACGCGATATCCTGAGCCACGCCAAACACATCGAGGTGTTTACTGGCGCTGGCATGAGTGCGGATAGCGGCATTGCCACCTACCGCGACGCGCAGACCGGCCTATGGGAAAACGTGGACCCGCAGGCAATGGCTTCCATCAACGCCTGGCACCGGGACGCTGACACCATGTTCGCCTGGTACCTCTGGCGCGCACACTTGGCCCAGCAGGCGCAGCCGAATGCGGGCCACTTAGCCATCGCGAACTGCCCAAAGACTACGGTGACCACCCAAAACATTGACAACCTGCACGAGCGCGCCGGGAGTCAGAACGTGGTGCACCTGCACGGTTCGCTCTTTGATTTCCGCTGTACCGACTGTGACGAGCCCTATACCGCCGAAATTGCACTGCCCCACGAGCCGGTTCCAACGATCACCCCACCGACATGCCCCACGTGCGGTGGTCTGATTCGCCCAGGTGTCGTCTGGTTCGGCGAGGCCTTGCCGGAAGCCGAGTGGCATGAGGCGGAACGACGCATGCGCACGGCCGATGCCCTGCTGATTGTTGGTACCTCGGGCGTGGTCTACCCCGCAGCTGGTTTGCCGCTGATGGCTCATGCACGCGAGATCCCGATTATTGAGGTCACCCCAATGCGCACGGACCTTTCCCACCTGGCCACGGTGGTTGTTGAAGACACCGCAGCTAACGCCCTGCCCAAGCTCTTGGGCTAGTAGTGGTAACGCGCCTGCAAGACTACAAGATCCCCGTCAACAATCATGTAGACCAGTCGGTGTTCTTGCGTAATTCTTCGTGACCAAGCACCCTCAGCACCATATTTCAAAGGCTCAGGCTTGCCTATCCCCTCAAAAGGGTCACGCAGCGTATCACGCAGCAGCTGATTGACGCGTTTGAGCATCTTTTTGTCATTGGCCTGCCAATGCAAATAGTCTTCCCACGCGTGGCTAGTCCAAACCAGCCGCATTACGCATCTAGTTCAACATCTAAGTCAACGTCGTGCTCTGCTACGGCACCGTTGAGTGCGTCCTCATATGCCTGCGTCAATCGGCGAGCATTTTCTCGCGTTTTAAACAGGTACGCGGTTTCAAGCCATGCTTCGTAATCCTCGGCAGACATAAGTACTGCATTGCCATGACGGGAAACAATCTCCACTGCATCGCGATCGTTGTTCACTTGCTGAATAAGCGGGTACAAGGTACGCCGAGCTTCAGACGCACTGATAGACATAACGCCCTCCTTACTGTCGTACCGCAAAAGGGTACCACATTTATGGTGTCGCCCGAAGCACCGTAAAGGTATTATCCCGCGCCACTTGCTCCACTGAGTCGAAGCGGCGCTGAACTTCCGGCCGATAGCGCAGGTGCGAGTTGTGCACCATGTACAGGGCCCCTCCGGGGGCGAGCATGCGTTTCGACGCATCCAGCAACCGCTGCACCAACGTCGCGTCAACCGCATTACCGTCGTGAAACGGCGGGTTGAGCGCGATGGTGTCAAAGGAGCCATCGGCAAACCGCGAGCCGGCGTCGTCCCACGTGACCTCCAGGCCGATGGCGCGCGCGGAAAGCACGGCGTCCGCATCAGCATCGGTGGCCACCCCACCAAGACCACGGGAAACAGAGCCGTTGCCACAGCCGAAGTCCAGCAGACGTCCGGGATTAGCAGGCAGGCATGAGCGCAGCAGCTCTCCGCCTCGGTCCGGCTTCGCCCCGGAAAACACACCACCGATGCTCACAAGCCCATCGCCCATCACTGGCTCGTAGGTCACATCGCGCGGGCCAGCAGCAACGAGGCAGCGGAACTTCCCGCGGCCACGGGAGGCTGCAACGGACGTAAAGGACTCTTCAAGCACCGCGTTCATGCCGCGCGACAGGTGCTTATTGTTGCCACCCAGCACCAAACGCACATCTGAGAAACCTGCGCCAGCAATAGAGCGCGCGAGATAGTCCAAGCGCGCAAGGGATTTCGGCATCTCTCCCAGAGCAACAACCTGTCCCGAAGACCCCGCCAGATAGGCATCTAGGCGCTGATCCCCCACCACCGCCGCACCCAGTGCGGCAGCCTCCTGGCAGCGCGCGTAGTCCGGATCCAGAAACGTCACCGACGCGCCAGCTTCAATCGCCGCGCGTGTGAGATCAAGCGTCGGATCCTGGCAGATCAGCGCATGCGATGGCGGGCGTGTGGCGTCGTCAAGCGAAAGCTCCCAAATCAAGCTATCCAGCGTGCGCAAGGCCAGCCACCTCCCCGAAGACGTAGACAGCGGGGTTGGTCACGGAGTGCTCCTCCATGACATCGGCAAGCGTGTCGGCGGTGGCGAAGAACACGCGTTGCGCTGCGGTCTCACCCTCCTGGATCACCGCTGCCGGGCACTGCGGTGCAAGGCCGGCTTCAAGCAATGCCGAGGCAATAGCGCGGACGTTGCGCACGCCCATCACCACCACAATCGTGCCCCCGACCTGAGCCAATGCTCCCCAGTCCACCAGGGACTTCGCGTGCCCCGGCGGCAAGTGCCCGGAGACCACCGTAAACGCGTGTGTGACTCCGCGCTGGGTCACCGGCACACCTGCCGCAGCCGGCACCGACACTGCAGAGGTCACCCCGGGCACCACCGAGCACTCCAAGCCGGCAGCCGCACAGGCCTGGAGCTCCTCAAACCCGCGGCCGAACACGTACGGATCACCGCCTTTGAGCCGCACCACCTGCTTACCCTCGCGCGCGTACTGCACGAGCAGCTCATTGATGCGCTCTTGCGCCACCTGGCGTCCGTACGGCAGCTTGGCTACATCGACGACCTCTTTGCCTTCAAGGTCGAGAAACTGCGACAGCTCCGCGGCGGGCCCGAGGTGGTCTGCAAGAATCACGTCTGCCGCCTCCAAGGCGCGCAGTCCGCGAATAGTCAGCAGGTCCCAGGCACCGGGACCGCCGCCAACAAGGGTGATGTGACCGTTTCTCATAGGGCTCAAGTCTAGGGTGGTGGCATGAACCAACCGCAGCTTGCCCACACGCTCGCAGAAATGCTGCCCGAGATGGCACAACCTCAGCCCGGCACTACCTTTGCCAACGCGCAGCTAGTGGTGCTCAATGAGGCGCTCGCGCGAGAGCTTGGGTTGAACCCCGAATGGCTGCGCAGTCATGACGGAGTGCAGTGGCTTGCCGGTTCCCAGGGTGGTCATTCCATGGCTTACTCCGGCCATCAGTTCGGCCAGTTTGTGCCCTTGCTTGGCGACGGCCGCGCCACCCTCCTCGGCAACCTCCCCACCACCGGCGACCAGGGCGGCTACGAAATCCAGCTCAAGGGCTCGGGCCTGACTGCGTTTTCTCGCCCTGGCTCCGACGGCGCTGGCGCGATTGGTCCGATGCTGCGCGAGTACCTGGTTTCAGAGTTCATGCACGCCGTGGGTATTCCGACGACGCGTTCGCTGGCGGTGCTCAGCACCGGCCAGCATGTGATTCGTAGGCAGGGCGGGGTGCCCGGCGGCATTGTGGTGCGTGTAGCCACAAGTCACTTGCGTATCGGATCGGTGCAATACGCCGCAACACAGTCCACGGAGTTGGTGGAAAAGGTCATCCGTGCAGCAGGCTTCGACTCCCCTGTCGCGCTTTTGGAACACACGCTCAATTCCCAGCTTGCGTTGGTATCCAAATGGATGCGCATTGGGTTTGTCCACGGGGTGATGAACACGGATAACGCGGCACTATCCGGTGAGACCATCGACTACGGCCCATGCGCCTTTACTGAGACGTATGACCCGAATGCGGTGTTTTCTTCTATCGACGCCCAGGGCCGCTACCGTTTTGGTCACCAGCCATCGATCGCGGTGTGGAACGTGGCCCGCCTAGCGGAGGCACTGCTTGGGGTGATGGATCAAGACACGGCCCAGTCGATTCTTGGTCAGGCGCAGCAGCGTTGGGACGCCGCCTGGAATGCCGAAGCGCCCAACCCCGAAGAGCTTGCTGCGGCAGAGGACCTCTTTGAGTTCAACGGCATCGTGTTTGGGCCACGCAACGGCATGCTGGAGCGCGCCATCGTGGAGGCGGAACGAAACAGCAACCTCGAACCGTTTCTGGAACTGGCGCGCGCAACCCAGGACCCTTTCAACCCGGAGGCTGGCCCGGAATGGATGAAGGCGCCCGAAGGCGCCTTCCCATTTCAAACGTTCTGCGGTACCTAGCTTGCGCTGGGATCCCGCAGCTGCTTACTTCGAGCCGTCCAGGTGACGCTCCTGCTCCAGCTGCAGGGTCTTCTGGGTCCATGCCCACTGCTCGTCGTAGGCGGCCTTGTCGCGCTTCAGGGACTTGCCGTAGGTCGGGAACATCTGGTGGAGGGTCTCTCCCCACTCGATCATGCGCTCACCGAAGCAACGCTCAAGCAGCTCCAGCATGGCAGCTGGGGTAATCGATGCACCCGGAGATGCGCCGAGGATACCGGCGATGCTGCCGCTCTGATCGTTGACCAGTGCGGTCCCGAATTCGAGTGAGCCAAAGCGCGGAGCAGCGGTCGGCTTGATCACCTGCACACGCTGGCCAGCAACAACCTCGGTCCAGTCCTTCGGATCTGCGTCCGGGTAGTACTCGCGCAGGACGTCCATCTTGCCGTCAAAGTTACGGAAGACCTCTTCAACCAGGTAGGTGACCAGGTTGAAGTTGGTGGCGGCAACACCCAGGTAGGACGGGATGTTGTCCGGGCGGATGGACTTGAACAGGTCCAGGTAGGAACCCTTCTTCATAAACTTCGGAGTCCAGCCACCGTACGGGCCGAACAGCAAGGACTGCTTGCCGTCAACCACGCGCAGGTCCAGGTGCGGGACAGACATCGGCGGGGCGCCAACCTTGGCCTTGCCGTAGACCTTCGCCTGGTGCTGTGCCACGAGTTCCTGGTTGGTGGTCTGCAGCCACATGCCGGAGATTGGGAAGCCCGCATAGCCGTGAACCTCCGGGACACCAGCCTTGCGCAGTAGGTCCAGTGCATAGCCGCCGGCACCGACAAAGACGAAGCGTGCGCGAGTGACCTTCTTGTCGCCCGTGTGCACGTTCTTCACAGTGACTTTCCAGAAGTTGCCCTCGCGCTTGAGGTTGGTTACTTCGTGACCAAAGCGAACCTCGGTACCGGAAGCTTTCGCGGAGTCGATGAACTGCTGGGTCAGTGCACCGTAGTTAATGTCAGTGCCGACATCGGTCCAGGAGACGGCAACCGGCTCAGCGTCGAAGTCGCGGCCCTTGGCCATCAACGGCAGCATCTCGGTGAACTTTGCGGGATCCTCGGTGAACTGCATCTCCGGGAACATGTGGTTGACGCTCAGCGCATCGTAGCGGCGCTTGAGGTAGCCAATCTGGTCTTCGCCCTGTGCGAAAGACACGTGCGGTACAGGGTTGATGAACGCGCGCGGATCCTTCAGCACATTGTTTTCAATGCTGTAGGACCAGAATTGGCGTGCCAGCTGGAACTTCTCATTGATGTTCATCGCCTTGGACACATCAATGCGGCCGTTCTTCTCCGGGGTGTAGTTCAACTCGCACAGTGCCGAGTGACCGGTACCTGCGTTGTTGAACGGGTAGGAAGACTCTTGTGCCGCGCCGTCAAGACGTTCGTAGATCACCTGGGACCATTCCGGTTCCAGTGCGTGCAGCATTGCGCCCAGGGTGGCGCTCATGATGCCGGCTCCTACAAGAAGGACATCCACCTCATCGTCGTAGTTCTTGTTAGCCATACCAAGCCACCTTCTCATCTCTTGAAATTTTGTGCTTCTACAACCCTAGTGCTTTTCCACTCTACGCTGTAGTTTGACGCTCGCGGCTAGTATTGGCCGCATGAGTCAGACCACAATTTTTCGCCCAGACATTCTCGGCCCCGACTATGAACAGGCAACGATTGATCTAGGCAAAGACCCGGACACTGGCAAAGCGGTCCAAGCGGTGGTGGTCAAGGCAATCGCTGGCAACAAGAAGGCAGATCCAAACAAACCTGCACTGCTGTGGATTCACGGCATGAGTGATTACTTCTTCCAAACACATGTGGCGGAATATTTCACCGAGCTTGGTTACCCGTTTTATGCGGTTGATCTGCGTCGCAGCGGCCGTTCCCGCAAGGCGGGCCAGCGGTGGCATTACACCCGGGATGTTGCAAATTACTACCCGGAGCTCAACGCGGCGTTAGACATCATCACAGATGACGTGGCTTCCCAAAAGGTCATTCCCGTCGCCCACTCCACTGGCGGGCTGATCGCCCCGCTGTGGCTGGATTACTTGCGCCGCGAGGACCCAAAGCGTCACGCGCACATTGCGGGGCTCATACTCAACAGCCCCTGGCTGGATCTGCAGTACCACCCCGTTTTTGTAACCCTTGCCCGTCCAGTGATGAATACTGTGGGCCGCTTCCTCCCACTGTTGCCGCTGCCGCAAGACAATTTGGGCACCTACGGCGAGTCCATCCACCACAGCAAGCATGGTGAGTGGCACTTCGATACCGCGATGAAGCCGGTCTACGGGCATCGGAAATATTTCGGCTGGATCCGCGCTATTAATAAGGCACAGCAACAGATTCACGCCGGCAACATTGATACGGGCGTGCCCACATTGACGCTTGTGTCTGCGCACTCCTATTTAGGAAAGGACTACTCGGCTGCCGCGGATACTGCAGACACGGTGTTGGACGTGGAGCAGATCCGAAGATGGGCTCCGACACTGTCTCACACCTCAACTGTTAAGACGATTGAGGGTGCACGGCATGACGTGTTTCTTTCTGAATCTTTTGCCCGCGAAGTAGCTTTTAAGACAACTGCAGAATGGTTGGAGACTCTGTGAATACGCACTATGACCTTATTATTATTGGCACTGGCTCCGGTAACACGATTTTGGACGAGCGCTTTACTGATAAGCGCGTCGCCATTGTGGAGAAGGGTGCGTTTGGCGGTACCTGCCTGAATGTCGGCTGCATCCCTACCAAGATGTACGTCTTGGCCGCCGATGCAGCCTACGCGCCACGCGAGTCTGATCGCCTTGGTATTGGTCTGGAATATAAAGGTGCGGATTGGAATGCGATTAAAGACCGCGTGTTTACCAACCGCATTGACCTGATCGCAGCCGGCGGCGAGGAGTACCGCCGTTCAGACGAATGCCCGAACGTGGATGTTTACGACCAGCCTGCCTATTTCACCGGCCCGCGCACCATCGCCACCGGCACCGCAGATGGCCCTGCAACTATTACGGCAGACCAGGTTCTGATTGCAGCCGGGTCGCGCCCCCGCATCCCGGAGTGGGCCGAGGGCGTGAACTACCACACCAATGAGGACATCATGCGCCTTGATGCGCTTCCGGAGTCCTTAATTATTGTGGGCGGCGGTTTCATCGCCATGGAGTTCGCGCACGTTTTTGATGCACTGGGCACGAAGGTGACCATTGTGAGCCGCTCGCAGATGCTTCGCTCCTTGGATCCTACGATTCGGGACGCTTTCAATGAGCTCGCCTCCGAGCGCTTCAACGTTGTTCACTCCGGCATTACGTCTGCCCGCAACACAGAGGGCGGCATTGAGCTTTTGCTTGACGACGGCACAACGCTACCCTCCCAACACCTCCTCCTTGCCACCGGCCGTATTCCCAACGGTGACGAGCTTCGCGCCGTAGACGGTGGCGTAGAACTACACCCGGATGGCCGTATCAAGGTTGATGAGTTTGGGCGCACCACCGCAGAGGGTGTGTGGGCGCTTGGCGATGTCTCCTCCCCGTATCAGCTCAAGCACGTAGCCAATGCGGAGGCCCGCGCGGTGGCGGCAAACATTGTGTCGCAGTTTGAGGGCAAGGCGCCACAGCGCACAATGCCGCATGAGCATGTCCCCTACGCCGTATTTACTCACCCGCAGATTGCCACGGTTGGTCTCAACGAGGACCAGGCGCGCGAGCAGGGTTATGACGTGACGGTGAAGGTGCAACGCTACGGCGACGTTGCTTACGGCTGGGCACTGGAAGACACCACGGGCCTTGTGAAGCTGATCGCCGACAAGGCCACCGGCCGCCTACTTGGCGCGCACTACATGGGCCCCCAGGCGTCCTCGCTTATTCAGCAGGCGATCACGATCATGGCGTTTGATCTTGATCTGCGCGAAGTTGCCCGCAAACAGTACTGGATCCACCCCGCACTGCCGGAGGTTACTGAGAACGCAATTTTGGGTCTCGAACTCGATTTTGTGGATGCGTAAACAACATGAGCAAAATTTTCTAAGTTTGAATCACCCCCGAAATAGGGGCAGGTGATGTTGCTACTGAAGCATGAGTATCGCCAGCTAGAACACTGGCGTTACTAAGTCCAGCCCACAATTTTTAAGTCAGAGAACTCTGGCAAAATTTTAGGCGTTAGGTTGCGCCGCGCTCCAAGTTACTTGCTAACATGGTCCGCGACGCTCGGAACAAGGGAGCCGCCACTTCCTACCGAGAGCCTCCAGGGTGAAGCTCCTGCTTTACTGTGGACGTCCTACAAGTACTACGAGTAAGGATTTGTTTCATGCGCAAGTTCCAGAAGGCCGCCCTCGCAGGCGCCACCGCCGTTGCTGTGGCATTCGGCTCCACCGCAGTCGCAACCGCAGCTGACGAGAACCCCGGCAACTCCAGCGAAAACCAGAGCAGCAGCTCCAACTCCAACGGCAACGAGGAGTCCAAGGAGTGGAAGGCTCCGACCAAGCCGACCACCGGTGACAAGACGAAGCCGGCGACCGGTTCCACCAAGGTTGGTGGCAAGCTGGGCGCCCACAAGGACGGCCAGGCAATCGGCACCGACTACGACGCATTCTTCGGTGGCGAGGGTTGGACCGAGCAGGCTCCGATCTACAAGCTGCTCTTCGTTGGTGGCATCGCTACCTTCGTTAGCGCGCTCGTCGGCCTCGTCTTCGGCCCGGCGTACAACTTCTTCGTCCACGGCCCGTCTTTCTAAGTCGTAGCCTCCAAACAACCTAGATATTCGAAAGAAGGATAAACATGCGTAACTTCCGCAACGCAGCCGTGGCATCCGCTACCGCAGCAGCTCTGGTTCTTGGTGGCGCAACCGTCGCTACCGCTGATGAGCCCCAGAATGACAAGGACAGCAACCTGATCTTCGCTGGCAAGCAGAAGGTTGACGGCAAGGCTGACGGCAACTGGCCGAACTCCGAGCACAAGGACAAGGACTACTTCGCTACCGACCACTTCGGCGAGAAGACCGACGTTAATGGTGTTCCGGACTGGGCTCGCTGGTGGGTTGACTCCTCCATCGTTGGCGCAATCGGTGCTGTTATCGGCCTGATCATCGCTGGCGTTAACTACGCTTCCTACAACGGCTGGATCAAGCTCTAAGCTTTCCCCGCTGTAAGCGATAACAAAGCTCCCACCCGATTGGGTGGGAGCTTTTCTGTTTGCTGAGGACTACTCCCCCAGCATGTGCTGGCCGGCAGCCACGTCAGCGTCGGGAAGGGTGAGGATCTCGTTGCCATCCTCCGTAATCAGGATCGTGTGCTCAAACTGGGCGGTGTACTCCCCGTCCCGGTTTTGGACGGTCCAGCCGTCATCCCAAATGTCATACGGCAACGCGCCGAGGTTGATCATCGGCTCAATCGTCAGCGTCATCCCCGGCTCAAGGACGTCCGTGTACGCGTCAGAGTCATAGTGCAGCACCACAAGGCCGTTATGGAAGGTGGTGCCCACGCCGTGGCCGGTGAAATCCGTAACCACGTTGTAGCCGAAGCGCTTCGCGTAGGACTCGATGACGCGACCAATGACGTTTACCTCACGTCCCGGCTTCGCAGCCTTGATACCGCGCATCATCGCCTGATACGTGCGGTCTACAAGATCGCGGTGCTCCTGGGCTACCTCACCGGCAAAAAACGTCGCGTTCGTGTCACCGTGCACGCCGTTTTTGTACGCAGTGACGTCGATGTTGGCAATATCGCCCTCCTGGATCACCGTCGTGTCCGGGATGCCATGGCAAACGATCTCATTGAGCGAAATGCAGCTGGACTTTGTGAAGCCGCGGTACCCCAGCGTAGACGGGTACGCGCCGTGATCAAGCAGGTACTCGTGGATGACGCCATCAACGTAGTCCGTGGTCACACCTGGCTTGATCTCTTTACCACCGACAGCCAACGCGTTCGCCGCAATCTTGGACGTCTCGCGCATCGCCTCAATGGTCTCTGGGCTCTGCACAAACGGCTCGCCCACATTCTCCTGGACTTCATCCTTCCAGGCGTACTCCGGCCGCTTGATCGACGCGGGTACTTTCCTAATCGGGGTGGGCTTACCTGGGGTCAATTTTCCGCGTGGATTCATGCGATCAATGTTAGCCCCTTGCCGCATCCAAGTCTGCAAGCATCGTCTGCGTCAGCGCCACGGCCGTTTCAGAGCCGCCGCCCAATACAACAAGCGTGGCAAACGCAATGTCATCGTCAGACCGGTAGCCGGTAAACCAGGAGTGCGATCCGCCGGTGATTTCGGCTTCGCCGGTTTTACCGCGGACGTCTCCAAGCGATGTAAGCCCACTTGCGGTACCACCCGGCGAGGTCACCGCAAGCATCATCTGGCGCAGCTGTTCCATCGCCTCCGGGCGGGGCTTTTCCACATGCTCATTGACTTGCGTTTCCTCCCCCGGCAGCAGGAACGGAACCGGCATCTCACCGCGTGCAGCCGTCGCAGCAACCAGCGCCATGCCAAAAGGACTTGCCAAATCATATCCCTGGCCGTAGCCGGCCTCAGTGCGCTCCAGCGGGGTCTCGCCCACCGGGATGGAGCCAGTGATGGTGTCCAAACCCGGGATCATCATGTCCAGGCCAAGTCCGAACTGCTTGCCCACCTCCTGGAGCTCGCCGGGTGCCAGTTTGGTGGAGATGTCTGCGAACGTGGTGTTGCAGGAACGCGCGAACGCTGTCTGCAACGGCACGCTGCCCATGCCAAAACCGGCGTAGTTGGTTACCGTTCGGCCGTAAATGTTCATCGTGCCGGGGCACGGGACGATGGAATCCGGGGTCAGTGATTGGCGCTCCAGGCCTGCTGCGGCGCTAATGATCTTGAACGTAGAGCCCGGCGGGTACTGGCCCATCGTGGCCAAGTTGCCCTTTTTGTCAGCTGCCGGGGTTTGGGCAACAGCCAGGATGCCGCCGGTGGATGGTCTAATCGCCACAATCATCGCTTCGCGGCCAGCAACCGGCTCTAGCGCTTGTTCCGCAGCGCGCTGCACAGCACGGTCCAGACTGACCTGGATCGCGGGTGAGGGCGCCGGGTCAACGCGCTCAACCTGTTCAAACTCCACACCGTGCTCGTTGACAACGGAGACGCTCCAGCCCGGGTCACCATCCAAATCATCGCCAACCAAGGTTGCAATACGCGCCATGATGTCCGGCGCGAAACCGGGGTCAAGGTTGACCATCGCGGCTTCCTCATTAAGCCGCACCCCCGCCTCGCCACCGAGAGCCTGCTCGAAGGCGTCCTTAGCGGTGGCAGGAATCAGGGCAGCCGAATACGTCGATTGGGTGGAGGAGAGGGCTTTGGTCAGCGACGCGGCGTCGTGAAGCGGGACTGCCCTATCAACCTCATGTGCTGCCGCAAGCGCTACAGCGATACGCTGGGCCGCCTGCGGCACGCTCTTAATGCCCTTGGGTTCCACGAGCACCCGGTACGCAACACCCGGACGAAGCAACTCCGCACCATCCGAAGAGACCACACTTGCTGGGTGTGCCGGGATCGCGCGCAGCTCCAGATGTTGGTGGGCACCCAACTTTGGGTGAATCGCAGAGGGCTGCCAGCGCACCTGCCAGCCGTCTGCGGATTGGGTGAGCGTCATATGCGCGTCATAGGCATACTCACGCTCACGCGGAAGCTGCCAGGACATACGGTACGTCGCCGTGGCAAACGCCTCGCTTTGGCTGACCTCTGTCAGCGTTGCCTCAAGCGACTCTGCCTGCAAGCCCTCCCAGGTGGTTTCGGCGGCGGACTGGGCGGTCGACGGGGCGTCGATAATCTTGCCAAATTCGGCGCGCTCTTCAAGCGCTTCCAAAAAGGCCTTCGCCACCGGCTCAGCCGAATCAGGCCTTGGTGTGCATGCCGCAAGCCCCACTGCGAGAAACAGACAGCAAAGCAGGGCAAGAAGGCGACGCATGACAAAAACGTAACAGCGCCGAGAGTCTCCCCGGCGCTGCCACAAACATGTCGGAACGCGTCTAGCGCGTAACCTTGACCTCGGCCTTGGTTCCGGCCACCTCTTCCAGGCCCTGCTCCTCAGCAATACGCAGCGCGTGTGCGATCAACGTCTCCACAATCTTGGACTCCGGCACCGTTTCCACAACCTCGCCCTTGACAAAGATCTGGCCCTTGCCGTTGCCAGAAGCCACGCCAAGATCCGCGTCACGGGCCTCACCAGGACCGTTGACAACACAGCCCATCACGGCAACGCGGAGCGGGAACTCCATGCCGTCCAGGCCAGCGGTGACCTCCTCAGCTAGCTTGTACACGTCCACCTGAGCGCGGCCACAGGACGGGCAGGAAACGATTTCAAGCTTGCGCGGGCGCAGGTTCAGCGACTGCAGAATTTGATCGCCTACCTTGATCTCCTCCACCGGGTCTGCGGAGAGGGAGACACGGATCGTGTCGCCAATACCCTGCGACAGCAGCGCACCGAACGCCACGGAAGACTTGATCGTGCCCATGAACTTCGGGCCTGCCTCCGTCACACCAAGGTGCAGCGGGTAGTCCGTCTTCTCTGCCAGCTGACGGTAGGCCTCCACCATCAGCACCGGGTCAGAGTGCTTCACAGAGATCGCAATATCGCCGTAGCCGTGTTCCTCGAACAAACCGGCCTCCCAAATCGCGGACTCCACCAACGCCTCCGGGGTGGCCTTGCCGTACTTCTCCAGTAGACGCTTGTCCAGGGAGCCACCGTTGACGCCAATACGGATCGGGATACCTGCATCCCCCGCAGCCTTAGCCACTTCCTTGACGCGGCCGTCAAACTCCTTGATGTTGCCCGGGTTCACGCGAACTGCGGCGCAGCCCGCATCGATGGCGGCGAAGATGTACTTCGGCTGGAAGTGAATATCTGCAATCACCGGAATCGGCGACTTTGCAGCAATCGCCGGCAACGCTTCCGCGTCCACCGTCTTCGGGCAAGCGACACGAACAATGTCACAACCCGCGGTGGCCAGCTGCGCGATCTGCTGCAGCGTGGCGTTAATGTCATGCGTCTTTGTCGTGGTCATGGACTGCACCGTGATCGGGTGGTCTGACCCAACGCCTACCCCACCAACCATCAGCTGACGCGTCTTGCGGCGCGGCGCCAACGTCGGCGGCGGGCCTTCTGGAATACCTAAACCGATGGGGAGATTCATGCGGTTTACCTTAGCCCAAAAGCTTCACGGGGTTCACCACGTCCGCCGCCATAACAAGCACACCAACCACCAAAAGCAGCCCTGCGATTGTGTAGGTCAACGGCATGAGCTTTTCGTAGTTCGCCGGCGGGCCAGGTGGCAGGCCACGCAGGCGCCGGAAGAAGTCCCGGATCTTCTCGTAGAAAATCACCGCGATATGCCCACCATCCAAAGGCGGCAGCGGCACCAGGTTAAACAGCGCGAGGAAGAAGTTCAGGCTGGCCAGCATCAGGAAGAACACCGGCCACAGGCTGTTTGCCGCAAGCTCGCCACCGGTACGCGACGCGCCGATGACACTGATTGGGCCCTCCACGTCACGCTCCGCACCGAATACGGATGCCACAACACCCGGGATCTTGCCCGGAAACGCAATCAAACCATCAACGGTGGCGCCCAACATCTCACCGGTGAACTTCGCGGTAGCCGGGACTGCCTCAACCGGTCCGAAGCGCTTCATCGCATCCGGCACCGGTGCCAGGCCCACACCGATTGCGCCAGCTTCTACCTCCTGGCCAGTCTGCGGGTTTAAGCGCTTGACCGCCTGGACCTCCACTGCGAAGTCCTTGTGCTCACCATTTCGCTCAACTGTGACGTCCACGGTCTCACCTGGGCGAGTCATCACGTAATCACGCAACTGCGTAAACGCTGTGATCGCTTCACCGTCTACCGCAACCAACGCATCGCCTGAGCGCAACCCCGCCTCGTACGCAGGGCCGCGCCCAGTACACGGCGCAAGCGTTTGCTCATCCACCTGATCGGATGTACACGTCAGCTCACCCACCCTTGGTGTGCGGTCCGCGTACGGGTTAGGAATCCCCGACATCGTGGCCACCATGTAGATGATCACCACGCCGATCAGCAGGTTCATCACAATCCCGCCAATCATGACGATTACCCGCTGCCACCACGGCTTATTCACCATGGCGTGCGGCGCTTCATCCTCCGTCACCGGATCCAGCGCCGTCATGCCCGCGATGTCACAAAAGCCACCAAACGGCAGTGCAGCAATGCCGTACTCAGTGTGCCCGCGTTTTGTCGACCACACCGTCGGGCCAAACCCAATGAAATACCGGCGCACCCGCATGCCAAAGGCACGCGCCGTAAACATGTGCCCCGCCTCATGCAGCGCAATCGACACCGCAATACCCAGCGCGAACAGCACTATGCCAAGCGCGCCCACCTACTTAGCCACCTTCGCGCCAGCGGCGATTGTTGCAATCACCTCGGCAGCCAAACTGCGCGCACGCGCGTCCGCCTCCAAAACGGCTTCGACGGTGGTTGGGGGTTGGGGGTGGTTGCCGTCGGCGTCGAAAAGCGAAAGCACCTGCGCCACCACATCAACAATGTGCGGAAACGCGATGCGTCCGGCGAAGAACGCATCCACCGCCACCTCATTCGCCGCGTTGTACACCGCCGGGTACGGCTCGCCGCGCTTCACCGACTCGCGTGCAAGCTCCACCGCCGGGAACGCCTCGGCATCCAAGGGTTCGAAGGTCCACGTGTGCGCCTGGGCGAAATCGAGTGCGGGCTGAGCTTTTGCTACACGACGCGGCCACGCCAACGCATGCGCAATCGGCATCTTCATCGACGGCGGGGAGGCCTGCGCGATCGATGCACCATCCACAAACGTCACCATGGAGTGGATGACGGACTGGGGGTGCACGGTGACATCAATAATGTCCGGATCGATCCCGAACAACATCGCCGCCTCAATCAGCTCCAGGCCTTTGTTGACCATGGTTGCTGAGTTGATCGTGTTCATCGTGCCCATGGACCACGTCGGGTGTGTCACAGCCTCCTGCGGGGTCACCCCCATCATCTGCTCACGCGTGCGGCCACGGAAGGGCCCACCAGAAGCCGTGAGTACGAAACGAGCAACATCCTCCGGGTGGCCTGCTCGCAGGCACTGCGCCATCGCCGAGTGCTCCGAATCCACCGGCACCAGCTGTCCCTCGCGTGACTTGTCCAGCACCAGCGAGCCACCGGCAACGAGAGATTCCTTGTTAGCCAACGCCAACACCGCGCCGGTCTCCAGCGCCGCAAGCGTTGAGCTCAGCCCCGCCGCGCCCACAAGCGCGTTGAGCACCACGTCTGCTTCGTGCTTCTTAATAAGTTCGCGTGCAGCTTCCTTGCCCGAGATCACTTCCCCGCCAAGCGCCTCACTGACCTGTTGCGCAGCGTCCTCTCGCTGCACGGCAACCTGATCGGGCTTCAGGCCATGCGTACGTGCCTGGTCAATGATCGCCTGCGGTTGACTTCCCGCAGCCGCGATACCCGCGACTACGAAATCAGCAGGGTTAGCCTCAATAACCTCAAGCGCCTGCGTACCAATAGAGCCTGTTGAACCCAGAATCAGAATGCGTCTCACACCCGCCATTGTTCCAGTCTGCTCCACAAGCGGTAAAACTTTCGGACGTTTAGGGGGTATTCACTCGCAAACTGGCAAGCCCATGTGAAAGAATGGTGCCAATACTGTTGCAAATAGTTCCAATTGTTTTCCAATTGTTCAGCACGAAGGAGTTTGGCTGTGGCCAACCACGCTCTCGACAACGCACCTCAGGTGTACAACGGCGTATCTGAGGCAGATGTCCCATCCGCCCGCTTTGGCTGGAGCGAAGCCGGCAACGGCATCATCCAGGTCGCAGGCTGGATTTCCGTCATCGCCCTGGTTGGGTTCAACTTTGGTAACCACGAGGGTCACGTAGAGACCATCTGGCTTGTCACCCTCGCAGTGGTCATCGCACTTGGTTTGATTCTTCTGGCAACCCAGCCGAAGCTGAACCAGGTACGCACCGTCACCGCGCACAACAAGCCGGTTGGCCACCAGGAGCCGGACTGGGCATACGACCAGAAGACGCTCTCCGGTGTCTACGCCGATCTTGGTGAGCGTGAGCTGCGCGCCCTCAACATCGACCCGGCTCGCGTTGCACACCTGCGTGCACCGCAGAACTAGTTCCCAGCACTAGTACGAAGCTAGATATAAAAAAACCCGGCCTTACGTGGCCGGGTTTTGTCGTTGCTGGTGCTTAACCCGCCTTCTCGTCTGCTGCCAACTGGCCACAGGCCGCGGCAATCTCCTGGCCCTTGGTGTCGCGCACCGTACACGTCACGCCCTGGGCAATCACGCGGCGCACAAACTCTTCTTGGCGGTCCTTCGGGGACGCATCCCACTTCGATCCCGGCGTCGGGTTCAACGGAATCAAATTCACGTGCACCTTGGGGCCGAGTGCCTTGTGCAGCTTCTGCCCCAACATGTCAGCGCGGAAGTTGTGGTCATTGATGTCACGGATCAGCGCGTACTCGATGGACACGCGGCGACCCGACTTATCGGCGTAGTAACGCGCGGCGTCCAACACCTCGGACACAGGCCAGCGGTTGTTCATCGGCACCAACTCATCGCGCAGCTCATCATCCGGCGTGTGCAGGGAGACGGCGAGGGTGCAGGACAACCCTTCGTCTGCAAGCATGCGGATCTGCGGCGCCAACCCCACCGTGGATACCGTGACGTTGCGCTGCGAAATACCAAAGCCCTCAGGCGACGGCTGCGTGATCTGACGTACCGCAGACACCACACGCTTGTAGTTGGCCAGCGGCTCCCCCATCCCCATAAACACAATGTTGGACAGGCGCGAGCCTTCCTCCTGCATCATTGCTGCCGCAACGCGCACCTGATCCACAATTTCTGCGGTAGACAGGTTACGGTCCAACCCACCCTGGCCCGTGGCACAGAACGGGCAGGCCATGCCGCAGCCCGCCTGGGAAGAAATACACAGCGTGGCGCGGTCCGGGTAGCGCATGAGGACGGACTCCAGCAGGATGCCGTCGTGCAGGCGCCACAGTGTTTTCGTGGTGTCCCCGTTGTCGGTTTCCACCTTGCGCACTGGGGTTAGCAGCGTTGGAAACAGCGCGTCTTTCACCGCCTGGCGCTGCGCTTCCGGCAGGTCCGTCATAGTCAACGGATCAGCTTCGAACTTGCCGTAGTAGTGGCGCGCGATCTGATCGGCGCGGAACTTGGGCAGGCCAAGCTCCTTCAGCGCATCAATGCGCTCTTCTTTATTCAGGTCCGCGAAGTGCTTCGGCGGCATGCCGCGCTTGGGCGCCAGCAGGTTGATCTGGGGAACATCGCTCATAATGCGCCCCATTGTTGCACGTCAAGCCAACATCAGGCGAATTAGAGCGATTCCTTGCGCAGAACTCCTTGCCCAGAAAAGCTAGAACGGGTTGAGCAGTACCGCAGCGTTGAGCAAAGCGTAGGTGGCGCACGCGGCTGGCAGCATGCCGTCCAAACGGTCCATCAGGCCACCGTGGCCGGGCAGCAGGTTGGACATGTCTTTAATGCCAAGCTCACGCTTGAACTGGCTTTCCACCAAGTCACCCATGGTTGCGCACACCACCAGGGCCGCACCCATGACAAGACCCAGCCACCACGGGCCGTGGATCAAGAAATGCACAACTAGCAAGCCAGTGATCATGCCGAAGACCATGGAGCCGGCAAAGCCTTCCCAGCTCTTGTTCGGGCTGACCGCCGGGGCCATCGGGTGGGTGCCAAACATCACGCCGGCGGCGTAGCCACCAACGTCAGACGCCACCACGCACAACATGAACGCGATGATGAAGCGGGATCCCGGAATGCCGCCCTCATCAATCAACGAGATCATCGCAGCGAAAGAACCAAACAGCGGGATCCACGTCAGCACAAAAATGCCAACGGAAGTATCGCGCAGGTAGTTTTCCGGGTTGGCGCTGCGGCTCAAGCGCCCTGTGGCATCAGTGCTAGGCCCACTGGTGTGGAAAAACAGGCGCCAGAACATCAAAAACAGCACAGAGATGGCAAACGCCGCCACAAGGCCGCCACTGGCGTAGAACGCCGAGGACCACAGCATGATCTGGCCCAAAATGATCAGCAGCGTGCGCGGCTGCTGGTAGCCCGCCTCACGCAGCCGCGTAAGCACCTCCCACATGGCGAAGGCAACAGCCACCGCCACCAGTGGGTACCACGCCATAGGGCCAACCAACACCGCTGCAATGACCACCGCGCCCAGGATCACGCCTGTGGTGATCGCAGCGCCCAGGTTGCGCCCCGCCTTATTCTTCGGCTTGGGGGCGTGGATGTGCATAGACACTTGAGGTTTAGACCTCCATCAACTCGGTTTCCTTCTTGGAAACCAAATCATCAATCTGTGCAACGTAGCCCTGGGTGGTCTTGTCCAGCGCCTTCTCAGCGGTCTGCACGTCGTCCTCGCCCGCGTCGCCGTCCTTCTGAATCTTCTTCAGTGCTTCCATGCCCGTACGGCGCACGTTACGGATGGCTACCTTGCCCTCCTCGCCCTTCTGCTTAGCCTGCTTCACCAGGTCCTTACGGCGCTCCTCCGTCAGCTGCGGGATGGTCACGCGGATCACGTGGCCGTCATCCGTCGGATTGACGCCCAGGTCGGAGTTACGGATCGCGTCCTCAATCTCGCGCATAGTGGACGGGTCGAACGGCTTGATGATGAGCATGCGCGGCTCCGGCACCGAAACCGTTGCCATCTGGTTGATCGGCGTCGGCGCGCCGTAGAAGTCCGCCATAACGCCGTTGAACATGGCCGGGTTCGCACGTCCGGTGCGGATGGAAGCCAGCTCGCCGCGGGTGTGCTCCACCGAAGCGGTCATTTTCTCTTCGGCGTTTAGCAGCACGTCATCAATCATGGGTCAGTTCCTACCTTCATCGTCGTTTGAAAAACGTAACGCCCCCAAATCTACCAGCGCACCCCCGGCCTACACTTGCACACCATGCACCACCCAGCGTTTGCGTCCATCGCCAACACCCCAATCCGTGGCACCCACGGCGCTCGATTGGACGGATGGTCCATCCCCATCAAGTCATCCACCCCGGTTGTGGGGCTTCCTACTATCGACGGCTCACCGCACCGCACCTCCACCCCAACCGACCACGACCCGTTTGTTGCTTGGCTGTTGCGCCAGGGTGCGAGCGTGCCGGCAACCACACTGAGCTCAGAGTTGGGCGCAACGTGCTACGCGGAGCGTCCCGATATGCCCGTGTTGGAATCTCCGGCGTATCCCGGCTGCACCCCCGGTGGGTCTTCTACGGGTGCAGGTGTGGCGGTGGCGCTGGGTTTAAGCCGGGCAGCGCACGGCACGGATGCGGGTGGTTCGATTCGCGTTCCCGCCGCGGCATGCAACGTGGTCGGCTTCAAACTGGGTGGCAAATCGCTGTCGGCGCACGGGATGCTGACCACCACGGTGCAAGACCAGATGGAGATCTTCGGGTGGACGCCTCCCCCGCCACGGCGCTTACGCATCGGTGTGCTGACCCGCGGCGTCTTCGCTGACCCGCAGGTGCAATCCTGGCGTTTGGATGCCGTGGATGAGGCCGCAGGTGTGCTCGACCGCTACCACGAAGTGGTGGCAATTGATCCGTACCCCGAGTCACGCGAAACCTACAGGCATTTCGGCACCATCATTAAGTCCTCATTCACCAACGCCGAGCCACTAGACAGCGACTACATTAGCTGGCTGCACGAGGAAGCACTTGCCCTAAGCCCTGAAGCCCGCGCCAACGCCTCCACCCATGTAGGCGTATTGCCGGAGCTGCTCGCACGCACTTGGGACGTAGACGTCGTGCTCTGCCCCACCCTTGCATTCGACCCGCCAAAACTCGGCACGTTTTCCGACATGAGCCCTGAAGACAGCTTCGAAGCCCAAACCGGCTGGTCCCCCTGGTGCTCGGTGTTCAACATGCTCAAAACCCCCGCGATCGCCTTGGGGCCCGTCCACTTGGGCGCCCTCAACGTCACGGGGGCTGAGCTGCTTGAGCTCGCGGCGTTATTACGCGACTAGCGTGCCTACCTGCTCACCGGCAACCGCACGTGCAATGTTGCCTTCCTGCAGCAGGTTGAACACCAGGATCGGCATGTTGTTGTCCATGCACAGGCTAAACGCCGTAGCGTCTGCAACCTTCAGACCCTGCTCAATGACCTCGCGCGGGGTGATCTCAGAAAACAACTGCGCGTTCGGGTTCTCCCGCGGATCAGCGTCATACACACCATCCACAGCCTTGGCCATCAGCAGCACCTCGCAGCCGATCTCCAGCGCGCGCTGTGCTGCAGTGGTGTCCGTGGAGAAGTACGGCATACCCATACCAGCGCCGAAGATGACCACGCGGCCCTTCTCCAGGTGGCGGGATGCACGCAGCGGCAGGTACGGCTCAGCCACCTGCGCCATGTTGATGGCAGTCTGCACACGGCAGTCCACGCCCTCCTGCTGCAAGAAGTCCTGCAACGCCAGGCAGTTCATCACCGTGCCCAGCATGCCCATGTAGTCCGAACGTGCACGGTCCATGCCACGCTGCTGCAGCTGCGCGCCGCGGAAGAAGTTACCGCCACCAATCACAACCGCAACCTCAGTGCCACCACGGGCAACCTCTGCAATCTGCTTGGCCACACTTTCAACCACGTCAGGGTCAATACCAACCTTGCCGCCGCCGAACATTTCACCACCCAGCTTCAGCATCACTCGCTTGTAGCCTGTGCGCACAGGTGCCGTGGCTTCGGTCACGTTTGTCAACTCCTTTGAAAAGGGGGTCAGATACACTCGGCGACAATCTTACGCTGCCAGATCAAAAGGACCCAGATGCGCGCCAAACTCACCGCTACCGCACTCTCCTGTTTGCTGCTAACAGCCTGCGGCACACATGATTACCAACACGCGCTGCAGGACGCACTGTCAAAACACGGGGGTGACGCTTCTGTCACGCTGCACATCAGCGACGTTTATCCCAACGCAACGCAAGTCCTCCTTGTTTGCCCGTACGCGGGCCAGACGGCAAATGACATGCTTGGCCGTCACGTGTTTCGCAACTATGAGGACGCCAACGACGCCACCAATTGGGTGCTCGTCCAAAAACCCAACGGCAAAGTGTCAAAAATTGCCATGGAACGATCCCAGGTTGACCTGTGTGCAGGCGACGCCGAGGCAGTGTTAGCGCTGAACCCGGATGGACAGCTGGTGTTTGAGGCCCGGGATGGGGTGTGGGCGCTGAGACGTCGATAAGCAAAAAGCCCCAAGCGAGCCTAGGACGCTTACGGCTGCAGCAATTCCCAAATTGCTGCATTCCAGACCCCATACCCCCAGGTGGCGACATCATCTCCCCGGATTGCCTCATTGCGCAACGCCCCCACACAAGCAAAAAGCCCCAGGCGAACCTGGGGCACATGCTGGAATGTTAAGGCTTAAGCCTGGCCAACCTCGAAGCGAACGAAGTCGGTGATCTCAATGCCAGCCTCATCAGCGATCTGCTTGACGGTCTTCTTGGAGTCAACCAGGGACGGCTGATCCAGCAGGACAACGTCCTTGAAGAAGCCACCCATGCGGCCCTCAACGATCTTGGCAATAGCAGCCTCCGGCTTGCCCTCGTTGCGGGTGATCTCCTCCTGAACCGCACGCTCCTTCTCAATCACGTCAGCCGGGACGGACTCCTGGTTGAGGTAACGAGCCTTCATAGCAGCGATCTGCAGCGCAACCTGGTGAGCAGCCTCAGCGTTGTCACCGGTGTAAGCAACCAGCACACCAACAGCCGGCGGCAGGTCCGCAGCCTTCTGGTGCAGGTACTTCGCAACGTTGTCACCCTCAACGGTGGCAGCGCGGCGCAGCTCCAGCTTCTCGCCGATCTTGGCGGACATGCGCTCGAGCACCTCGTGCGCGGTCTCACCGTTGACGTCAGCCTTAGCCAGCTCCTCCTGGGAGTTAGCCTTCACCGCAGCGGCAGCCTCAGCGATCTGATCAGCCAGGTCCTTGAACTCCTGGTTCTTAGCCACGAAGTCGGTCTCAGAGTTGATCTCAACGATGGTGTTGCCGGAAACAGCAACCAGGCCCTCGAGAGCGTTGCGCTCAGCGCGCTTGCCCACGTCCTTCGCACCCTTGATGCGCAGGGCCTCAACGGCCTTCTCAAAGTCGCCGCCAGCCTCTTCCAGGGCCTTCTTGCAGTCCAGCATGCCGGAGCCAGTGGTCTCACGAAGCTTCTTTACGTCTGCAGCAGTGTAGTTCGCCATGTGGCGATTCCTCCTCTAAATCGGGGAAAGGTGTTTAACGTTAGAAAGATTAGCCGAACTGTGTTTGTTCGGCAGCGAAGGGTCCGGAGGGGCAAGGCGCGCGCCGCACCCAACCGGAATTGACACCCGTCACTTACGCACGAAATCCCCGCGCACAATGCGTACGCGGGGATCCCTCATGCGGCACACGCGGTGTGCGTCACGGCAAATTTATGCCTTGTCAGCTTCAGCCTGCTCAGCAGCGCGGACAGCTGCCGGCTGCTCAACCTCTGCAACTTCCTGCGGAGCAGCGGTCTCTGCGGCAACAGCGGCCTTAGCGGCATCAGCTGCGGAAACCTCGTCAGATGCAGCAGCCTGTGCGGCAGCCTCAGCAGCCTCAGCCTGCATCTTCGCATCGGTGTCGCCTGCAGCATCACGTGCGGCAGCCAGCTGGCGCTCCTCGCGCTGCTTCTTGCCCTCGATGACAGCCTCGCCCACAACGTGGGTGAGCAGCTTCACAGCGCCGATAGCGTCGTCGTTGCCCGGGATCGGGAAGTCAACCTCGTCCGGATCGCAGTTGGTGTCCAGGATGGCAACAACCGGGATGCGCAGCTTCTTCGCCTCGGAGATGGCGATGTGCTCCTTGTTGGTGTCCACAATCCACAGTGCGGACGGAGCCTTGGTCATCTCGGAGATGCCGCCGAGGACGCGCTCCAGCTTGGTGCGCTCACGGTTAAGCATCAGGACTTCCTTCTTGCCGCGGCCTGCGTAGCCGTTCTCGGCTGCGTCCATTGCCTGCAGTTCCTTCATGCGGGCAATACGCTTGGACACGGTCTGGAAGTTGGTGAGCATGCCACCGAGCCAACGGTGGGTGACGTACGGCATGCCAACGCGCTCAGCCTCTTCGCGGATCGGCTCCTGCGCCTGCTTCTTGGTGCCAACGAACAGGATGGTGCCGCCGTGTGCGACGGTCTCCTTCACAAACTCGTAAGCCTCATCGATGTAGGTCAGCGACTGCTGCAGATCGATGATGTAGATGCCGTTGCGGTCGGTGAAGATGAAGCGACGCATCTTCGGGTTCCAGCGACGAGTCTGGTGGCCAAAGTGCACACCAGCGTCGAGGAGTTCGCGCATGGTTACAACTGCCATGGGAATGATCTCCTTCGGAGAAAAGTAGTTTCGGTTTACGTACGTGGTCAGCGTTGTGCGGGTTTTTATCCCGCACCCTGGCACCGGACTAGCCCTGCACCCCTTGACGAGGGACCGTTGCTGAGCTGGCCTTATTCGGCGCGCGAAGTCAATCTTGTTACAGACTGCCCGCATAACAATACTCACGTGCTGCGCAATTACCTAATTGAGCTGCAGCATCCGGTGGCATCGACCCCCTCGCCGAGTGCCCCGTCCATAAAGTCTTAAGAAACCACTAGCGCGCCCGGCAGTTTTGTGGTGAGGTATCTGCATGGGGATTACGGGGATTTCTTTCAAGCTTTCTGGTCACATTTCTACGCGTGCAACACTCACCGCATGGGCGGTCGCACTCGCTTGCATATGCAGCCAGCCGTATGCCACAGCCTGGGTGGATCCGACAACCGGCAAGGACTACGCCACCCGCGTGACACGTCCGGCGGATATTCCGAAGCGCAATTGGCTGCCCGGCCACCGCGGTGTTGACCTGTACTTGCAGCCCGGCGCGCCGGTGTTGGCGGCGGAGGCTGGCACGGTGGCGTTTGTGGGCAGTGTGGCGGGCACACCGATCGTGTCGGTGGATCATGCGCCGTCGGCGAGGTTTCCGGAGGGGATTCGCACGACGTATCAGCCGGTGCGTGCCAGTGTTGCGGTTGGTGATGAGGTTGCTGAGGGCCAACTCATTGGGGTTTTGGCGCGTGCAACGAGCCGCTTTGCCGGTGAGCACGATGGGTTGCATTGGGGTGCGAAGACGGGGCCGGATACCTACATTGATCCGTTGACGTTGTTGGAGCCGCCGAAGATTCGGCTTAAGCCGGTGGAGCGCACAGCACGGGTTAGGCGTTAGGCGCGTGGGTGGGCTTGGTCGTAGACGTTTTTGAGCCGCTGTGCGGATACGTGTGTGTAGATCTGGGTGGTTTGCAGGCTGGCGTGCCCGAGGAGTTCTTGCACCACGCGTAGGTCTGCCCCGCCTTCAAGCAGGTGTGTGGCAGCGGAGTGGCGTAGGGAGTGCGGCGTGATGTCACTTGCACCTGCGTTGTCTGCGGCGCGTTCCACCACGCGACGTACCTGCCGCTGGTCGATGCGTTTGCCTCGGCTGCCCACGAACAAGGCGTCGCCGGCATCCTCATGTGCTAGTTCGGCGCGCCCGTGGTTGAGCCAGTCACGCACTGCCCGGCTTGCTTGTTCCCCGAACGGCACCATGCGTTGCTTGTTGCCCTTGCCTGTGACTTTGGCCAGGCCCTTATTTAGGTCCACATCGCCTACGTCCAGCCCGGTGAGCTCGCCGACACGCATGCCGGTGGCATAGAGCAGCTCCAGCATCGCCGCATCTCTCAGCGCTTCAGGGGCTTTTTGCTTATCGACGCCCCCGCCATCGCCCCCAACGCCCTCCCCCCGATCCTGCTGTTCCACCTGTTCCACCTGTTCCAGCATGGTCGCTGCTGTCTCTGCGCGCAGTACAGCCGGCAGCGGGCGTGTGATCTTCGGCGTGACCAGGCGCGCCGCCACATCCGTGTCGATGTGGCCTTGTTTATACGCCCATGTGGAGAACGCCCGTACGGCTGCAGTGCGCCGGGCCAGGGTGGAGCGGGCTTTGCCTTGCGCGACGGCGTCCGCAAGCCACAAGCGCAGATTGTCCAGCGTGAACTGCGCAAACGTGTCAATCCGGCCCTGCAGCAGCGCTAAGTCTGCGCGGTAGCCGCGGACGGTGTTTGCGGAGCGGCCCTGCACAAGCGTGGCGTATTCCGCGAAATCCTCTACCGCGGCTTGGAGTTGACTCATGTAACGGCAGTGTAGTCGCTTAGTGCCTCGTCACTTCTTGTCAAGCTCAACCCGGCGCCACAGGCGGCGTTCCCTGCGAACAAGGTTGCGGCTTTCCAGCTCCATGAGCAGGTGCACCGTCAGCCCCACCGCCATGCCGGCTACTTCGGCCACTTGCTCGGCGGTTCTCGCACCAACGGACGGCAACGGCAGCGAGTCATAGACCTGCAACTCATTGCGCGACAGGCGCTGGATGGGTGTTGGCTCATAGAGATCGTCCAACTTCAGCTGCATGTCTTCTTCACCAACCGTGCTGAGCAGCTCATGGATGTGGTCGGCGCTTAAGACCATGGTGGCTTGCTCCTTCGCAATGGCCAGGTTGGTGCCTAGGCAGGCTTTCTCCATGATGGAGCCCGGCACTGCCATCGCCTGCCGGTTAAAGGTGTGAAGCCAGTTCAAGGTGTTTAATGCCCCGGAGCGATAGCCCGCCTCCACCACCACGCTGCCTTGCGACAACGCTGCGATCAGCCGGTTTCGCGTCAGGAACCGATGCCTATCAGGGGTAACACCCGGTGGGTATTCGCTGATCATGGCGCCGCCCTGGCTGGTCACGCGCTGAAACAGGCGCTCGTTTGGCCGCGGGTAGGTCACCCCGGCGCCAAAGGCCGTAATCACCACGGTTGGCGTCGCATTCGCAAGGGCCGTGTCATGCGCCACCGTATCCACGCCTGCGGCCCCGCCAGAGACAATCGTGTACTGGTGTTTCGCAAGACCGGCTACCAGGTTCGCGGTTGCCTTTTGTCCCTCGTGGCTCGGCGCGCGCGTACCAACCACACCAACGGACTGCGCAAACAACGCTGGCAGGTTCTGCTGCCCTTTCACCCACAACGCGTGCGGCGGGCACGCGCCTTTCTCAAGCGCCGTCAGCGTGTCAAAGCTTGCTGAAATCGCCGCGCTTGGCCAGTTCGGCGAATCGGGCGTGATCAGGCTAAAGCCGAGATCCGCAGCCTTGGCCAGGTCCTCTTCGGGTACTGCCCGCGCGTACCTGGCTTCCGTGGCGCCTGCCAAGCCTCCTAGCCAGCTCGCCCGTGTGCGCACACCGTTGGCAATTTCATCGGCGTCCCGCCCGGCGCGCAACAGGGCCTGGAGGTGCTGGTTGGGCCCCTCAATTACGCGTGAGAGGTACGCCCATGAGGTCAACGCGCTCATGCCGCCACCTCCTCACGCTGGGTCTTGCGCAGCGCCACCGCCCGGTAGATGTGGTCGATGTGTGGGCACGGCTCGTGTTCAAGATCGGCCATGGTCCAGGCGAGCTTGAGCACCCGATCCACGCCTCGTTGGGTCAGCTCGTCGTTCCTGAGCATGTGTTCAATCGTTGCTGCGGAGGATTCATCTGGCGGGAAATGTCGGCGGATCACGGTAGCGTCCATCGCCGCGTTAGTCGTGGCCTGATAGCCCGCCTTGGTCCAGCGGTGCGCTGCACGTTCACGTGCTTCCATCACCCGCGCCAGGATTGCGGACGACGGCTCCGCCCCTTCCGGACTCAACACCGCCGACTGCGCAGTTGTGGTCAAGAAAATGTCCAACCTGTCCCGCAACGGCCCTGAGATATTGGACAGGTGGTTCCTGCGTTGCAGCGGCGTGCACCCACATTTTTGAATATCCATCCCGCAAGGGCACGGGTTGGCAGCCAGGATCAGCTGGAAATCCGCCGGATACTCCACGTTTCGGCGCTCACGCCTGTGCACCACCTTGCGTTTTTCCAGCGGGATGCGCAGCGAATCCAGCACGTGCGCCGAAATCTCCGACGCCTCATCCAAAAACAGCACCCCGTTGTGCGCCTGGCTCACCGCCCCCGGCGCCGGCACGCCCGATCCCCCACCGATGAGCCCAAATCTGCTTATCGACGGATGCGGTGCCACAAACGGCCGCCTCCCCACAATCTCCCCGCGACTGACCCCTGCCGCCGAATGCAGAGCCGTGGTCTCAATCTGCTCATCAATACTCAACGGCGGCAGAATCGATGGCAGCCGCTCCGCCAGCATCGACTTGCCTGAACCCGGCGGGCCAACCATCAGTATGTGGTGCCCGCCAGCAGCGGCGATCTCCATCGCTTCGCGCTCCAGAAGCTGACCCGCCACATCCGCAAAATCCGGCACGTGGGTGGTCTGTGGGTCAGCTGGCGCTGACGCTGCAGCGCGATCGGCAGCGTCGATAGCGGTGTCTAAGAACTCCTCCGCGCACAGCCAACGCCACACCTGCGTGAGGTTGTCCGCCACCAACACATGCTTGCGTTTGAGCAGCGCCGCCTCTCGCGCATTGGCACGCGGCACCACCACAACGTCGAAGTCATTGCCGGTACCTTCCGCACGCGAGCGCTGCGCGTGCAGCAACATCGGCAAGATGCCCTCCACCCGACGCAGCGTGCCGTCGAGCGCAAGCTCGCCCATAAACACCGTGCGCGCCAGCACCGGATGCAGCTCCGGCTCTCCACTTGCCGCAACCCCAAGCGCAATCGGCAAATCAAAATGGCTGCCCGCTTTACGCAGGTGCGCTGGTGACAGCGACACCATGATCTTTGAGCGTGGCCACGGCAACCCAGAATTCGCAATAGCCGTACGGATACGGTCACGCGACTCACGCACCGCCGCATCCCCCAGGCCCACCATGTACATCCCGGGCAGGCCCGGCCCCACGTTGGCCTCCACCGTCACCATGTGCGCACGAAGACCCTCCACGGTAGCCGTCAGCGTTCTAGCAAGCGCCATCATCAACCCCCTCGAAGCGGCACACCACATAGGAGTTGCCGTTGAAAAGGACCTCGCAGACGTCGAAACGCACCTGCGAACCACCGCCATTCGGGGAACGATCCAGCCACTCGGCTGCGCACCTGCGCATCGTGGCCAGCTTTTTGGCAGTCACCGCCTCCGCCCCGCCGTACTCACCGCTACGCCGAGACTTCACCTCCAAAAACACAATCGTGCCGTCAGGCGCACGCAACACCGCGTCCAACTCCCCAGCACGACACCGCACCCGCTTGTTGTACAGCGAGTACCCATACTGCTCATATAGGCCAACCGCCACATTCTCACCGGCGACACCCAGCGCGTAACGGTCGGCCACCTCGCTATCCGGGTGCCCCGTCACCTGCGTAGTCTCACCACGCAACGTCAACGGAAAATGCGAAAGCGTGGCGGATCGATGGTTAGACATAAACGTCCCCCCTTATGGTTTCAGTTCTGAAGTAGGTATTCACACGAAGCAACGCGAAACGTTGCCCCTACCCACTTAGACTGACCAAACCCCCCTTCGGTTCCCTTAACGGTCCGGGAACGTCAAATCCGGCTTATCCAGCTCCTCAATATTGACATCCTTATACGTAATCACACGCACATAACGCACAAACCGCACCGCACGGTACATATCCCACACCCAGCAGTCAGACATACGCACCTCGTAGTAGACATCATTGCCCTCAGTGTGCGGGATCAGCTGCACGGCATTCGCAAGGTAAAAACGACGCTCCGTCTCCACCACATACGAAAACTGGCTCGCCACATCGCGGTACTCACGGTACAGCGACAGCTCCACCTCGGACTCATAATTGTCCAGCTCTTCGGCGCTCATCTACCGCACAACCCCTTTGTAAAACTCATCGGCTTCACGGACGTTGGCATAACTATAACGGTGCTGCGCACTCGCACCGTGGCGGCGCACCGCAGCCATATGCGCCGCAGTTGAATACCCCTTATGGCCAGCCAAGCCGTACTCCGGAAACTGCTCCGCCATCTCCACAATCAACGCGTCCCGAGACACCTTCGCCAACACACTCGCCGCCGCAATACACCTCGCCGCAGCATCCCCTCCCACCACCGGCAACTGCGGCACGCCAAGGCCCGGGATACGAAACCCGTCCATCAGCACATATTTGGGCGCAGGATCAAGGCCTGCCACCGCACGGCGAGCCCCATCCAAGTTCGCCGCCTGAATACCTCGACGGTCAATGTCCGCCGCCGGCACGTGCACGATGGAAAAGGCGGTGGCGGAGTTAACGATGGCGTCGAAAAGCATCCGGCGCCTACGCTCCGTCAACTTCTTCGAATCATCCAACCCCTCAAGCTCAGGCAACGGACGCGTCGGCAACATACACGCCGCAATAGTCACCGGGCCGAAACACGCACCGCGCCCCGCCTCATCAACACCAGCGACCGGGCCGAACCCAACCTTGTCCAGCGCCACCTCATAGGTGCGCAACTGCTTCAGGCGGCGCACCACACTAACGCTGGATATCCGGGTCGTCCACACCACCCAGACGACTCAACGGGAAGACCACCGCAGACACCTTGCCACGGAAGTTCTCCCGCGGAATCGTCCCCTGCAGCTCATCACCCATATGCGCACGCGAATCCAGCGAATTCGTCCGGTTATCACCCATCATGAAGTAATGGCCCTCAGGCACCGTCAGCGGGCCGAAAAAATCACCACCGCAAGCTTCCGAACCCGTCGTAGTGTCCACCGGATACGTCGGCGGATTAAGCACATACGACTGATCAATCGGCGAACCATCCACCATCACCGCCGGATCCCCCGCCTGGCAGCTCACCGTCTGACCACCCTCAGCAATAATACGCTTCACCAGAGTGTTCTCATCCTTGGGCACCAGACCGACCCAGCTGCCAACCTCCTGCATACCGCGGATGAACGTGTTGTTGGAACGATTCGACACAAACCCGGTATTCCAACTGTCAGTGCCCTTAAACACCACCACATCCCCCGGCTCCGGGTCACTGAAGTAGTAGCTGACTTTCTGCACCAAAATGCGATCACCCGAACCGCTCTCACCGTGCAACGTCGGCTCCATCGACGCCGACGGAATCACATACAAACGCCCCAAAAACGTCTGAATGACAAACATCAATGACAACGTCAAGATCACAACCGCGGGGATCTCGATGTACCACGGGGTCTGCTTGGGCGCTTGGGTTTCTTCTTGGGTGGTTTCTTGGGTGGTTTCTTGGGTGGTTTCCGCCTGCGCTGGCTCCCCCGGCCAGTGGGTTTCATGCTCGGTGCGGACCGGATCATTCGGTGTAGTCACCCGCATCACCCTACACGCTGTCTGGCGTTTTTCGGATGTCGCTGAAAATGATCGCGAAATCTTTCAGCGTCCTGCGGTTTTCAAGTCACATCCGTAACAAATCAATTTGTTTGCAATGAGGCGCATGTGACTGGTGGGGTTAACGCAGGTCAGCATCCCAAACACCCCAGCACCCCACCAAACGAAAAACACCCCGCCGCCAACCAACGTTGACAACGGGGTGCAAGGAAAGGGGCCAGTAAGGGCCCTGCTGCCTAGCGGCGCTCCTTGATGCGGGCAGCCTTGCCACGCAGGTCGCGCATGTAGTACAGCTTCGCGCGGCGAACCTTGCCGCGGCGAACGACCTCGATCTTCTCAATGTTCGGGGAGTGAACCGGGAAGGTACGCTCAACGCCGATGCCGAAGGAAATCTTGCGGACGGTGAAGGTCTCGCGGATGCCGCCACCCTGGCGACGCACCACAAAACCGGTGAAGACCTGGGTACGGGTTACGTTGCCCTCGATAACCTTGACGTGCACGTCAAGGGTGTCGCCGGGGCGGAAGTTCGGGATGTCGTCGCGCAGCTGACCTGCGTCGACCAGATCGATGATGCCGTTGCTCATGGCAGCATTCCTTTACTTTTACGGACAGAGGAACCTAGCGGCCACGAAGGCTCGACCGGTTCGTATCGTGTACAACAACTCGAAACATGTTACATATCGCCCGGTCAGTTACCAAATCCGGCACGCTTGAGGGCATCGGCCATCGAACCGCCTTGAGCTCCCTTTGCTTGTCGACGCCCACGTCCCCCTCCCCGACCGCCCTGACCACCCCGACCGCCCCTGCCAGAGTTCTTGCCTGCCTGCTGGCGCGGTTGCTTGCCGGGTTTGGCGGTGGAGGGGTTAGCGGGGTCGTCGTTAAGCCGAAGCGAAAGGCCGATGCGGTTGCGAGCAACGTCTACATCCATGACCTTGACTTTGACTACCTGGCCAGAGCGGACAACGTCGTGCGGGTCGGAAACGAAGCGGTCGCTCATCGCGGAGACGTGCACGAGGCCGTCTTGGTGAACGCCGACATCCACAAACGCGCCGAAGGCAGCGACGTTGGTCACGGTGCCCTCTAGGATCATGCCGGGTTTGAGGTCTTTGACTTCGTTGACGCCTTCTTTGAAGGTGGCGGTCTTGAACTCCGGGCGTGGGTCGCGGCCGGGTTTGTCCAGCTCGGCGATGATGTCGGTCACCGTTGGTACGCCGAAGGTGTCATCAGCAAAGTCCGCCGGGGCAAGCTTGGTCAGCACTGCGGTGTTGCCAATCAGCTGGGTGGTGTCCAGGCCGGTTGCAGACGCGATGCGCTCAACCACCGGGTAGGCCTCCGGGTGCACGGCGGAGGCGTCCAGAGGGTCCGTCCCGCCTTGGATGCGCAGGAAGCCCGCAGCCTGCTCAAACGCCTTCGGCCCCAGACGTGGCACCTTGCCCAGCTCCTTGCGGGTGGTGAAGCTGCCGTGCTCGTCGCGGTAGGCCACGATGTTCTTCGCCACCGTGTTAGACAAGCCCGCCACACGCTCAAGCAGCGGCACCGAGGCTGTGTTGACGTCCACGCCGACGGAGTTCACCGCATCCTCCACCACCGCGTCCAGCATTTGGGCCAGGGCGGTCTGGTTCACGTCGTGCTGGTACTGGCCAACGCCGATGGACTTCGGATCCACCTTCACCAGTTCCGCCAGCGGGTCCTGCAAGCGGCGCCCGATGGAGACCGCGGAGCGCAGCGAGACGTCCATCTCCGGGAACTCCTCTGCTGCGATCTCGCTTGCGGAGTAGACAGAGGCGCCAGACTCACTGACCACCACAGGCGTTGGGCGTGTGCCGCCGGCCTTGGCAATCATGTCCGCCACCTCGCCGGCAAGTTTCTCCGACTCACGCGAGGCGGTGCCGTTGCCCACGGCGATCAGCTCCACACCGTGCTCTGCAGCCAGGGAGGCGAGCTCTGCGCGCGAAGCATCCCAACGGTTCTGCGGCTGGTGCGGGTAGACAATCGTGGTTGCCAGTACCTTGCCGGTGCCGTCCACAACCGCGCACTTCACGCCGTTGCGGTACCCCGGGTCCAGCGCCAAGGTGACGCGCTGGCCGGCAGGAGCCGCCAGCAGTACGTCACGCAGGTTCGTCTTGAACACCTCCAGTGCGCCCTCTTCGGCTTTTTCTTTGAGACGCATACGCGCATCCACATTCGCCGAAATCTGCAACTTGGTGCGCCACCCCCAACGCACGGCCTTGGCCAACCACTCGGAGTCCTCCACCGGCAGGTTGAAACGCTGCGCGATCATGCCCTCGTAGACGGACTCATCGCCGGGGTCGAGATCCAGGGTGAGCACGCCTTCGTTCTCCCCGCGCAACAGCGCCAGAATTCGGTGGCTAGGCAGCTTGGCAAAGTCTTCAGAAAAGTCGAAGTAGTCCGCAAACTTCGCGCCTTCCTGTTCTTTGCCTTCCACAACAGTTGCGCGCATGGTGCCCTCGGCGTAGACGCGGTCACGCACCGCACCTACCAGGTCAGCGTCGGTGGCGAAGCGGTCCACCAAGATCGCACGTGCGCCGTCAAGCGCGGACTTTGCATCCGGGAAGCCTTCGCAGAGGAACCCTTCGGAGGCGGTTTCGGGGTTGGTCGTTGGGGCGTCGATAAGTAATTGTGCAAGCGGCTCAAGCCCTGCCTCGCGCGCGATGTCCGCTTTGGTCTTGCGGCGCTTCTTGTACGGCAGGTAGAGGTCCTCCACGCGCGCCTTCGTATCGGCCGCAAGGATGTCGCGCTTGAGCTCATCGGTCAGCTTGCCCTGCTCATCAATACTGGCCAGCACTGCCTCTTTGCGCTCGGCCAACTCCACCAGGTACGTGTTGCGTTCCTCGATGTGGCGCAACTGCGCATCATCCAAACCACCGGTGGCTTCCTTGCGGTAGCGCGAAATAAACGGAACCGTGTTGCCCTCTGCCAAAAGGCGAAGCGCCGCCTCCACTTGGGAGGGGCGCACGTGAATTTCTGTCGCGATTGTTGCTGCGATAGTCATTCGCCGAAGTTTAGCGTGACCCCTTTTACAGCAACGCCTGGGCCAGAAGGGAGCCCACAACACACGAGGTGAACACTGTGCTCGAACACTGCGGTCGTGATTTATACCACGCGCGTCGAGCCGTACCAGTCCGCTCCCCTGGGCAGCGCTGCTACCACAGCTTTGGTCGCCTCCACCGGCTCAAGCGCCGTGCGCCCACGAACCGTCAGTTTCACCAACGGCTCCAGACACGGCCTGCCCTCACGGCGCTCATACTCGGTCTCCAGCATGGACGGCCCGAAGCACACATCCGTACCTCGCTCCACAGCCTTAATGGATTCCACCCGGTAGCCTGCCTTCTTCAGCGCTCGGCGCATGTGCTTTTCAACGCCACGCCGCCACCCCAACACATCCAACTCCGTCACCACGTCCTGGGCGTAAAGCATGAAACGATCTTCATCGCTCAACCGCGCAGTCTCAAGCAATTCCGGGCGTACCGCACTCGTGCGTTTCAGCGACTGCTCGCGGCGCCACTGCTCCACCTTGGCGTGATCGCCTGAAGTCAACACCGCCGGCGCTTCAATGCCACGCCACACCCGCGGTTTGGTGTAGCTAGGCCCTTCCAACAAGCCGTCAGAAAAGCTGTCATCTTCATGGCTTTCGGTATTGCCCAGCACGCCGGGGATCAGGCGGGTGACCGCCTCTGCAATCACCAACACGGCCACTTCCCCGCCGATAAGTACGTAATCCCCAATAGACACTTCGCGTACGCGGTAGCGCTTCGCTGCGTCTTCAAACACGCGCTGATCAATGCCCTCATAGCGCCCGCAGGCAAACACGATATGTTTTTCGCGCGACCAGGCCTGTGCGTCCGCCTGGGTAAACGGTGTGCCGGCAGGGGTGGGAACCAAGAGCAACGGCTTCGTCGCGTCCTCTTCCGAGGCGTCTTCGGCCTTTGCGTATGGACGCGGCGCTACCTCCGCCACGTCATCATGGCGAAGCTTGTCATTTCGGTGTTGGACCGCCGTCTCCAAGTCAGCACCGACGCGGCCCTGCGCAACGCTGTCGAGTGCGGGCCCCCACACCTGCGGCTTCATCACCATGCCGGGGCCACCACCAAGTGGCGGCGAATCTACAGACTTGTGGTTTCCCGTAGCCCAGTCACGTAGATCGTGCACGCCAACAGTCAAAATCCCCTGCTCAATCGCCTTGCCCAACAGTGCATGGCGCAAAGGTTCGAGATACTCGGGGAAAATCGTGATGACGTCTAAACGCAGCTTGTGATCCTGATTAGACATCAAGCAAGCCCTCGGGCGGGGTGATCTCCAGATACCCCTCATCCAGGTCGATCACTGGCACGAACTCCATCACAAACGGCACGAGCACTTCCTTGCCTTTGTAATCAATCTCCAGAATCTTGCGATTCGGCGCATCCATCACGCCGGTAACTTCTCCGACCTCGTTGCCACCGTGTCGTACCTTCAAACCGATGAGCTCATGGTTGTAATACTCATCAGAGTCCTCGTCGCGCTCAAGCGGCTCGGCGAAAAACTTCATACCCCGCAAGCTATCTGCCACAGTACGGTCGGGGACCTCCTCGAAACTGACCAAGAGGCGCTGCTGATGCGGACGCACCGTCTTCACCGTCAGCTGTATTTCTTTGCCTGTCTGCCGGCCCGTGAGCACTTCCCCAACCACAATGTGGTCCTCGGATTCGTCTGCCAGCAACTCAACGGCAACCTCGCCACGAACCCCGTGGGATTTCACCACCCTGCCGATAAGCATTTCCATGGGGGATAAGGCTACCAGCGATAGATGCGGCTACTACCCCAGCCTGCGTCCAACTTCCAGGATGTCCCCTTGACCAACTATCTGAGGGAACTCTCTCGCGGCCCCGTCCTCTCCCACCATCATTTCGCCTACTGGGCGAATGAGCGGTTCATACCCCCTTGGTTCCAATGGTGGGCAAGATTACACTTGCCATTAAATTAGTCAATGCAATCCCCCCACCAGCTCGCAGCTGTCACATCCGACTATCGCGGAGAAGCTGATAAGTGAAGTACCCATTCAACAACTTCACTGTCTACACAAACGCTAGATCGGCATACGGGAACGGAGAATAAATTATGTCTAACAAGCTAGTTTTCGCCGCTATCTTCATCGGCGTTTTCGTTCTAACCGGCTTCCTTCTAGTTACGCTAATAGCTCTAGCCACAGCGAATGTAGGAGTTGTCGAATTCCTAATCGTCGCTACCGTATCAGGAGTTGTTGCATTTATCTCGGCTCGACACGGTAGAAATGTCAAGGCGAGAAGAGATACGCGCGATTAGTGAAGTAATAATGGCACTGTCCATGAGCCGAATTATCTTTCCAGGTTCCCGCAACTGACTAGTTCGAGGCCTGGGGGCAATTGGAAATGCGCGGCGGTTTTTCTCCAACTGCGAGCTACACCGTGGGAAACTCCCGCTGCGGTGGGTTAAAGGCCTTGCCGAATCGCAGCGCATCAGCGCCGACACTTCCGCATCGTCCCAGCCACAGTCATCCGCGCGGGAGCACGCAGCCGATGACGCGGACTTGGTCTCCGCCGTGCTGGCCGCGCGGGCGTTCGGGATAGCGTGCGGGAAGCCTTAGAAAAGCAGGAAAGCCCGCACACCACATGGGTGCACGGGCTCTTAGTGTGGAGAGATAGTTCTACTCCGCGCTCTCCTCAGCCGGAGCCTCTTCAGCGGACTCCTCAGCCTCAGCCTCAGCCTCAGCAGCCTCAGCGGCGGCGGCAGCCTCGGCCTCAGCAGCAGCCTTTGCCTCTGCGTCTTCCTTAGCCTTCTTGCGCTTCTCGGTGATGGCCTCAGCGGTCGGGCCGTTGTTGGCCTCCTCGAGAGCCTTGTTGAACAGGTCAAGCTTGGACGGCTTCTCCTCAGCAACCTTCAGGGAGCCTTCTGCACCCTCAAGGCCCTTGAACTTCTGCCAGTCACCGGTGACCTTCAGCAGCTGCAGAACCGGCTCGGTCGGCTGTGCGCCAACGCCCAGCCAGTACTGTGCACGCTCAGAGTCGATGCGGATGAGCGACGGCTCTTCCTTCGGGTGGTAGATGCCGATGTTCTCGATGTAACGGCCATCGCGGCGGGTACGTGCATCAGCGATAACAACACGGTACTGCGGGTTACGGATCTTACCCATACGCTGCAGCTTGATCTTTACAGCCATGATTCTTCCTTCAAGGTCACTGGGCAGTGCAGGCACTCGCCGCTTTTCGACGAGCCGGTTCAGCCCCTGGTTTTCCCTGCGCGTGACTGGCCGGGCGGACGTATCCGGATCACGGCTCTGACGCAGGACTTGAAAGATTGTAATAGCAGCACACCCACAATCCCAAACTGCACGTCACCCACACGCCACCCGCGGGTTGGTTTCCGTTCACCTCGCGTGACCGAGGTAGTGTTGCAGAAATGACCATACAAGGGCCAAACCGGGATACTACCAATCCCGGTACCTCCGGATCGCGCGCGTACCGCGTTGACCTCGACGGCCTGCGTGGCTACGCAATTGCCCTTGTTGTTCTCTTCCACGTTTTTGTTGGCAAGGTCTCCGGCGGCGTGGACGTCTTTTTGTTCCTGTCCGGGTACTTCTTCTTGGGTGGGCAGTTGCGTTACGCGCTGCGCCCCAACCCGAACCTGAACCCGTGGTGGCCATTCTGGCGCACAGTGCGAAGGCTTGTCCCGGCGCTGGTGGTGGTGCTACTTGCGTCCCTTGCGGGTGTGCTGCTGCTTGCACCGGAGCTGATGGGCGATGAACTTGCCGCCCAATTCACCGCCTCCCTGCTCTACTACCAAAACTGGCAGCTCACAGCGCAAGATGCGGCATACGCTGCCGCCAGTGACACTACGTCTCCCCTGCAGCATCTGTGGTCCATGTCTGTGCAGGGCCAGTTCTATATCTTCGGCATCCTTTTCGGGCCCCTGCTGGCATGGCTGGCTACAAAGACACAGTTCAACCGCGAGGCAGGACAGCGAGTAGCCATCATCGTGCTGGCTGTGGTCACCATCGCATCTTTTGCGTACGCCAGCCGCTACGGTCTTTTCGGCACGCCCGCGAACTACTACTCCACGTTCTCCCGTGCGTGGGAGCTCTCCTTAGGGGCACTCCTGTCTTTTGTGCCAGCCCGCTACTTCATCCCAGCACCCGCAAACACCTATACCGCAGGTCTTGGCGTAGTCCTGATCACCATTACGGGGCTGGTCATTCCCAGCTCGCTTGCGTTCCCTGGCCCGCTGGCGTTGCTGCCGCTGGCCGGTGCCGCACTAATCATTGTGAGCGGCAACGCCAACCCGGTGTCCAACGTGCTTGCTTCAAAGCCGATGACGTGGCTGGGCAACATCGCCTACTCGCTGTATCTCTGGCACTGGCCACTGTTGATCATTGTGACTGCCTCCGGCGGCTTTGATAGCCCGCCGCCGCTGGTTGGCGTGGCTGTCATTGTGGCTTCGCTTGCGTTGGCACACGTCACGCACGCACTGTTGGAGGCGCCGCTTCGTCAGCATCGCAAGCGTCCATTAGCAGGCGAGCACCCTGTGGCGGATGCCCGCAAGACGCTTCGCACCCCCGCCGGCGCTGGGCGCGCTGCCGGTGGTGTGCTGATCGCCGCGCTGTTCGTCGGGGCGCTGACCGTGCAGCCACTGTGGAACGCACGCGTGGATATGGAAGACCGACCGTTGGATCCCACCAGGTACCCGGGAGCGCTTGCGATCACGGGTGTGGACGTGCCCAGCATCGCCGCGAAGCCAGATCCGTCCCTGGTTGCCGGTATCTATCCGCCGATTGGCCACCAGGACTGCATGATCTTCCTGCCGGCACCTGCCGACGAAATGCCAGGACCGGACTGCGTCTGGGGTGACACCGAGGCAGACGTCACCGTTGTCATGACGGGCGGCTCACACATCGAGCCATTCGTCATCCCACTGGACATCCTGGGCAAGGAACACGGGTTCAGGGTTGTGCCTTACGTGCGCCAGGAATGCCCGCTGGTGATTGGCGGCGAGGATCGCTTAGACATCGTCTCTGAGGTCTGCGCCGAGTGGGGCGAACATGCCTTCGCGGAGATCGTGGCGCTGGACCCGGATCTTGTGATTTCCAACTCCACCCGCCCCGGCGGTCGTGCCGGTGCCGTGGATACGGCAGCAGATACCGTGCCGGACGCCTACGCCAACCTCTGGTACAACCTCGCGCAGAACGAGATCCCGTTTCTGGGGCTGCGCGATAATCCCTGGTTCTTCGACCAGTTTGGCAACCCCATGGACCCGAACTTCTGCATCGTCGCAGGCGGCACCGAGGCCGATTGCTCAATGCCTACGCGTGAGGTCTACCCAGAGCCCGACCCGGCCGCAGGCTATCTAGACGGCACGGATCACCTCTATAGCGTGGATACGTCTATCTGGTACTGCAACGAAACCACCTGCCCACCACAGATTGGCAACGTCTACATCTACCGCGACCAAAACCACATCTCGAACGCCTACGCGCGTTCACTGACCCCCCTGTTGTGGGAGGAGATGGCGCCAATCTTCGACGCCCTCAACCTCCCCCACTCCGGAAACTAGCCCGGGCAGTTAGCCCGCCCGGGCAGCTCAGGCAGTTAGAAGAACTTCCCCTTGCCCATACGCTTCATCGCTTCGTTGAAGTCAAGGTTGTTCAGGTCCATACCCTGCATCCCAGCCGGAAGCTGCTTCTGCAGTGCCTCAAGCTCCTTCGGGTCCGGCATACCGCCGCCCATACCCGGCATACCCGGGAAGCCGCCTGGCATGCCGCCGCCCATGCCCGGGAATCCACCCGGCATGCCGCCACCGGAACGCTTCACCGGCTTGCGCTTGCCATTTTTCCCCTTGCGGCCCTTCGGCTTCTTCTTCGTGGCGGAACGGCCACCCATTCCCGGTGCGCCTGGGAAGCCAAACTGACCGGCCATACGGCCCATCATCTTCTTCGCTTCAAAAAAGCGCTCTACAAGCTGATTCACGTCAGCGACGGTGACGCCGGAACCGGCGGCAATACGCTTCCGCCTTGAAGCATTAAGGATCTTCGGATCCTGACGCTCCTGCGGGGTCATGCCGCGGATGATGGCCTGGATGCGATCCAGCTGCTTCTCATCCACCATGTCCGCCATCTGGTTCATCTGCTTGCCGCCCGGCATCATCTTCAGCAGGTTGCCAATCGGGCCCATGCGGCGGATCATCAAAAGCTGATCCAGGAAGTCCTCCAGCGTCAGCTCACCGGAGGCAAGCTTGGTCGCCGCAGCTTCTGCATCCTTCTCGTTGTAGGTCTGCTCTGCCTGCTCAATCAGGGAAAGCAGGTCGCCCATGCCAAGGATTCGGCTGGACATGCGGTCCGGGTGGAAGACATCGAAGTCATCGAGCTTTTCGCCTGTCGACGCAAACAGGATCGGCTTACCCGTCACCTCACGGATAGACAGCGCAGCACCACCACGGGCGTCACCATCAAGCTTGGTCAGCACCACGCCAGTGAAGTCCACGCCGGCGGCAAACGCCTCGGCGGTGGACACCGCGTCCTGACCAATCATCGCGTCAATGACAAACAGAACCTCATCCGGGTTCACCGCATTACGAATGTTGCGGGCCTGGGTCATCAGCTCTTCATCAATACCGAGGCGACCCGCGGTATCGATGATGACCACGTCATTCTTATTCTGACGTGCGTACTCCACACCCTGGGTAGCTACTGCCACCGGGTCACCATGGGAGGTGCCCATCTCGTGTGCATACGAGTCGGTGGAGGTACCCGGGTCCGGCGCGAAGGTAGGCACGCCTGCGCGCTCACCGACAATCTGCAGCTGCTGCACCGCGCCCGGGCGCTGCAGATCACACGCCACCAACAGCGGGGTGTGCCCCTGCTTGGACAGGTGCTTTGCCAGCTTTCCGGCGAGTGTGGTCTTACCAGCACCCTGCAGACCTGCAAGCATGATCACAGTCGGCGGGTTCTTCGCCAACTGCAGACGGCGAGTTTCGCCGCCGAGGATGTTCGTCAGCTCCTCATCAACAATCTTGATTACCTGCTGTGCAGGGTTCAGCGCCGCGGATACGTCTGCGCCGAGTGCACGTTCCTTGACGCGCTTAATAAAGGTCTTGACCACAGGCAGCGAGACATCCGCCTCCAGCAGCGCGATGCGAATCTCGCGCGCGGTGGCGTTGATGTCATCCTCGGTGAGCTTTCCTTTCCCGCGCAGGCCACCAAGGGCCGATTGCAAGCGATCGGACAATGACTCAAACACGTCGCGTACTCCTGTGAACTAATCGCGGATACGTAAAAATAACTCCAACCAGCCTAGCGCCTGCGCACGTTGAGGCCGAAACCCGTCTGTTGGCCGAGCAACTAACCCAAAAGCGCGTCGACGAAGCTTTCCACCTCAAACGGCGCCAAATCATCAGCGCCCTCGCCCAGGCCGACCAGCTTCACCGGCACACCGAGCTCCTCCTGTACCTGGAAGACGATGCCGCCCTTGGCGGTGCCATCCAGCTTGGTCAGCACCACACCGGTGATGTCTACAACCTCACGGAACACGCGCGCCTGCGCGATACCGTTTTGGCCAACCGTGGCATCCAGCACCAGCAGTACCTCGTCCACGTTGGACTTCTTCTCTACTACGCGCTTGACCTTGCCCAGCTGATCCATCAGACCAGTTGCGGTGTGCAGGCGTCCTGCGGTGTCCACCACCACAACGTCTGCGCCCTGGTCCACGCCCGTAGCCACAGCGTCGAAGGCAACGGAAGCCGGGTCCGCCCCCTCCTTGCCGCGCACGGTGGATGCACCAACACGGCGACCCCAGGTCTCAAGCTGGTCTGCTGCCGCCGCACGGAACGTATCTGCCGCGCCAAGGACCACGGTGTGACCCATGGACACCAGCACACGCGCAAGCTTGCCGGTGGTGGTGGTCTTGCCTGTGCCGTTAACACCAACAACCAGGATCACGGCCGGCTTGCCCTCATTCGGCATGGCCTTAATCGAACGATCCATATCTGGACGCGCTGCCTCGATCAGGGTCTCGCGCAGCATCGCGCGGGCCTCAGCCTCGCTGGAGACACCGCGCTGTGCAATCTTCTCACGCAGCGAGTCCACGACCTTCATAGTCAGCTGCGCACCAAGATCCGCCATGATGAGCGTGTCTTCGATTTCCTCCCACGCGTCTTCATCCAAATCACCCGCGGTCAGAATGCCCAGCAGGCCCTGACCAATCGCGTTCTGGGAGCGCGACAGGCGCCCACGCAGTTTGCCAATTCGGCCAGCCGCCGGCTCAATCTGCTCAATCTGCGCCTCAGCAGCCGGCGCCGGGGTGACTACTGCATCCTCGGACACCTCGACATCCTCAGCCGCCAGGGCCTCCTCCGCACTGTCAGCCGCAACCGCCGCGGCAGCCGCAGCTTCAGCAGCGAGAGCCTCATGCTTTTCGACGTCCACCGGCTCCGGTTCCACAACCGGTTCTTCCTCAACTACCGGCTCCGGTTCCACGACCGGCTCAGGTTCGGAAACTGGCTCGGGCGCGACAACCGCCTGAGACTCCGGCTCCGGGAAGGGCTTCGGCTCTTCCTGCTCAACCGCAGCCTGTGCATCAACTACAGCCTCTTCTGGCTGATTAACCTGCTCGACCTGTTCAGCCTGCTTCTCCTGCTCGGCGGCGAGCTGCTCTTCTAGGTGCGACGCAAGGCCCGACGCTTGGGGTTCTACCGGGGGTTCTACCGGCGCCACTGGCTCGGCAGGGGCAGCAGGCGCAGCTGCGGGCTCGCGCCGTACTGGCTCCGGCTGCTTCGGTGCGGCGTCGGCCTGCGCGAAGTTAAACCCGCCCTTGGCCTGGTAGTTGCCAGACTTCTCCTCGCGGGTGAGCTGCTTCGGCTCGGCAGATTCCACCTGCTTTTCAAAGGAGACGGTCTTCGCCTTCTTGCGCTGCTTTCCGGCAATGATGATGCCCAGAATGATCAGCAGTAGTACGACTACGCCAACGACTACCCACAGAACTGTCATGTTTGTCATGCACTCTATAGTGCCAGCCTTGGCCACACCCCTGCCAAGGCTGGGGGTTATTGTTTTACTAAGAGGGTTTCTCCGTGATCCCCAAGACGGATATCGCCTCCTGCAATCTGTTCAAAAGGAACAGCCGCTTCTGCGTTACCGGCAGAAAATACAAGCGCCCCGTCCTTCACCGAACATGTCTGCACCATCGCGTCCTGGGTGTCGGGCATGGTCTCAGCGCTCAGCTCGCAATTCTCACCGTCGATAGTCAACGTAGTTATCATCGACGAGGGGTCGTTAGCGGCTGGGTTTGTCTCGGCCTGAACATAGGTGCCATCAAGTGCACCGGCAGATGCGCAGGCAGTAAGCAACACGGACAGGGCCGAACCAGCAACCATAAGCTTTATCCATCGAAAGTTTGAATCCATAGTTGGCAATAGTAGCGGCTACTTCGGCGTGGGCTGCATGCGCTGGGAGATGACGCGGGTAACACCGTCGCCACGCATGGTCACGCCATAGAGCACGTTCGCCACATCCATGGTGGGCTTTTGGTGCGTGATCACAATCAGCTGGGAATCCTCACGCAGTTCTTCGAGCAGGGCGATGAGACGGCGTAGGTTGACGTCGTCAAGGGCGGCCTCAACCTCATCGAGCACATAAAACGGGCTGGGGCGTGCGCGGAAGATAGCAACCAGAAACGCCAGTGCCGTCAAGGACTTCTCCCCGCCGGAGAGCAACGATAGGCGCTTGACCTTCTTCCCCGGTGGGCGCGCCTCAATCTCAAGGCCCGTAGTGAGCATGTCGGTGGGATCAGTCAGGATCAGGCGCGCTTCGCCACCCGGGAACAGCGTGGCAAACACGCGCGGGAACTCCGCCTCCACATCGCGCCAGGCGTCGGTGAACAGGGTGAGGATCTGCGCATCAACGTCCTCAATCACGCCCTCAAGGTCCTTGCGTGCCTGGATCACGTCCGACAGCTGCGTGGACAAGAACCCGTAGCGCTCTTCCAGTGCCTTGAACTCCTCCAGGGCCAGTGGGTTGACCTTGCCCAGCGCGCGAAGGTCCTTCTCCGCCTGGCGCAAACGCTGCTGCTCAGCATCCAGGTCAAAGTTGTCGTCTGGCGTGTAGCCCGCAACTAAGTCATCCACGGCGATGCCTAGCGAGGAGGTGGCTTGAGCCTCCGCTTCGTCCATACGCACCTGTGCCTGCGAGCGGGCAATCTCAGCCGCATGCGCCGATTCCTGGGCACGGGTTGCAGTTTGACGCGCTGCTGCGACTGCGTTTTTCGCCTCCTGCTGGCGTGCGCGAAGTGCGCTGACGTGAGCACCACGCTCGTCGCGTTGGGACGCTGCGCGGATAAGCGCTGCGTCGATACGCACAACAAGCTCCTCCGACATGGCTGCCACCGCACGGGCCAGCTCAGCCTCAGTCTGCCTGCGCTTTTGCGCCTCATCGTGGCGTGCTTTCGCCTGACGCTCATGCTCCGCCTGCTTGCGCAGTGCGGCAGAACGCCCCGCGTTCGCCTCCGCAGCCTGGCGCGCCGAGCGAAACGCCATGGTGGCCTCCATCTCAGCGGCTTTGACCTGGGTGAGTTTTGCCTGGGCTCGGTCACGCTCCGCCGTTGATGGTTCCTCAGTCTCCGGCTCCTCAACGCGGCTGAGGCGATCCCGCGTTTCCTCCAACGCCTGCTGCTGCTTACGGGCACGCAGCTCTGCCTCGTTGACGCGGCCTGCGGCCTTCGCGTGCGTCTCCTCGCTCGCGCTCGCCTGCTGCTGCAAACGAGACAGGTCGCGGCGCCACGAGGCGACCTGCGTGTCGTGCTCATTCAGCGCCGCTTTCGCCGCAGCCGCAGCGACGCGTGCGTCCTCCGCCGCAAGGGTTGCACCCTCCAAGGTGCCAGCGAGCTGTGCCAGGTTCTCACTCGCGGTTTCCAGCTCTTTCTGCGCAGCGTCAATCTGGGCGGTGACCTCAACCGTGGTGGTTTGTGCGCTGCCAGCGGCTACCCAGCCCTCGCCAACCAGCACGCCGTCAGGGGTAACTGCCCGCAGGCGCGGATCCGCATCCACAATCTCGCGTGCCTGCTCCACATTGTCCGCCAGCGCAACATCCACCAACAGACGCGTCACCGGTCCTTGTACCTCAGGAGTCAGAACCACGTGATCGAGCAACCAGTCCACCTGAACGTCCGTCTCCAAACGCCAGGACTGGCCACCAACAGCATCAATGATGATCCCGCGCGAGGCGCCACCCAAAGCCTCAATCGCACCCGGAGTCACCTCACCCACAAGAGCCTCTGCCGCCGCACCGAGGGCCGCGGCAAGCGCAACGTCATAGCCAGACTCCGCACTGACCTGCACCGCCAAGGGACCAAAGCCTTCAAGCACCTCGGCTGCTGGCGACTTCGGTGCTTGCTCATTAAGCGCCGCAATACGCGCCTCCAGCGCAAACACCGCGCGCTCACGCTCACGGCGCGCATCCTGCAACTGCGCCAACCTGGATTCGGCAGACTGGGCCTCAGCGCGAGCACGCTCATACGCCGCGTCCAACGGCCCACGCTCAGACTCAATGACCTGCAACCGCTGGGCTACCTCTGCCGCCTCATCTTGTGCGGCTCTCGCACGCGCGCGAGTTTCAGTGAGCGTTTCTTCTAAACGACGCACCTCATCTTCCGCCGACTCCACCGCCTGCACCAAGGATTCTTCCTGCGCTAGCAGGCGCACCACGCCTTCCCTACGGTCCGCGATCGCACGCAAGCGCGCCAAGTGCTCGCGCTCAGCGGCGTCAAACTCCTCCTGGGCCTCTTCGACCAGCTCGTGGACCTCAGCTAGACGCTCCGCAGCCTCCTCCGCTGCCTCAAGCGTCTCCGCCTCACGCTGGTCCGCAGCCTTCGCCCGGGCTTCAAGTTCCTCAGGATCCTGCCCCGCGTACGGCACCGGCATCGAGGCGCTTCGGGTGCGCTCTGCTGCAATACGCCCTGTGGCATTGGCTCGTTCCGCCAGCGTGGACAGGCTGAACCAAGTGCGCTGGGCAGCCTCGGCAGCAGGCTGGGCGTCCGCCTGCTCCGCCTCGATCGTCTCTTGGATGGCTACGGCTTCCTCTAGCGCTTCTGCAGCTGCCTCCGCGCCAGCTTTGCGGAGTTCCGCTTCCTCCACCGCCTGGTTATAGGCGGTGCGAAGGGTGACGATTTGGTGGCCGGCGATGCGCAGGCGTGCGTCGCGAAGCGTAGATTGCACCGTCGCCGCACGCTTGGCAGCCTCTGCCTGACGGGCCAAGGGCTTTAACTGCTTGCCCAACTCTTCCGTCAAGTCCGTCAGACGGTCCAAGTTGGCCTGCATGCCGTTGAGCTTGCGCTGCGCCTTTTCCTTCCTGCGACGGTGCTTGAGCACACCAGCGGCTTCTTCAATGAAAGCGCGGCGCTCCTCAGGGCGCGACTCCAGGATTTCCGCAAGCTTGCCCTGGCCCACAATGATGTGCATCTCGCGGCCAATACCGGAGTCGCTCAACAGCTCCTGCACGTCCATCAGACGCGCTTTCGCCCCGTTGATCTCATATTCGCTGGCGCCATCGCGGAACATTCGCCGCGTAATCGCCACCTCGGTGAAATCAATCGGCAGGCGCTTGTCACTGTTATCAAACGTCAGCGTGACTTCCGCTCGCCCCAAAGGCTTGCGCTCACCCGCGCCCGCGAAGATCACGTCCTGCATCTTTCCGCCGCGCAGATTCTTCGCGCCTTGCTCCCCCATCACCCAGGCAAGCGCGTCCACCACATTGGACTTGCCCGAACCATTCGGGCCCACCACGGCACAAATGCCAGGCTCAAACTTCATTGTGGTCGCTGAAGCGAAGGACTTAAAGCCCTTCAGCGTCAGCGATTTCAAATGCATTCTGTGGATTTTACAGGCAGGCCACCACTCGCACTCTCATGCGGACCCTGTGCACCGAATCTGCCGCCGATCCGCTAAACTCCATATCCAATTCAGGGGGTTTCACGTAGATGGCGGGGGGATTTATGTATAGAAACCAGATTCGATGGTACGCACCAGGGGGAGAAAGCGATCCTGTAAGCAAGCGTGAATTCAAAGCCTTGTCCAAAGAGGGCCAGGGTGCGCTAGGCGCCAAGCTCAAGCGCTTAGCCAAGGCAGAAATCGGTGTACAAGATCTGCGACACATTCGCGGCGAACTCTATGAAGTCAGAGTCCAGGTTGGAGGCAACCATTACCGGGCGATGCTTATTCAGGACTCTCCAGTGCACTACATCATCCTGTGATGCTTTTTCAAAAACCAAAGAAAGACACCTAAGACCGAACTCCAGAAGGCTGAGCAGCGACTTAAAAACTGGCGGAATAGAAACTAATCACGGTCAGATATCGGCCCACGCCGATCATTACTGTAATATCGGCTATGACAGATACGCTGCAAGGGGGCGACTATGAACACCACTCAATACCGCGATTCCAACTCCGAAGAATTCGACTTCGAGGAATTATTCACTGACCCAGACATCACTGAGGCAGCGGAAGACGCAGAAACTCGGATGCGCCTTGCTGACGCATTGCGAGCTGGCAGAAAACAAGCCGGCATGTCCCAGCGCGACGTCGCCGAAGTTATGGGAACAACCCAGTCAGCTATCTCTGACCTGGAGCGCGGCGAAACTGACCCGCAGCTGTCAACGCTGCAGCGCTATGCCCGAGCTACCGGCGCACATCTAAAGGTCTTCCTAAGCTTTGCACAAGCCACTCCAGCAAACACCGCCACCCAGCACAACCAACAGGCCTAAAACCCGTAGCCAAGCAGTCGGTTACGGCTCGACCGCCTGGGCGCGCACGTCTCCCGGCTCGATGGTGCCGTGCGTGCCAAACTCACGCTGCCAGTACAGCAGCGGCTGGTTGGAGTTCACTTCAGCGTTTTCCACGTCCACCACAACCAGCACGTGATCCCCGACCGCGATCAGTTGGTTAACGGTACCTGCGACCCAGGTGTGGTTGCAGGGAAGCTTCGGCGCGGCGTCCACAACCGAAAAGCTCACACCTTCAAACCTGTCCACGCTCTTGTCCGCAAAGCGGCGAGCCAGATCGCCCTGTTCCGTGGACAGGACGTTGATGCCAATCGGTGCACCCACCGTCAGCTGCTGCAACAGTGAAGAGCGTTGATCCAGGCTCACCAGCACCATCGGCGGATCCAGCGACAGCGACATAAACGCGCTCACCGTCGTACCATGCGGTGCCTCTTCGGTTCCGGTGGTCACAATGGTCACCGCCGCCGCAAGCTGGCTCATCGCATCTTTGAACTGTTGTGCTTCCATCAACGCTCCTCGAATCCGGTGGCCCCCTTCGGCTCACTGTACTGAGCCTGTACCCCATCCACGCGGCCCGGCCGGTTCGCCGAACTCGGTTGTTCCTCTAGCAGGGCTTTTAGCTTATCGACGCCCACCGCATCCCCCTCAGCCACAACCTCCACACGTCCGTCCACAAGATTCTTGGCGTAGCCAGCTAGGCCGAGCTCCAGCGCACGCGAGCGCGTCCACCAGCGAAAACCCACGCCTTGGACATGTCCGCGGACGTGGGCCGTCATGCGGGTCTTAGGCATCCTTGCCTTCCTTGCGCAAGGCAACGCGGTCCTCGGCGCTACGGCGGGTCACCGGGTCGGACCCATCCCAAAACTCAACATTTTTGATCTCCGGCAGCATGTCACGGTGGAATACCGGGTCCACACCCTTGGAGCGCTGCTCGTTGAAGTTCTTCAGCAGCTTGATGGCCACACCACCCAGCGGGATGATCGCGATGATGTTAAACAGCGCGAGCAGACCTGCCATGGTGTCGCCCAGCGCCCACACCAGCGGCACAGAGCCAAACGCACCGAAGATGACAAAGCCGATGACCACGAGACGAAACACCGTCATCGCAGTCTTGGAGGAGGTGAGGTACTCCAGGTTTGCCTGCGCAAGGTAGTAGTTTCCAATCACGGAGCTAAACGCCAGGAAGAACAGAATGAACGTGATAGCGTGCGCGCCCCACGCGCCCACGGAGTCGGCGAGTGCGGACTGTGTCAGTGCAGCACCCTGGATATCGTCCATGCCGTAGTCCACGGCTGGGCCGAGCAGCACCACAAAAGCGGTAATGGAGCAGACCAGCAGGGTGTCAAAGTACACACCGAGGGTCTGCACCAAGCCCTGCTTTACCGGGTGGGACACGGTTGCCGTTGCCGCAGCGTTCGGCGCCGACCCCATACCGGCCTCGTTAGAGAACAAACCACGGCGCATACCCTGCGTAAACGCCAACCACACGCCAGCACCAGCAACCTGGCGGATACCCAGCGCGTGGCCCACGATCATGGCAAACATGTCGGGGATCTCAGTAATGTTGACCACAAGCACCCAAACACCCATCAAGATGTAGGCACCAGCCATGAACGGCACGATGACCTGCGTCCACGACGCAATACGGGTGACACCGCCGAAAATCACCAACGCGGTCAAGACTGCGATCACGGCAGCAACGATTGCCTTTAGCTGCATCGAGTCACTGTTCAAGGAACCGCCGACAGCCTCCACGATGGAGTTGGTCTGAATCGCGTTGTAGACAAAGCCGTAGGTAAAGGCCAAGAAGACGGAGAACAACACAGCCAGTGGGCGCCAACCAAGCCCTCGCGTCATGTAATACGCCGGGCCACCGTGGTAGTTGCCGTCTGCATCCTTGGTCTTCCACAGCTGCGCCAGAGTCGACTCCACAAACGCGGTCGCGCCACCAAGCAACGCCAGCATCCACATCCAGAACACCGCACCTGGGCCACCGATCGAGATAGCCAGCGCCACACCTGCGATGTTGCCGGTGCCTACACGCGAGGCAGCAGAAATAGTGAATGCCTTGAACGCGGACAGGCCGCCGTATTCCTCATCCAGGTCACGACCTTCACGGTCTTTCCCCTTCGGGGTTTCTGCAACAGCCTTCAGCATTGCCGGGAACAGGCGGAACTGCACAAACAACGTGCGCAGACCGAAGTACACACCGGCCGCAACAAGGAACCATGGCACCAGGCTCCAGATGAAGCCGTTAAGTGTGCCGTCTACAAAAGAAAAGGCGGAATCCATAGGCGGCAGTTTAGCGAGTGATCTAGAGCACTTGGCAACTTGGGCAGAAAAAACTCGAGCGTTGCCCCACCATTACCCGCTCAATTGGGGTGCCGCAGCGCGCACACAGCTCACCTGCGCGCCCATAGGCGTGAAGGGACTGCAGGAAGTTTCCGGACTCACCGTTGACGTTCACGTACAAGGCGTCAAAGCTGGTCCCACCTCTGGCAAGCGACTGCGCCATCACATCACGCGAGGCTTCAAGCACGGCTTCTGCGTCACGCTGGCGCATGGTGCGCGCAGTGCGCCACGGTTTGATCCGTGCCGCCCACATCGCCTCATCGGCATAGATGGACCCGATGCCGCTGACCACTTCCTGGTTGAGCAGCACCGACTTCACAGGTGAATTCTTCCGCCGCACGTTGCGCGCCGCCTCACGCAGATCAAACGCGGGGTCAAACGGATCCGGCGCAACATGCAGCGCTGGGCGCGGAATTCCTTCAACTAGCTCGGCGTACTGCCAGAACCCAAACGTGCGCTGATCCACAAACGCAAGCTCCAAGGGCTCCTGGCCGGGAGCAAGCAGCTCTGCCCGGATGCGTACGTGCGGGCTTTGGGTAAACCCAGGAGCACCCACAAGCATTTGTCCACTCATGCGCAGGTGGGTGAGTAACGCGCGGCCGTTGTTAAGCAGAAGCCACAAAAATTTCCCTCGCCTGCCGGTGCCGGAAATGCTCAGCCCCGGCAAGACCTGGGTGAGATCCACAGTGTTGCCGCGCACCGCACGCGGGTGCAGCACTTCAACAGCACCAAACGTGCGGCCAACTGCAAGCTCATCTAAACCGCGGCGAACAACCTCAACCTCGGGCAGCTCTGGCACGCTACACCTCAAACACGTGGTCGCGCAGGTAGCGCACCGCCTTGTGTGCAGCCTCTTGTTCAGCCAGCTTCTTGTTCGGGCCCTTGCCAGTGCCGCGAACCTCACCGTCTATACGAACCTCAGCTGTAAACACTTGGTTGTGCTCCGGGCCGTGCGCTACCGCTGAATACTCAGCTACCGGCAGCTTCAACTCCGCCAGACGCACCTGCAGATCAGTCTTCCAATCATGGTGACGGCTCGTTGCCGTGGCGGTGCGCAGCTTCGAATCAAACAAACGCAGCACCACATCACGCGCCGGCTCAAAGCCATGCTCCAAGTACAGCGCGCCAAAGAGTGCCTCGGTGGTATCGGCCAGGATGGACTCCTTCTGCCTACCACCGGTGACCTCTTCGCCCTTGCCAATAATCACATGCGGGCCAAGGTTGATCTCACGAGCTACATCCGCAAGGCCGTAGCGCGACACAATCGCCGCACGCATCGGGGAAAGCTCAGACTCCGGACGGGTCGGGTACAGCTCAAAAAGCTTGGTGGCCACAGACAGGCCGAGAACCGCATCACCCAAAAACTCCAAACGCTCATTGTTTGGCAAGTGATCATTTTCATTAGCAAACGAACGGTGCGTCAGCGCCAACTTCAGCGCCTCATCTGACAGCGGCAAGCCAAGCGCCTCGATCAGTGGGGTGTGATCCACCGCATCATAGGCCAGCTGCCACGCTTCCTCACCACTTACCCGCTTCTTGCGAGACCGGCTCACAGGAACTTCTCCAAACCAGCCCAGCGTGGATCCACTCGCTCCTGCTCCTCGCCCGAAACACCATCCGGTGCAGGGACATCAGAGTCGTGGTCGCACTCCGGCTCACACGTCGGGTTAAACGGCCAGCTCAACCCGGCCTCATCGATAAAGGCCTGCTCCAGATCGACGTTGTCGTCCACAACAGACTTGATTTCATTGCCAGAGCCCGTGTCTTCATCCACCTCTGCGTCTCCAGTAATGAACGCATCGCTGGTAGAAAACACCTGCTCAATCCGGATGCTTTCCGTCGGGTTCAGCGTTTTCAAGCAACGCACGCACTGCCCTGTCAAGGTTGCGGTAGCGGTGGCATCAACCATCACGCCCGAGCCGAGCGGAATTACCGTGGCCTCCACCGTGACGGTTTCCCCTTCGGGGATAGCAATCATTTCCGGACCAATACGCGACGGCGACGGCCCAGTCTGGGTCACCGTAACCGGCATGCCGTCGCCATACAGGGCGTCAGCAACATTAATGATGAAGGGATTTTCAGACATAACGCCTTACACACTAGTTGGTGCGCGGGCGACGCGTCCTCTCACGCGCTGGGTAACGCTCAGGCTGCTCGTGACCAGCATCAACTCGCTGCGCACCAGACACTCCAGCGCCGCGACGCAATGCGGAACGATCCGAGCTGACCGTTCGCAGTACCGAAGACAGGGACTCTTCAAACTCCGCCAACTTCGCATCCACGTAGCTGTCGCACTCAGAGCGCAGGCGGGACGATTCCACGTTGGCCTGCTCCACTAGGCGGCGTGCCTCTTCATCTGCACGCTGCATGACCTCGGATTCTGAGACCAGACGCTGCTGCTGGGCGAGGCCTTCATCAACGCTGCGCTGGTATTCCTGGTTACCGGACTCAACCAAGCGATCGGCTTCCTCGCGCGCACGGCCGACGGTGGTATCCGCCTCCTCACGAGCCCGCCCTACCAGCGCGTTAGCGTCATTTTCCGCGTTGGACACCAGCATAGTGGCCTGCTCCTGCGCATCAGCCAGCATGGAGTCATACTTTGCATGCGCATCGTCTACAAGCCTGCGCGCCTCATCTTCTGCCCCGTATACCAGGTCATCAGCGCGCTCTTGAGCGCCGCGCAGGATCTCGTCCTGCTTGTCCAGTACGTCCTGAGCATCATCTAGCTCTTCTGGAAGCGCGTTACGCAAATCATCCAGAAGTGCCAGCATCTCGTTGCGCGGCACCATGCAGTTCGACGTCATGGGCACGCCGTAGGCTTGCTCCACCGTTTGGACAAGTTCATCGAGAGCTTCAAAAACGCGGTACATGCCTCAAACACTACGGCGCAAACGGAGCATTTTGCTTTACGACGCTCCGTTGCCCCCACAAACCGCCCTAGATCAGACGCTAGATCACGCCCTGCGCCAACATGGCGTCAGCCACCTTGGTAAAGCCCGCAATGTTGGCGCCCACAACGTAGTCGCCCTCACGGCCATATTCAGCAGCGGTGTTCTTTGTCACCTTGAAAATGTTGGACATGATCTTGTGCAGGCGCTCATCCGTGTAATCGAAGCTCCAGGAATCGCGCGATGCGTTCTGCTGCATCTCCAGTGCGGAGGTAGCCACACCACCGGCGTTGGCTGCCTTGCCCGGACCGAAGCTGATCTTTGCCTCACGGAAGACCTCAACGGCATCAGCGGTGGACGGCATGTTCGCACCTTCTGCCACGTAGCGCACACCGTTGGCAATCAGGGTGCGTGCGTGGTCAGCGTTCAGCTCGTTCTGCGTTGCACACGGCAGTGCCACATCTGCCTTGAGGTCCCAGATGGAACCGTCCTCGTGGTAGGTGGCACCCGTTGCGCCTTCAACGTAGGCGGAAACGCGCTCGCGGCGGCGTTCCTTGACGTCACGCAGCAGCTCAACGTCCACACCGTTCGGGGTTTCTACCCAACCGGAGGAGTCGGAAAAACCGACCACGGTTGCGCCCAGCTCCTGGGCCTTGGCAATGGCGTAGATAGCCACGTTGCCGGAGCCGGACACGATCACGCGCGCACCGTCGAGCGACTCGCCCTTAGCCTTGAGCATTTCGTTGGTGAAGTACACCGTGCCGTAGCCGGTTGCCTCCGTACGTGCCAGGGAACCGCCCCAGGTCAAGCCCTTGCCGGTGAGCACGCCGGACTCGTGCTGGTTGACCAGGCGGCGGTACTGGCCGAACAGGAAGCCGATCTCACGGCCGCCAACACCGATATCGCCTGCCGGTACGTCGCGGTACTCACCGATGTGGCGCCACAGCTCCGTCATAAAGGACTGGCAGAAACGCATGATTTCGCCCTCGGACTTACCCTTCGGGTCAAAGTCCGAGCCACCCTTGCCGCCGCCAATGGGCAGGCCGGTCAGGGAGTTTTTAAAGATCTGCTCGAAGCCCAGGAACTTAATCACGCCCAGGTTCACGCTTGGGTGGAAGCGAAGGCCACCCTTGTACGGGCCCAGTGCGGAGTTGAACTGGACGCGGAAACCGCGGTTGACGCGAATGTTGTTGTTGTCATCCATCCACGGCACGCGGAAGATGATCTGGCGCTCTGGCTCACACAGGCGCTCGATCAGGCCATAATCTGCGTAGTGCGGGTCCTTCTCCAGGACAATCTTCAACGAGTCCAGCACCTCTGCAACAGCCTGGTGGAACTCCGGTTCACCTGCGTTGCGCTTCAGCAGTTTGTCGTAATAGCCAGCTACCTCTTGATCAATTGCACTCATTTCGGGCAACCTCCATAATCTCAGTTCTCAACTTTGCAGCAGGCTCATACGGCGGCGGGTTGTACCTCAAGCCGGGATGTCTTTACACCGTGCCGCGATAAACTTTAGCCCTATATTGTTCACTCACACACATTTTTTTCATTTTTGAGGTTACAAGGAATATGAGCTTCACCACTTCTTCCCGCCCAAGCGCTCCTGTTGAGGAGGAACGCAGCGCCAGCGTTGTCATTGCTCCCGATGCGTTCAAAGGCACGGCTAGCGCGGAAGATGCCGCACAGTGGCTGGGCGAGGGTGTCCGCGAGATTATTCGGGACGCAGAGGTTTTGCTCGCCCCGATGGCAGACGGCGGTGAAGGCACTTCCACGTTGTTTGAAGGCGAACGCATTACCTTGCCCACCACGGATGCGGCTGGCCGCCTGACTGAGGCGACCTACACATATGACGCTGCAACAACTACTGCGTTTATCGATGTCGCTGCTGCTTCCGGCCTGCCGGCCGTGGCTGATTCCCCGGTGGTGATGACTGGAGATACCTATGGCACTGGCGTGCTGATTGCAGACGCCCAGACGCGCGGCGCGACCCGCATCGTGCTCGGACTGGGGGGATCGGCCACCGTTGATGGTGGCACGGGTATTTTGGTCGCCCTTGGCGCGAACCCGCTAAACGCCGCTGGATACCAGCTCTCCCCGGGTGGCGGACATCTGCGTGAAATCGCTGATCTGGATACTGCCAAGGTGAACATCCCCGCCGGCGCGGTGGAATGGGTGCTGCTGACAGACACGTCGGCACCCGCGTGTGGCGCCGACGGTGCGGCAGCCGTGTTCGGCCCGCAGAAGGGAGCTTCGCCTGCAGACGTCGCCGTGTTGGACGAAGGTCTTGCCACCCTGTGTGACGTTGCGGGTATTGACCCCAACACCCCGGGCCTTGGTGCAGCTGGTGGCGTGGGCATTGGCATTACCTGGCTGTCCACCCTGCTGCACGGCAATACCGAGCACGTGAGCATCCAGCCCGGCGCGCGCGTAGTTGCGCAAGCCAATGGTGTGGTGGATGCGTTGCAGGACGCTTCGTTGGTGATTACGGGCGAGGGCGCGTTTGATTCCCAGACCGCCACTGGCAAGGTGGTTGGCACGCTGTGCGATTTGGTGGCGGAGCACAATCCGCAAGCGGTTGTTGCCATTGCTGCGGGAGCATTTAACGCCGAAGTGCCGAAGATGGCGGGCGTAGATCCGATCGCGGTCACACTGTCAGACAGCACTGATGTGCGCGAGCAGCTGATCCAGGCTGGCCGTGAGATCGCCGTGGCTTACCTCAATATCTCCACCATCCAGGGGTAGACGGACGGCACTTCGAACTGATCTTGCTGTTCGAGTGCTGCCGGGTCATCCGGCAGTGTGGCTTTGGGCGTCAGGATGCGTGATAGCCCCATGGCAAGGCGGTTGTAGCTGTCGGCGCCTTCCGCATCGATGAGGTAGCGGTGGACCTCGGCGCCGTCCTCTTCGGCGCTTACGCCACGGTCGGTTTCGTAGGTGGCGGCAAGTTGGGTGTGCGACGCGGCGTCGATAAGCACGATGCCCTCTTCAACCACTGTGGCGGCGGTGAGCATCTCCCGGCGCACCAGGATGTCGAGTGCTCGGCTGAATGCTGCTCCGATTTCGGGGGCGTATGCGGGCGGAACGAGGACATCGAAACGAATCTTCGGCATGGAGCCAAGGCTAGCGCGAGTAGTGTGCAAGGCATGCCTTTCCCTCTCTCTTCAGCCAGATCCGCGTTGTCCACCATGGCTGACGGCACGGTGAAACAGTTCAGCCCGTTTACCGGCACGCAGGTGTGGACAGTGCCTGGGCGCGGCAACCGGCCGCTGAGTGCGCGTAAGACGGACCCGGAGCCGTTGGGTCCGAACGCGCATGTGGATACCTGTAATTTCTGCCAGGCGCGTCTGCTAGCTACCCCGCCGGAGAAGTCACGGATGGTACGCACGGCAGGTGGTTGGGAGATTCTTCGGGATCAGTTCCCGGATCAGCTGGAGACAACGCAGGCGGAGTTTCGCCGTGTGCCCAACCTCTTTGAGATCGTCTCCTATGACTACTGGGCACAAAACTATGGCTACGAAATGGCCGCGGATCGCCGCGCCCACATGGAGGCCTACCTGGCGGACCATGCAGGCCGTGAGCACGTGTACGCCATCGCTCGCACTCGCCTAGCTGCCTCCGGCATGAGCACCGACCCAACTGAGGAGGAGCTTCAGGCCATTGTTCCCGCCTACTTCGGCGGCGGCCATGACGTGATCATTGCCCGAAGGCACTTTATCGACGGCGCCAGCGATGACTCCCAACTCGCCAGCTCCGGAACCCTCACGCCTAAGGAGCACCACGCGTTTATCGCTTTTACTATCGACGCTTTGCGTAACCTCTTAGCATCCAACCCCTACAGCCCATACGTAGTGGTGTTCCAGAACTGGCTGGCCGCCGCCGGCGCAAGCTTTGAACACCTGCACAAGCAGCTGGTGGCAATCGATGAGCGCGGCGTGAACGCCGATCTGGAGATTGCGAAACTGCGCCAGAACCTGAACCTATACAACGAGGTTGGCGTGAACTTCGCCCAACAGCACAACTTGGTGATTGCGGAAAATGACTACGCCGTTGTTGTCGCCGGTATTGGCCACCGCTACCCCACCGCCAGCGTGTACTCCAAGTCCGCAACGTGCGAGCCGTGGCTGCAAAGCGACGAGGAGGTGCGTGGCTTTTCTGACCTTCTCCACGCAATCCACGCCGCAACCGGCCCGGATGTTGCCTGCAACGAGGAGTGGCACTACCGCCCAGTGGACCTAGATGTGCCCATGCCGTGGCGCGTGAATCTGAAATGGCGCCTGTCCACAGTGGCAGGTTTTGAGGGCGGGACAAAGATCTACGTCAACACGCTTTCACCCTTTGACGTGCGCGACCGGCTGGTGACCAACCTGTACCGCCTGCGTGATCAAGGCGCGATCGCGCCGGGCATCCGCATAGCCGCTGAGTGCGGGGTGGAGCGCAACGTGCTGAAATACAACCCAATGCTGAAAGGGAGTGAATAACAAGTGGCCGATTTTGCCCGCACCGTTTCCAACCTGATCCGTGAGTACCCCATAGACGCTGCCTGGCAGCGCGATGTCTACGAGTGGATGCACATGCACCCGGAACTTGCGATGCGGGAGGTGGAAACGCAGCGCCGAATAGTAGAGGAGCTCACGCGCTTCGACTGCCGCGTGATCACTCCCATCGGCGGCACCGGCATTTGCGCCGTGTTTGAAAACGGGCCGGGCAAGGTGGTGTTGCACCGCGCGGATTTTGATGCGCTTCCGGTTGTGGAGGAAACCGGCGTGCCGTACGCCTCCACCAACGGCGCAATGCACGCCTGCGGCCACGATATTCACACCACTGCGCTTTTGAGCATGTGCGACATGTTGGACCGGGCTCGGGAGCACTGGTCCGGCACGTTTGTGGCACTGTTCCAGCCGGCGGAGGAAACCGGTGAGGGCGCTGCGGCGATGGTGGCTGACGGACTGCGCGAGAAAATCCCTGCCCCTGACATCTGCTTTGCCCAGCACGTCATGCCAGGGTTGGCCGGCGAGGTGATGAGCAAACCCGGCCCACAGTTCGCCGCGTGTGACTCCATCCGCATCACCATCCCTGGCCGCAGCGCGCACGGCTCCATGCCGCACGAGTCGATCGACCCGACGTTTACCGCCGCGATGATCATCACCCGCCTGCAGGCCATCGTTGGCCGGGAGGTAAACCCGGCTGATTTCGCCGTGGTCACCGTCGCATCCATGCACGCCGGCAGCACGAACAACATCATCCCGGGCTCCGCGGAGCTGGTGCTGAACTGCCGCTTCTATTCCGACGAGGTCAAGGCCCGCGTCTACGCCGCAATTGAGCGCGTGGTGCGCGCCGAAGTGATTGCCTCCGGTATTGATGCACAGCCGACGATCTCCTATTTCGCCCATGGGGAGCTGTTGACTAATGACGCCACGGTGTTCTCCTCCATTCGCCCCCTCCTAGATGCCCACTTCGGACCGCGCTCTGTGACCGCGGACCCGAAGACCGTGTCGGAGGATTTCCCAGCGATCCCCGCCGCGTTTGATGTGCCTTACTTCTTCTGGCTGGTCGGCTGCACGCCTGAAGCAGACTTCCGCCGAGGCAACATTCCGGTCAATCACATGCCGACGTTTTTGCCGGATTACGAGCCAACAATCCGCTCCGCCACGGAGGCTGGTTTGGTCGCTGTGTTGAGCGTTCTGGGTACCGGCGCGGAGCAACGCTGAGTAAATCGTGTGACGCCGGTAGGCTTGGGAGCCATGAGCACTCAAGCGAATACGCACGCATCTCAGCCTGCGCTTCAAGATTCTCTCGCGGGCCACGTTAAGAGCTTCTCCGGCCGCGCGCCGGAGACCTCGACGGTGAAGAAGTTCTGGACTGGTCTTTCCGCCGCCGTGGTGGAGCAGATTGCAGAGAACTGGGAGGCCACGCGCGAAACCTACGCCGCAGGCCGTCAGGCCTCGTACTTCTCTGCAGAGTTTCTGCAGGGCCGCGCACTGCTGAACAACCTGACCAACCTGGGTCTTGTTGAGGAAGCCCAGGAACTGACTCGTTCCATGGGCCACGAGCTTTCAGACGTATTGGAGGCCGAGCACGACGCAGCACTTGGTAACGGTGGCCTGGGCCGTCTGGCAGCCTGCTTCCTAGATTCCGCCGTGACGCAGGACTACCCGCTGACCGGCTACGGCTTGCTGTACCGCTACGGCCTGTTCCGCCAGGAGTTCGTGGACGGCTTCCAGAAGGAACACCCGGATGCTTGGAAGGAGTCCTTCTACCCGTTCATCATCCAGCGCGGCACGCAGCAGCGTTTTGTGAAGTTTGATGACATGCAGGTTCGTGCCATCCCCTATGACATGCCGATCACCGGCTACGGCACGGACAACGTGGGTACCTTGCGGCTTTGGGACGCTGCACCGATGCACGAGTTCGACTACGACGCGTTTTCCTCCCAGCGCTTCACCGACGCAATTCTGGAGCGCGAGGCTGTCCATGACATCACGCGTGTGCTGTACCCGAACGACTCCTCCTACGCGGGCAAGCTGCTGCGCGTGCGCCAACAGTACTTCTTCTGCTCCGCGTCGCTGCAGGAGCTGGTGGACAATTACGTTGCCCACCACGGTGATGACCTGCGTGACTTCCACAAGTACAACTCGATTCAGCTCAATGACACTCACCCGGTGTTGGCTATCCCTGAGCTGATGCGCCTGCTTTTGGACGAGCACGATATGTCTTGGGAGGACGCCTGGGAGGTCACCACCAAGACGTTCGCCTACACCAACCACACGGTGCTGCAGGAAGCGCTGGAGACCTGGGAAGAGTCCATCTTCAAGCAGCTGTTCTGGCGCATCTGGGAGATTGTGCAGGAGATTGACCGCCGCTACCGCCTCGACATGGAGGAAAAGGGCATCGGCCCGGAGCTGGCACACCGCTACTCCCCGGTGCACGACGGCATGGTGCACATGGCGTGGATTGCCTGCTACGCCTCCTACTCTGTCAACGGCGTGGCTGCGATCCACACCGAAATTATTAAGCGCGACACCTTGGGCTACTGGCACGACCTGTATCCGGAGCGCTTCAACAACAAGACCAACGGCGTGACCCCGCGTCGCTGGCTGCGCATGTGCAACCCGCGCCTGTCCGCGCTGCTTGATCGACTGGCTGGTAATGATGACTGGGTAACCGACCTGTCCAAGCTCAAGGAGCTGCGCACTTACGCTGATAACCCGGAGGTGCTGCGCGAGCTTCGTGAGATCAAGGCTGCCAACAAGCAGGACTTCGCCGCATGGATCATGGACCGCCAGGGTGTTGAGATTGATCCGGATTCCGTCTTTGATACCCAGATCAAGCGTCTGCACGAGTACAAGCGTCAGCTGATGAACGCCCTGTACGTGCTGGACCTGTACTTCCGCATCAAGGAAGACGGTGAGCGTGACATTCCGAAGCGCACCTTCATCTTCGGCGCGAAGGCCGCACCGGGCTACGTGCTGGCCAAGGGCATTATCAAGCTCATCAACACCATCGGTGAGCTGGTGAACAATGACCCTGAGGTGTCCAAGATCATCCGCGTGGTGTTCGTGGAAAACTACAACGTTTCCCCCGCAGAGCGCATCATCCCGGCCTCGGATGTTTCCGAGCAGATCTCCATGGCTGGCAAGGAAGCTTCCGGTACGTCCAACATGAAGTTCATGATGAACGGCGCGCTCACGCTTGGCACCATGGACGGCGCCAACGTTGAGATTGTGGATGCGGTTGGTCAGGAAAACGCCTACATCTTCGGCGCTCTGGAAGAAGAGCTGCCGGAGCTCAAGCGCACCTACGACCCGCGCCAGGCAGCACAGGAGACCCCGGGGCTTATGCGCGTTCTGGACGCACTGACCAACGGCACGTTGGATGACCAGGGCACCGGCTTGTTCCACGATCTGAAGCAGTCGCTTCTGGATGGCTTCGGTTTCGACGACCCGGATGTTTACTACGTCCTCGGTGACTACGCCTCTTACCGCGAGACCCGCGACCGCATGGCTGCTGACTACTACGCAGACCCTGAGGATTGGGCACGCAAGTGCTGGATCAACATTTGTGAATCCGGCCGCTTCTCCTCGGACCGCACCATCCGCGACTACGCGGAGGAAGTCTGGGACATCACACCCACCCCGATTGCTAAGTAGCCGGGTTTCCTAACACGGGTTTCTGACCCCGGGCAGCACCACGGAGCACGACGCTTCCGGTGCTGTCCGGGGTTTGGTGTTTTGTGGGGGTAGCATTCCCTTGCGATGATTCTGCTGGTTGATAACTACGATTCCTACACGTTTAACCTCGCACACCTGATTGCGGAGGTAGCCGGGTTTGCGCCTGAGGTTGTGCCCGCTGGTGAGGCGCATGATCTGCCGGATCGTATCCGCGCGGGCGAGTTCAGCCATGTGGTTATCTCCCCGGGACCAGGTACTCCGAGCAAAGAGGAGGACTTCGGAGCTTCCCGGCGCGTCATCGAGGCCGCCGCGCACGCCAATGTCCCTCTGATCGGTGTCTGTTTGGGCCATCAGGGGCTGGCGCTGCTCGCCGGTTCTTCTGTGACCCGTGCGCCGGAGCCTCGTCATGGTTTCGTCTCCACGATTCACCACTCGGGCGAGGGCATTTTCAAAGGGATCCCGCAGGATTTCCAGGCGGTGCGGTACCACTCGCTGCATGTAGAAAACCCCCAGGGTGTCACTGTTCATGCGCGGAGTGAAGATGGCGTTGTGCAGGCGCTGAAGATTGACGGTCTTGAGCATTGGGGCGTGCAGTTTCACCCGGAGTCGGTGTTGTCGCAGCATGGCCACCAGCTCATGCGAAACTTCCTTGGTGGTTGGCGCTTGGTGCACAAAACGGTGCCCGGAAAGATTGACTGTCAGCGGGTGTTTCGGGCTCTTCGTAACTGCGGCACCCATAACGCCTTCTTCCTCGACTCCGCCGACCCACGCGGACGCTACAGCATCATTGGAGACGCCAAAGGTCCGCTCTCGCGCACCTTTACCTATTCCGTAGGCGACGCCGAAGGCCCGGACATCCTGGAGACCCTGGAGCGTGAACTGGCCACGCCGATTGTCAACGCCCCAGACCTCCCGTTTACCGGCGGCATGATCGGCTATCTGGGGTACGAGTGTGCGCAGCTGACCATGCCGATCACGCTGCGTCACCGCTCCCCGTACCCGGATGCGTTCTTTGTACGGCCGCAGTCCTTCATTGTGTACGACCACCAGGAGGAAACCGCGCACCTGTGTAGCCTTGAGGGCCCCGAGACGGACAGCCTCCTCAGCCGCCTCCACAGCGCGCTCACTGCTACACCGTCTGCTACACCTCCGGAACAAGCCCCAGCCAGCGTCAGTACCGGCACGTGGCGCACGGATGACTACGAAGCGCGCATCGCCCGAGCCCAGGAGCTTCTCCACGCCGGCGAGAGCTACGAGGTGTGCCTGACGGACACCATCACGGCGCACGCCGAAGGCGATATCTACGCAGATTTGCGGGCGCACAACCCGGCGCCCTACGCCGCGCATCTGTGCTTCGACGGCGTGGAGGTTTGCAGCGCGTCGCCTGAGCGTTTCCTCACCGTGCGCGGTAACACCGTTGAGGCCAAGCCGATCAAGGGCACGATCGCCGCCGACCAGGATCCGGCGGAGCTCACCAGGGACCCGAAGACGCGGGCTGAAAACCTCATGATCGTAGATTTGCTGCGCAATGACCTCTCGCGCGTGTGCACGCCCGGCACCGTCACTGTGCCAAAACTCATGCAGGTGGAAAGCTACGCCACCGTGCACCAGCTAGTTTCCACCATCACCGGTCAGTTGCAGCCGGGTGCTTCGCTTATCAGCGCCATACGTGCCACCTTCCCACCCGGCTCCATGACCGGTGCGCCGAAGCTGCGCACATGCGAGATCATCGACCAGCTGGAGGATGGCCCGCGCGGCGTCTACTCGGGCGTGTTGGGTTATATGGGATATGACGGACAGGCGGATCTCTCAGTGGTTATCCGCACTGCAGTTCGTCAAGGAAACGAACTGACGGTGGGCGCCGGCGGAGCGATTGTGCTGGATTCAGACCCGAAAGCCGAGCTGGCAGAGCGCAACCTGAAAGCCCAGGCTGTGTTGGGGGCGTGGAATGACTAGCTATCCTGCCAAGTACGCCTGGCACGGCGAGTTTATCCCCCGTGACTTCCCCGACGGCCCCATCGACGTTGCGGATTCTTGGCGGCATATCAACGGCCGCACCAACGGTCTGGACCTGCATCTCGTCCGCTTCAGCCGGAGCGCCGGCCCGCTACCGGCAGGGTTTGTCGACGCGATGCTGCCGCTGCTCTCCCACGGGGAGTTCTTCCCCCGCATCGCCCTTTCTCAGGGTCTTTTGCTTCTGGACGTCCGCGTTGCCCCACCCCCACGCCCCACCACGAACCTTACGTATGTGCAAGCTCCCGACCCACGCACCCAGCCTGAAGTCAAAGGCCCCGACTTCAGTGCGTTTCGCACCCACCGCAGCCGCTTTGGGGTTGCGGGGACGGATGATGTGGTGATCGTGGATACGCAAGGTGCTCTGCTTGAAACCACTACCGGCGCGTTGCTTTCCTTCGACGGAGATGCGCTGGTGGTGCCGGAGGGAACCAAACTTCCCAGCGTGACTCTGCATCAGATCACTACCCGTGCAAAGCAGCTTGGGAAGCGAGTGATCAGTCGGCCGTTGACGCTGGAGCACGCAACCACCCACCCCCTGTGGTTTTGTAATTCACTGCACGGAATCAGCCCGGTTGACCAACTATGCACCGAAACGACAACCACCACCCCACCGGCACACCCGGATGTGGCCGAGTGGCAGGCGTGGTGGTGGAATCAGTTCCGCTAAATATTCCTGATGGAAAGCATGTCCTGCTTCTTCGCAGCGACACACTGAATAGCAATGGCAACGACTGCAATGCCAAGGCCGATTGCGTCGGTCATCAGGTCGGGCGCCATCATCGTCAGCGCCGCCGCGGCGAACAAAACACGCACAATCGGGTTGGCGTTGACCATGAAATGGCCCTCAACGGCAACCGAAAGCAGAAGCACGCCAACGGTGCCGGTAATCGCAACCAGGATTGCCTGGCCAGCGGTGACGTCTTGCAGCAGCATCGCCGGGTTGAACACGAAGATGAACGGAATGATGTAGCCGGCAAGTGAAAGGCGCATGGACTGGAAACCAGTCTTGACCGGATCCGCACCCGACAGGCCTGCTGCGGCAAAGGATGCAAGCGCCACCGGCGGGGTGATGTTTGCAAACAGGCCGAAGTAGAACACGAACAGGTGCGCAACCAACGGCTCCACACCCAGCTGACCCAGAGCCGGTGCCGCCATGGTGGCGGTGATGATGTAGGTCGGAATGGACGGTAGGCCCATGCCGAGGATGATGCAGGCGATCATGGTCAGGATCAGAGAGAACAGCAGGTTGCCTGCACCAATGGTCACAATGGCGTTTGCCAGCTTCACGCCGAAGCCGGTGAGCGTCACCACACCCACGATCACGCCGACAGCCGCACAGGCGATGGACACAGACACGGAGGTCTTCGCGCCGTCTGCAAGTGCGTCAATCATGTCCTGGATGCTCATGCGGGTGGTCTTGCGCAGCTGCGCAACCACGGCCGTGACCAAGATGGTCAGCAGCGCGGACAGCAAGATAGTGCGGCCGGTGAAGAACAGCATGTAGATCAAAAACAGCAGCGGAATCATCAGGTGGCCGCGCTCTTTGAGCACCTCGCCAACGGCTGGCAGGTTCTCACGAGAAATACCTTTCAGGCCATCGCGGGTGGCGCGCAAGTGCACCTGGGCGATCACGCCGAGGTAGTACAACAGCGCTGGAATCAGTGCCGCGATAGCAATGTCGCGGTACGGCATGCCAAGGGTTTCCGCCATGATGAAGGCCGCCGCACCCATAATCGGCGGCAGGATCTGACCACCCACGGACGCAGAAGCCTCAACCGCACCGGCAAACACTGGCTTGTAGCCAACACGCTTCATCAGCGGAATGGTAAACGCACCGGTGGTCACAACGTTTGCCACCGCAGCACCGTTGATGGAGCCAAGGAAGCCGGAGGCAACAACCGCCACCTTTGCCGGGCCGCCACGAGACTGGCCTGCCAGCGCTAGCGCAATGTCGTTGAAGAACTGGCCCATGCCCGACTTCTGCAGCACCGCACCGAACAGGACGAACAGGAAGATGTAGGACGCAGCCACACCGATAGCGGTGCCGTAAATGCCCTCGGTGGTCAGGTAGAGGAAGTTAAACGTGGCATCCCAGCTGTACCCGCGGTGGCGGAACATGCCGGGGATCTCGCGGCCGAACACCGCATAGAGCACGAACAGCACGCCCAGGATCGGTAGCGCCCACCCAGAGATACGCCGTGCTGCCTCAAGCACAAGCAGCACCAACACTGCCGCCATGATGACGTCCCACATGGTGGCAACACCCGCGCGGCGCACAATGTCGTCATAGTTCAAGTACACATACACCGCGGTGGAGATAGACAGCAGGATCAAGATCACGTCATAGAACGGGATCTTGGTTCGAGATGCCTTCTTCACCGGCGGGTACATGGCGAACGCAAGCGCCAGGATCATGGCAACGTGTATTGAGCGGTGGATCAGTACCGGAGGGGTGCCAAAGTATGCCGTGTACATGTGGTACAGCGACACAACCACTGCGAAGATGGTCAGCCCGATAGCTAGCGGGCGGGACGTGAAGCTGCGCTGGCGTGACTCACGGTCAAACTCTTCCAGAATCGCCTGAGCATCCGGCTTCACATCAACAGTGTCAGTATTTTTCCCATCGTTGGGATTAGTGATCTTCGTTGACATGGAATTGCCTTTTCATTGAATTGTTAGCGTCGCTCAACCGTTGCCTTGAGAAACACCCGCTCCGGGAGGTCATCTGTAAGAACAAACGGGGCTCGTGCATCTGTGTATGACACGGTCAAGGTGTGGTGCGTTGCCTGGGAGTGCACCCAGGTCACTTCCTTGTATTGGTGGTGAAGATCAGCAATGTGAACCTCGCCGTTTTCAACAGTGGTGGTTCCACCGATATCCGTCGGGGCGCCTGCGCCGTAAGACTTCAAATACACATCTGTCAGCTGCAGACCATCGCGGCCAATCTCGTAACGTTCCCGCCACGGCGTTTTCTCAATGGAGTGGATCCACGCCAGTTCCATTGAGGAAACCTCAGCAACGGGAGCGTCGAACAACGTCGCCCCACTTTTCTGGTCAGAGACAACCAAGTGGGGCTCACGCAGTTGCGTCCCAAGGAAAGCGAGCGCCGCAATCACCACAACGAGTGCGGTAACTGCGGCAAAAACGCTACGCCGAAAACTGGCCACAAGCAGGACACACTACTTAGAGTGCGCCAACCTCCTCGAAGTAACGGCGCGCACCCGGGTGCAGCTCAGTTGCCAGACCATCCTCGACAGAGTCAAGGGTGATCTTCTTGGCAGCGTTGTGCGCACCCTGAATCTCATCGAGATTCTCAAACAGTGCCTTGGTGATCGCGTACACCTCATCATCGGACAGGTGCGGGGACACCAGCAGCTGGTTGGTAATGGCCGCGGTCATGACATCCTCTTCCTGGTCGTAGGTGCCACCAGGGATCGGTGCATTGTCAAAGAACGGATACTTTGCCTGCAGCGCCTCAAAGCCCGCGCCCTCGATCGGGATAACAACCACGTCAGCGGTGGTTGCCAAGTCCATCACGGAGGAGTTCGGCAAACCGGAGGTAACAAACGCAGCGTCAATCTGGCCGTTCTTCATCTGGTCGATGGAGTCTGCGTAGGACAGGAAGTCCTCGCTGATGTCCTCGTAGCTCATGCCATAGGCCTCAAGGATCATCTGGGCGTTGAGCTCCACACCGGAGTTCTTGTCGCCCACGCCAACGCGCTTCCCCTTCAGGTCCTCCACCGACTGGATGCCAGAGCCAGCGGTGGTCACAATCTGCACGTAGTTCGGGTACAGGGCGGTAATGGCCTTCAGGTCAGATGCGCCGCCCTTGCCCTCGAACGGGCCGGTGCCCTCAATTGCCTGACGGGTTGCGTCGCCCATGGCGAAGGCAACCTCAGCGTTGCCGTCCAACAGCAGCTGCACATTCTCTACCGACGCACCGGTGGCCTGCACGGACGAATCTGCGCCCAGCTCGCGGTTCAGAATCTGCGACATGGTCGCGCCGATCTGGTAGTACGGGCCGGAGGTGCCGCCGGTTGCGATGGTTACGAAGTCAACGTTGGCTTCGCCCGCTGCGTTCGAGTCTGCGGAACCGCCAGTGCTGCTGCCGGTGTCAGAGCAGCCAGTCAGAATGAGGGAAGTGGCCAGGAAGGTCGCGGCGAGAGTGCGAGTACGCATTCGAAGTTCCTTTGGTTGATGGGACAATAACAACTCGCACCGTACAGTGAGCTACGCAACATTTCACGTATTTCGCAGAATTTTTTACGCAACTACCCCATGCGCTGCGCAAGCACCCGCCCCGTCGCGGTGTCGCATAACGCAAGCTCAGCCGGCGTGCCGTCCGCAATCACTCGACCGCCTTCGGCACCCGCACCTGGGCCCATCTCAATCACGCGGTCTGCCTGCGCGATTACCGAAAGATCATGTTCAACCACGATCACGGTCTGCCCGGCATCAACAAGGCTGTTGAGCTCTGCCACCAGCAGTGCAACGTCGGCCGGGTGCAGGCCAGTTGTCGGCTCATCCAGCAGGTACACGGTGTGGCCGCGCCGCGAGTTTCGCGCGCGCTGCAGCTCGGTTGCCAGCTTGATGCGTTGCGCCTCGCCGCCGGAAAGCTCCGGCGCACCCTGACCCAAGCGGAGATATCCCAAGCCCACTGCCTGCAGCGTTTCTACTGCACGCAGGATCTTCGGCTCGTCTGCAAATACCTCGGCCGCCTCATCAACGGTCAGGTCCAGCACCTGGGCGATGGTCATCCCCTGCCAGGTCACTTCGAGGGTCTCGTCGTTGTAGCGAGCGCCGCCGCAGTCCGGGCACGTGGTGTAGGAACCCGGTAGGAACACCAACTCCACCTCGATCTTGCCCGCACCCCCGCAGGTTGGGCATTGGCCTTGCTTGACGTTGTAGGAAAACCGCGACACGCTCCATCCGCGTCGCTTGGCTTCGTCGGTGTCGGCGAAGAGTTTGCGTACTGCGTCGAAAAGACTGGTGTACGTGGCCAGCGTTGAGCGCGGCGTGCGCCCAATCGGCTTTTGGGTGATCTGCACGATTCGGTTGACAGCGTCGGTGCCTTCTTGCTTATCGACGCCCCATGTACCCTCATCCACCCCTTCCCCATCTTCATCCGTGGCCGAGTTTGCTGTGTTGGTCGCTGCGCGAAGCACACCTGCGAGCACGGTGGAGACCAGCGTGGACTTACCAGAGCCAGACACACCAGCTACCGCGGTGAATTGGCCCAAGCCGAATTCCACATCCAGGCCGTCAATGGAGCGTGCGCGGATCCCTTCCAGGGAGAGGGTGCCTTGCGGGTTACGTGGGGCGTCGTTAAGCAAAAGGCTCCTGTTAGCAAGAGCACGGGCGGTGGGGGCATCGCCGCTGTAGTCGCTGGTGGGACCGGAGTAGACCACCTCCCCGCCACGTTCACCGGCGAGCGGGCCGACATCGACCAACCAGTCGGTTTGGGCCACGAGGTTCATGTCGTGCTCTACAAGCAGCACCGAATTGCCAGCGGCAATGAAGCGGCGGCAAATGTTGAGCACCGCATCGCGCTCTGCAGGGTGTAGTCCCGCGGACGGCTCGTCCAATACATACGCCACACCGAACAGGCCGCTGCGCAGCTGCGCTGACAAACGAATGCGCTGTAGCTCGCCAGCAGACAACGTGCGTGCAGGCCGGTCCAGACTCAAGTGCGCAAGCCCCAAATCCAGCGCCGACTGCAACGCCGGCAGAATCTGCTTCAGCAGCAAATCCTCCGCCGAGCCTGCCTTCGGCGTTTGCGCATCCAACACCTCATAGACGCGGTCAAGCGGCAACGCGCCAAGCTGATCAATAGGCATCCCGGCATACGTCACCTTTAGCGCCTCAGGGTTTAGGCGCCGCCCGCCACAGGTCTCACACACGCGCGACTCCATGTAGGACAGCACGCGTTTGCGCAGCGTATCCGACTGCGTCTCCGCCAACGTGGTAGTCAGATAGGAGGCCACGGAACGCCACGTCCCCTTGTAATTTCGCTGAATCTGATCCGCGCCGCGAACCGGCTTCACGGTTACCACAGGGCGCTCATCAGTAAACAGGATCCAGTCCCTGTCCTTCTTCGACAGGTCCTGCCACGGGCTATCAAGGTCATAGCCTAGGGTTTGCAAAATGTCGTGAAAGTTCTTACCCGCCCAGGCACCGGGCCAGGCTTGAATTGCGCCAGCTTCAATCGACAGCGTTGGGTCCGGCACCATCGACGCCTCAGTCGGCTCATGCACCACACCCGTGCCCTGACACGTCGGACACATGCCCTCAGGCGTATTCGGCGAAAAGGAATCCGAATACAGGCCCTTCGGGTTATCGCCGGCGCGCGAATACAGCAAACGGATGCTGTTGGACAACGCGGAAACCGTCCCCACCGTCGAGCGCGCCCCACCGCCGGAGGTGGACTGCTCCAGCGCCACAGTTGGCGGAAGGCCCTCCACTGAACCCACCTGCGGGTCAACGGCAGAACCGATCAGACGACGCGCAAACGGCGCCACCGACTCCAGGTAACGCCGTTGCCCCTCCCCGTGGATAGTGCCAAAGGCCAGCGATGACTTCCCAGAGCCCGAAACCCCCGTTACCGCCACCAGCGTCCCGCGCGGGATGTCCACATCCACGTTGCGCAGATTGTGCAGGTGAGCGTCACGTACCTGGATGCCATCAGAAACAGTCATGGCATCCAGGGTAACTACTTAGGGGTTACGGGTGTCCTCGCCCAGCTGGTGCACGTGAATCGTATTCGTGGTGCCAGCAACCCCCGGTGGGATACCGGCCACAACCACCATGGTCTCGCCCTTCTTGTAGTCATCCAGCGCAAGCAAGATGTCATCTACCGTGCGGATCATGTCATCCGTGGAGTACACGTCCGGGCACAGGAAGGTCTCCACACCCCACGTGACCGCCAGCTGGGAACGAACCTGCTGCACAGGGGTGAACACCAGAAGCGGCAGCTCCGGGTGCAGGCGTGCCACGCGGCGAGCCGTGTCACCAGAAGTAGTAAACGTGACAATCGCGCGCGCGTTCAGGCGGCTAGCAATGTCATTTGCAGAATACGACACCACTCCACGCTTGGTGCGCGGAATGTGATTGAGCGGCGGCACCGTGCCCATGGTCTCAGCAGAACGCACGATCCTGCTCATGGTGCGCACCACATTGTGCGGGTCAACACCCACCGACGTCTCGCCGGAAAGCATCACCGCATCCGCACCATCCAGCACCGCGTTAGCCACATCGGAGGCCTCAGCACGCGTTGGGCGCGAGTTATCAATCATGGAATCCAGCATCTGCGTTGCCACGATCACCGGCTTGGCGTTCTCACGCGCAATCTGGATCACGCGCTTTTGCACCAACGGCACCTGCTCGAGCGGGATCTCCACACCAAGATCACCACGAGCCACCATCACGGCATCAAACGCCAAAATGATGGACTCCAACGCGTCAACCGCCTCTGGCTTCTCCAGCTTCGCAATCACCGGGACGCGGCGGCCAACCTCATCCATGATCTCGTGCACCAAGTCCACATCAGACGGCGAACGAACGAAGGAAAGCGCGATCATGTCCACGCCCATACGCAGCGCAAAACGCAGGTCTTCCTTGTCCTTCTCACTCAACGCCGGCACGGAGATAGCCATGCCAGGAAGAGACACACCCTTGTTGTTGGACACGGGGCCACCCTCGGTGACCTTGCACACCACATCGTTGCCATCAACTTCGAGGCAGACGAGGCCGACCTTGCCATCGTCTACAAGCAACCTGTCCCCCGGTTTCGCATCCAGCGCCAACTGCTTGTATGTGGTGGAAACCCTGTCGTGCGTGCCCACAACATCATCAACGGTGATGCGGACAATCTCACCGGTCTCCCAGTAGGTTTTGCCATCCCCCTCAAAGCGGCCCAGGCGAATCTTCGGGCCCTGCAAGTCAGCCAGGATGCCCACGGCGTGGCCAGTCTCATCCGTAGCCTCACGGACCCAGCGGTAATTCTGCTCATGGTCCGGGTAGTCGCCGTGGGAGAAGTTCAGGCGAGCGACATCCATGCCCTCTTTAACAAGGCCCACGATGGCATCTTTGCTTGCCACCGCGGGACCAAGAGTACAAACAATCTTCGTTCTTCTATCCACGCGCCTAACTCTACTCAGTTTTCACGCTCATGCGCGTTCGCGGGATCCACCTCCTGCGGGGTTTCGCGTCCACGCTGCGCACGCAGGAACAACACCAGCGCCACAATGAACAAGATCCCAGACACCCACGTGTTCACACGCTGGCCCAAGATCATCGTCGCCGCATCAGTACGCATCAGCTCAATGAAGAACCTGCCAAAGGTGTAGCCGGCAACGTAGAGCCACAGCACACGCCCGTGGCCAAGCTTGAACCTGCGATCCGCCCAGATCAACAGAGCGAAAATGAGCACGTTCCAGATCAGCTCGTACAAAAAAGTCGGGTGCACGCTTGCAATGACCTCACCCGTGGAGTGGCCATTGAGCGGCGAGTAGTTGCCCGCTTCATCTACGCGGTAGTAAATATCCAGCGCCCAGGGCACGTCTGTTTCCGCGCCGTAGAGCTCTTGGTTAAACCAATTACCCAAACGCCCAATGCCCTGGGCCAAGATCACGCCCGGGGCAAGCGCATCCGCGAGCGGCAAAAACGGCAGCTTTTTCACCCGCATCATCACCATCAGCGCCACAGCGCCCAGTGCCACCGCACCCCAAATGCCAAGGCCGCCGGCGGTGATATTGAATGCCTGCCAGGGATCCTTGCCGGGTCCGAAGTACTTATCGTAATCCGTAATCACGTGGTAGAGACGCCCGCCGATAATGCCGGCCGGGATGACAACAATCAGCGCGTCCCACACCGTGTCCGCGCTGCCCCCGCGCGCCTGGTAGCGGCGGATGCCAATAAACGTAGCCACGATGATGCCGGTCATAATGCACAGCGCATACGCACGGATAGGCACCGGGCCAAGGTGCCACACGCCCTGTGGCGGCGAAGGGATGTTAGCCAAGATCATGGTTTGCACCCCCAGCACACTACCGTCTCGGACAGGAGGGGTGTTGGCCAGCTGCGGCGAGCTTGCGCGTAGCGGCAAAAATATCGTCGCCGCTCATGATCGCCTCAGCCGCCAATACGGCATCCGCACCACTTGCAGCCGCATCCAACAGGTCACGCACAGACGTCACGCCACCCAGCGAAATCTTGATCACCTCACTGGGCAGGCCCGGCACGATCTCGGCGAACACGCCATGGCGCAGATCATTGGTGTCAAAGGTCCAGGAGTTCACCGCAATCACGCTCGCCCCCACCCGCAGCGCCAGATCCGCCTCCTGCGGGGTGCGCACCTCCGCCATCACCACCATGCCGAGTGACTCCGCGCGGTCTAGCAGCGCCGCCAGCCTGGCCTCCTCCAAAATCCCCACCTGCAGCGGCAGCACATCCGCACCGTAGCAGCGCGCCTCATGGATCTGATACGGATCCACAATCACGTCACGACACACCATTGGCAGACTCACCGCAGCCCGGGCGGCGGCCATGTCGTGCAGGGAACCATCAAAGCGCAGGCGCTCCGTCTGGCATGCGATCAGGTGCGCCCCACCGTCTTCAATAGCCTTCGACACATCAGCAATCGCCCGTCGATCAACCCTGGTCGGGCCGAAGACGGGCGAATTCAGCTTGATTTCTGCAATCACACTGCAGCCGGGCCGCAGAAGCGCGGCACGGGCATCACGCGTGGGTTCCATGTCGCGGGAGCGCGCCTTGATCTCCTTGAAGGGCACTTGGGCTTCCCGCTTTTCGACGTCACGCAGCACCCCATCCACCACCGGATTGACCACGCTCGACGCCAGCATGTGCATAAGGGTAGTGGCTCTAGCGCCCTGTGGAGAAATCGGTGGGATCAATATCCGCGTCCAGCGCGTCCCACATAACGCGGCCCGAATCGGGGCGCGCCTCCATGTCTTCTTCCAAATGTTTGCGCCGCACCGCTTCTTTTTCGTACTTGCTCAGCTTCGGCGCGTCCTGGCCTGGGCGCAGCGCAACAATGACCGCACCCACCACGGCAAGCGCCGCACCAAGCAGTGTGAGAAGCGGAAACGCTGTGGAGATGTCCGTGGCGGTGATCTTTGCCCACTCCGAGATCAGCTCCGTCTTCGACGCCGTGGTCTGCGCCGCATCCGCACCTGTGGTCAACAGTGCGTGCACACGCTCCGCGTCCGCCCCTCGCGCAAGCAGCATCACAGGTGACACCGCCGCACCGACGGCTGCGATAGCGGAGATGATCGCTGTGGTGCGTCTGCCTAAGCGTCGTAAAGCAAAAGCCCCCAAAGCGCCGACAAACAGCAACAGCGCAACGGCAGTAGTCTCCGTAGACCAATCCGCGCCACGGATCTGCGCAACACCACCGCCAGAGAGGGAATCCTCATAGGTGGCGGTAATCCATGGCACGCGCGAGAACACGGCCAACAACGTGGCACCGAGCACGATCAGGATCGCTCCAACTTTGTGCGGGGCCATCACAGCAACACATCCGCATCAAAACACGTGCGATCACCCGTATGGCACGCACCACCCGTTTGCTGCACGGTCACCAAAATCGTATCGCCATCACAATCCAGCGCCACCGACTCCACCGCCTGCACGTTGCCGGAAGTCAAGCCCTTAATCCAGTACTCCTTGCGCGAACGCGAGTAGTACGTACCGCGGCGCGTAGCCAGCGTGTGGGCCAAAGCGTGGTCATCCATCCACGCCATCATCAACACCTCGCGCGTGTCAGCCGCCTGCACAATCGCAGGCACCAAGCCATCCGCGTTGCGCTTCAGCCGCGCAGCAATGTCCGGGTCCAGCGCAAAATCTGCCGGATCGGTCAGCTCCTGAGACATCTCTTCAGACATCTAGCGCACCTCATAACCCGCATCAGCCAACGCCTTTTTCACCTCAGCGATAGACACCTCGCCGAAGTGGAAGATCGACGCTGCGAGCACCGCATCCGCACCCGCCTCCACCGCCGGCGGGAAGTGCGCGGCGCTACCCGCACCACCAGACGCGATCACCGGGATGTTCACCGCCGCGCGGACCTCGCGCAACAGCTCAAGGTCGAAGCCTTCCTTCGTGCCGTCACCATCCATCGAGTTCAGCAGGATTTCACCAACATCCAGCTTTTCGCCGGTGCGCGCCCACTCAATGGCGTCCAGCCCAGCGGAGCGAGTGCCGCCGTGCGTGGTCACCTCAAAACCGGAAGGCGTGGGCTCTTCGCCGGAATTGGCAGGGCAACGTCGCGCATCAACGGAAAGCACAATGCACTGGGAGCCAAACTCCTGCGCCAGCTCACGCAGTAGCTCCGGGCGCGCAATCGCTGCAGTGTTCACGCTGACCTTATCCGCGCCAGCGCGCAGAAGCTCGCGCACATCATCGGCACTGCGCACACCGCCACCCACGGTCAATGGGATAAAGACCTGGTCCGCGGTCCGGCGCACAACCTCAAGCATCGTGCCGCGGCCCTCTTTAGACGCAGTGACGTCCAAAAACGTCAACTCATCTGCACCCTCTTCGCCATAACGCTTGGCTAACTCCACCGGGTCGCCAGCATCTTTGAGGTTTTCAAAATTCACACCCTTGACCACGCGGCCGTTATCCACGTCCAGGCAGGGAATCACTCGCACAGCTACGGTCATGGCTGCTCCTTATTTATGTGCTTAGTTATGTGTTTGCGGATATGTGCAACATGCTACTGAGCACCGTCTCATGTGCTGACGGCGCACCAACGATCGCCCCTACACTCTCCGGCGTCCACGGCCCACCGTCCACGTCCGTAACTATCGCTCCTGCGCACCGCGCAAGCAGGACACCTGCGGCGTTGTCCCACACGTACGGGGAAAAACTCACTGCCGCCCGGTAAATACCAAGCGCCACGAAGGCCAGGTCCACGCCAACGGATCCGGAAATGCGTGGGCGCAACGGGCCATCTGCAAGCAAGCCAATCAAGGCGAGGCGAAGCGGCGCCGGGAAGCGTACCCGGTCATCGGAGCCAACCGAGCCCACGCCTACCTGTGCGGCACGCCCCTGCCCACCGGTGTCCTCCAGCGGCGGCAGTACTTCACCGTTACACACCACCGGGCCACCGGCGCAGGCAGAAACGTGCAAGCCCAAAAGCGGCATGTCCACCACTGCCACAACCGGCTGGCCTTCCAACACAAGGGAAACCAAAATCGCACAGTTCGGGTTGCCGGCGGAGTAGTTCGACGTGCCGTCTATAGGATCGAGCACCCAGCAGGCCTCCGGGGTGAACTCCCCGCCGTTTTCTTCCCCAAAGACGTTGATGCAGGTTTCCCTGCGCAGGTGTTCACGCAGCAGCGCCTCAATTGCCAAATCAGCCTCGGTAGCAAAATCGCCCTTCCCCTTGAACAGGGCAGGCGCCGCACCCCGGTGAGCCAGCAATACCTCACGCGCCTGGGCCACAGCCTCAAGCGCAACATCCAAATAGCGCTGCATATCCGCCGTCACGGCTAGCGGGCACCTACTGCAGTAAGCGCCTCACGCAGCGTAAAGCGCTTCTCATACAGCGCCTTGCCAATGATGACAGAGTCAATGCCCTCGTCTACGTAGGAGGCAATCTGCGTGACGTCTTCAATCGTTGCAATACCGCCAGAGGCCGTAACAAATGCGTCCGTGGCGGCAGAGACCTCACGCAGCAGCTCCACGTTCGGGCCTGCCAGCGTGCCGTCCTTGCTCACGTCAGTGACCACAAACCGGGTGCAGCCCGCAGCATCAAAACGCTCGAGCACCTCCCACAGGTCCCCACCGTCAGAGGTCCAACCATTGCCCTTGGTCTGCCACTGCCCGTTTTCCTCACGCACCGCAAGGTCAATGGCAACCTTGTCGCCGTAGCGCGCAATGACGGATTCCATCCACTCCGGATTCTGCAGCGCCGCCGTGCCAATGTTGACGCGCTTCGCGCCGGTTGCCAGGGCGCGCTCCAGACTTGCATCGTCCCGAATGCCGCCGGTCAGCTCCACATTGATATCCAACTGGCGGGTAATGTCCGCCATCAGCTCATGGTTGGAGCCGCGCCCAAAGGCCGCATCTAGGTCCACAAAGTGCAGCCAAGTCGCACCTTCTTCCTGCCACTGCTTCGCAGCAGAAAGGGGGTCCCCGTAGACTTTTTCAGTTCCGGCTTCCCCCTGGTCCAGGCGAACAGCCTGGCCATTAACCACATCAACAGCTGGCAGCAGAGTAAATGTCATAGCGGCTAGTCTAACTCAGCTGTTTCACCCAGTTGCGCAGTAGCGCAAGGCCCGCATCCCCAGACTTTTCCGGGTGGAACTGGGTTGCCCACAACGGGCCGTTTTCCACAGCTGCCACAAACCGGGACTGGGCGTGCTGCGCCCACGCCACCTTGGGGTATGCAATGAAGTCATCTTCTTGTAGTGGGAATTCCTGCGCGGCATACGAGTGCACGAAGTAGAAGCGCGCATCTGGGTCAATGCCAGCAAACATGGCGGTGTCCTCGGGCTGCTCCACAGTGTTCCACCCCATGTGAGGCAGCACTGGGGCCTCAAGCTTATCCACGCTGCCAGGCCACTCCCCCAGGCCTTTCGCCTCAACCCCGTGTTCCACACCTGTTTCAAACATGACCTGCATGCCAACGCAGATACCCAACACTGGGCGCGAACCTGCCAGGCGCTGGCCAACAATGCGCGGCCCACCTACCGCGTTCAGTCCCTGCATACAGGCCGCAAACGCACCAACGCCTGGTACGACAAGGCCCGTGGCCTCGACTGCCTCTTTGGGGTCGCGAGTGACGTTGACGCGTGCGCCGACGTGTTCAAGGGCACGCTGGGCGGAACGCAGGTTTCCGGCGCCATAATCTAGGAGCGCCACGGTGGGTTGGTGTGCAGACATGGGCGTTGATTTTAGCGCGTCGGCCCAACACAGCCTTAACTCTTCGGCCTTCTGCGCCTCGGTACCTGTACGGATTTGAGGCGAACCGCAAGGTTGTTCACTTCCACCACACGGTAGCGGCCCAGCTGCCTATCCAGCAGGGTCACAGCGAGGCCCACCAGGATCACCCCTGCAGCGATGCCAAACATCGGTGCAAAGCTCATGCCCACCAGCATCATGCCGTAGACGGTGGAGCCAATGCCTGTACCGCTGTCAAAGGAGATATTCCAGATGGCAGACGCTTGGGATGCCTTGGAGCGCGGCAGACGGTAGAACATCATGGTCAATGCCTCATTCTGGGCGGCACCGAAGCCAAGGCCGTAGAAGATCACCGCGAACGCCACCGTCCACACTGGCAGTCCCAGGACCAAGATCACCGCGGTCATAAACACGCCAAGTGCGGCACAAACCTGGAACGGGATGAGCACACTGCCGGGTTGGCCGGTACGGTCCGTAACTCGTCCGGCGTAGTAACGCGAGGCCATCGCCGCCAGATTGAGCAGACCCAGCATTACTCCGCCAAGAGCTGCGCCGCGGGCGGCGTCCAGATCACGCATTGCAGCTGGCAGGAAGTTTGTAATCGCGCCGTAGGCGGTGGTGATAAACATCAGCGCCAGGGCAGGCACCAGCACAAGGTGCCAGGTTGGCACGCGGATCACGTTGGGGGTGATGTGTTCTTCCACACTCGGCGGAATGGTTGGGATCAGTACTGCAGACAACAGTGCAACCAAACCAACGGAGGCCCCGATTGCAAACACACCGTTGTAGCCAACCACGTCCACCAGCCCCAGGCCCAGCGGCAGAGCTACCATTTGCGACGCCCCGACGAACAGCCCCAACGTTCCCGTCGCACGCCCAAGCAAGCGCAGTGGCACAAGCTCTGCAATAATCGCAGCCTCTGCCACAGACAGTGCGCCGAAGCCGACACCACGGATTGCACTGACTGTCAGCAACACGCCGGGCTCCATGCCCAGCATGTAACCAAACGCGGGGCCGCCAAGCAGGAAGGCGGAAACCACCATGACCACGCGGAACCCAAACTTCCGCAACAGCCATGGTGTGAAGATCTGCGTGATCACGGTAAAGAGCATGAACACGCCGGTACTCAACCCCGCCAGCGATTCCGCCCCACCAGCATCAAGTACTGCCGTGGGAACGACGGGCAGCAGCAGCGACCACGCGCCAAAGGCAGCGGCGACGGCAACCAGGACGGCTAGCATGCCTCGGGCTCGCCACACCGATGTCACACCACTTACTTCCTCTGGTGTTAACGGCCTGCGCGCCCTTGCGAAAGCGCCCATCAACGCCACTACCCCGCTCCCTTCTGGTTGCCCTTCTTGTTGTTCGCTTTTCAGTTACCTTTTTCGATCTTAGAGGTGGACTCTAAAGGGCACCCTTTGTGGAAGGGATACCGCTAATCTTCGGGTCCGCTTCGGCTGCTTGGCGGATTGCGCGGGCCACCGCCTTGTACTCGGCTTCCGTGATGTGGTGAGGGTCTCGCCCGTAGCGCACGTTTACATGCAGGGTGACGGCGGAGTTCAACGCCAGCGTTTCAAAAAAGTGGCGGTTGATCACGGTGGCGTAGTGGCCGCCGATGACCTGCCAGTCCATGTTTTCCGGCTCGCCGTTCATGACAAAGTAGGGCCTGCCGGAGAAATCCACAACCGCCTCGACCAGCGTCTCATCCATAGGAAGCAGCATCGAGCCGAAACGGCGAATGCCTGCCTTGTTCCCAATCGCCTCTGCAAGCGCGCGGCCCAGCACAATGGCGGTGTCTTCCACCGTGTGGTGCGCGTCAATGTGGGTGTCACCCTTCGCAGTCACGGTCAGATCAAACGCGCCGTGGGTGCCAAAGGCATTCAACATGTGGTCAAAAAACGGCAGACCAGTATCTACGTTGCACGTGCCCGTGCCGTCCAGGTTGATCTCTACCGTGATGTCCGACTCACTTGTCGTACGCGTTGCGCGCCCGATACGCGGCGCGTTCACTCCCCCATCAGCCATTGATAATCTCCTTCGCTGCCTGCAAAAATGCGTCATTTTCCGTGTCCAGACCAATGGTGACACGCAGCCGGTGCGGCACACCAACGTCTCGAATCAGCACCCCGCGGTCCAAGAACTGCTGCCACGCAGAAGCAGCGTTTTCAAAGTGGCCGAAGAAAACGAAGTTCGACTCGCTCGGCACCACGTCATAGCCCATAGCAAGAAGCTCCGCCTGCACTCGCTCGCGCTCACGAGCAAGCTTCTCCACTGTTGCCAACGTGTCGTCGGCATGCTTCAGCGCCACCGTCGCCGCAGCCTGGGACAGCACCGAGAGGTGGTAGGGCAAACGCACCAGCATCACGGCCTCCACAAATGCGGGGTCCGCCACGAAGTAGCCCAGACGGCCACCAGCAAAGTCGAACGCCTTGCTCATCGTGCGGCTGACTACAAGCTTCTCCGGGTACGCAGCCAGCAGCGTGCACGCAGATGGGGAAGGCGAAAACTCCGCATACGCTTCGTCCACAATCACAATCCCCGGCGCGGCCTGAATGATGCGCTCGATGGCTGCGATGTCCGTGACGTCACCGGTCGGGTTGTTTGGGGTGGTGACAAAGACAACGTCCGGCTGGTGTTCAGCGATTGCGGCAAGCGCCACATCCATGTCAATGCGGAAATCTTCACCACGAGGCACGCCGATAAATTCCGTCTGGGTGCCAGCGCACAGGATTGGGTGCATGGAGTAGCTGGGAACAAAGCCCATGGCGCTGCGGCCCGGTCCGCCGAAGGCTTGCAGAAGTTGCTGGAGCACCTCGTTGGAGCCGTTTGCTGCCCAAACGTGCTCGCGGGTAACTGCTACCCCGGTCTGCGTGGTCACGTATGCCGCTAGTGCGTCGCGCAGCACGACCGCGTCGCGCTCCGGGTAGCGGTTGAGCCCACGTGCCACCTTTTGTACCTCTGCAACCAGATCCGCAATCAGCGCATCTGATGGCGGGTAGGGGTTCTCGTTGGTGTTGAGGGCTACGGCAACATCCAGTTGCGGTGCGCCGTAGGCATGTTTGCCACGCAGCTCCTCGCGCAGCGGGAGCTTGTCTAGAGACGCCATGTGTTTTAGTCCTCCATCCTTGCGGCGATTGCTTCGCCGTGTGCGGGCAGCTGCTCGTCTTTGGCCAGCGCAATGATGTGGTGGCCAATGTCCTGCATGGCTGCCTTGTCATACTCAATCAGGTTGACTGGGCGCAGGAAGGTGTGCGTGCTCAACCCAGCGTTGAAGCGTGCAGTACCAGAGGTTGGCAGGACGTGGTTGGAGCCTGCAGCATAGTCGCCCAGCGGTACTGGCGAGTAGGGGCCGATGAAGATTGCGCCTGCGTTGGTGATGCGCTGCGCCACCTCACGTGCGTTTGCGGTGTGAATCTCCAGGTGCTCAGCGGCGTACGCGTTGGCTACGGCAATGCCCTGCTCCATGTCGCGCACCAGCACCACGCCGGATTGCTTGCCACCAAGGGCAGAGGCTGCGCGATCCGCGTTGAGGGTCTGTGCGCTGAAGCGCTCCACCTTGTCCACAACGTCTTGTGCAAAGGTTTCGGAATCCGTGATCAGCACGCTCGCGGCGTTCTCGTCGTGCTCGGCCTGCGAGATCAGGTCGAGGGCAACGTAGGTGGAGTTCGCACCAGCGTCTGCAAGCACCGCGATCTCACTCGGGCCAGCCTCGGCATCGATACCAACAACGCCGTTGACTAGACGCTTGGCCGCCGCAACAAAGATGTTGCCCGGGCCGGTAATCATGTCTACCGGCTCAAGCTCATATGCGTCATCGCCATAGGCCATCAGGGCCACCGCCTGCGCGCCGCCGACTGCCCAGACCTCGTCTACGCCCAGCAGCTTGCAGGCAGCCAGGATCGTCGGATGCGGCCAACCACCAAAGTCTGCCTGCGGCGGGGTGCACACCACCATGGACTCCGCGCCGGCTTCCTGGGCAGGGATCACGTTCATCAACACGCTGGATGGGTAGACCGCCTTGCCACCCGGCACGTACAGGCCCACACGTGCCACCGGCAGGAACGTCTCCGTCACCGTCGCACCATCTGCAAGCGTGGTGGTGTGCGCGGCAGGCTTTTGCTCCGCGTGTACCTTGCGAATGCGCCCGATCGCTTCCTTCAAGGCGGCGCGCAGCTCAGGCGTCAGACCAGCCTCGGCCGCGTCGATGACATCGGCCGGCACCCGCACGGATGTTGGGCGCACATGGTCAAACTGCTCGCCATAGGCAAGCGCGCGCTCAGCGCCTTCTTCACGAACGGCCTCAACAATCGGCGCCACCGTTGGCAGCACAGAGGCAACATCAACGCCACCGCGCGGCATGAGGCGGCGCAGCTGAGAAGTAGTTGGAGTTTGGTCCCGGAGATCGGTCACATGCAGCATTTGTCTAAGTCTATCCCTGTCAGCAGCGCCGCGGGCCTAAACTCACCCACATGGGTAGGCATAGGCGAGCGCGAGGGCGATTAGAGGACGGCCGAATTGATGAGCCGCTGGCAGAAGTCACCCTCGAACGCGTCGCCGAAGCGTTTTCCAGTCTGGGGTTGGAAGCGCTGTCTCGCCCCGATCGGGCGGTGGTCGGTCTACCCGCAGCAACAATAACGGTGTGGATCTCCTATCAGCGGCCGCAGACGCTGGTGGTTGATGCGGTAGATCGCATTCCTACAGCTTTTGAGGCTGCACCTGCCCTTTCCCGGTGGTGTAACCAGTGGAACCGCGATCAGTTGGGGCCCGTTGCGTCGTGCCGGCTCACAGATGCTGGTGATTTCCGGGTCCGCCTGCGCAGCGCGATCCCCATCCGCCACGGGCTGAGTGATTCGCAGTTACTGACCTTCCTCGCCCATTACTACGGCCAGCTGCAGTCGTTTTCCACGCAACTGCGTGCGCAGACCTTGCCCATCGGTTTTGATACCCCCTTGCCGCCGGCACTGATGCGTGCGCAGGATCACCAGGCGTTGGTCAAGGAGCCTTTGCTTATCGACGCCCCATTGCACGCCCCCGACATCTACACCGCCACCCCCACACCCGTGTTTGCCCAGCCTGTGGACTTGGTGGCGCTCAAAGAATCGCTGGAGGCGCTTGATTTTTCTTATGCGGTGACCGACGGAGTGATCGCAACCGGGGTGAACGGGGTGACATTTGCGCTGATGGTGGACGCGGGCACACACATCCGCGTGGCGTCCATGTGGGATACCGGGCTGAGTGAGGATTCTGCCTTCTTCAGCACGTGGCTTGCCTGCAACGATGTCGCCGAGCGAGCATTGGGCATCAGCGTGTACCTGTGGGCATCAGCGTGTACCTGCACGAAGATTTGGAAACGCTCCACGTGCAGGCGGAGGCATCTTTGTTAATAGAAGACGGTGTAAGTGATCAGCAGCGCGACAACTTTGTCATTACCGCGATTTTGTCCTGCCTGGGCGCAATCGATCGGGCGAGCGTGATGATTTCTGGGGCTACGCATGTTCAGTGGCCGCCAAGTACGCAATAACGCCACGCAGCCAGTAGATGATTGCCGCAACAGCCGGCGCGACAACCCACACCGCAGGCGTAGTCAGCGGCGGCGCAATACGGGTGGCATCACTGCGATGCTGCATCATGGACATCACGTCACCCACAGCGATCACCGCAAACGTCGCCGCCACGGCAACTACGATCAGCCACACCAGGTAGCCGACGCGTTTGTGCTGGTGCCACGCAAGCGTAGACAGCAATACGCCAATGACGGCGGTGATGACGCTGAGCCAGCCAACCGTGCCAAAGAAAGCGTTCGGATCACTGGCAACCTGATCAACCACCCCCGAAGCGTCAATCACCAAGGCGGGGCGCAGCAGCCCCCACGCCACCCCACCGGCAATGCCAAACCCCAGCCCGGCAAGTAACAACCCGGCGGCACTACCAATGGCTGGGGAAATACGCGGCATACTGCTGCTACTGCGGCGCTGCGGCTTGCTTAGTTCTTGCACACCTTCCACTTGCCGTCTTCCTTAGCAAAGAGCTGCACGCTCTCGTTCTCACCGGCGTTGGACTTGCTGTGCACGGTGGCGGAAGCGCGGTCACCATCGACGCGGACGTCAGAGACGGTGATTTCAGAGCGCGGAATATCAAAGGCGCCGCCCTGGGCTTCCTGCTGCTCCATGATCTGCTCAACCATCTCCAGCGTCAGACCCTGGCTTTCAAACTGCTCCATCGCAGGCTCACGAACGTCAGCGCAAGAGTTGTCCAAGATCACGCGAGTCCACTTGGCAAAGGACTCAGGGTTGCTGATCTTGGTCACAACCTCTTCCATTTCCTTGCGCTCCGCCTCGGTGCCCTCACGGCCACCTGCCAGCGGTTCAAATTCTGGTGACTCCAGCCCGTCCTCAAGCGGGTTGATCAGGGTTGGAATCGCCTGATCTTCCTGCTTGCCTTCGTCCTTCTTCTCTCCCCCGTTGTTCTTCTTCTCCGCGCTGGTGGTCGGCTTCGACTCAGACGCCTTCGACTCTCCGGCTTCGGCGGAAGGTTCTTCAGCGACAGTGTTCTCCCCCGCCTCATTGGCAGCGCCCTGCGCAGTCGCCGCAGTGGAAAGACCGCCACCAGCGGTGGTTTCAGAATCAGAGCCGCACGCGGTGAGCGTGCAGGACATTACGACTGCTGCGGCGGCCACTGCGACAGACTTCTTCGAAGCAAAGGGAAGCGTCACGGAACTAATCTCTCCTCAAATTTGGACTACATCCAGTTGAAAATACTTCGGACTATTCTAACAGCGTCAAGCTGGGCTTATTGTCCAACAGCCTTGTAAGCCCTCTGAGTCCTTTCTGTGAGTACAGTGGACAACTATGCAACTCACCGGCGCATCAATCACCGAGGCGGCGCTTGACATTCTGCGCCAATACGGGCTGGCGGATGTCACCATGCGCCGCGTTGCCACCTCTCTCGGCGTCGCCCCTGGCGCGTTGTACTGGCACATTGCCAACAAACAGGCGCTCATCGCATCCTTGGCAGAAGCGATTGTTGCCCCAGTTTTGGCCCCCGGAACGGACGATCCTGAAGCATTGTGCGCCCTACTTTATTCATGCGCGCTGGATATTCGGGACGGTGCTGAGGTTGTTGTCACTGCCCTCGGTTACCCGGATGCTTCCCTTGGCACAGCACTGACACAGCGCTTTGAAGAGGTGGTTGAGGCGAGGGTGGGCAACGTGGCGTCGATAAGCAACAAGCGCGCTGCAGCGAGCGGACTGCTGCACATGACTCTGGGGGCAGCCGCCGTGGAACAGGCAGGGGCCCAGCTTGCACAGCTAACGGGTGAGTCAGCCACACGCAGCGAGCACGATCATGCAACGGCTGTTCGACTGCTGCTCAACGGCTTGTGTACGCCGCGCGTATGATCGACCGACATGACTGAAACCATCAACCAGCCCTCCGGCACCCCCGAGACACCGGAGACCTGGCCAGGGTCCGCTTACCCGCTGGGCTCGACGTATGACGGGGCGGGCACCAACTTTGCACTTTTCTCCAGTGTTGCCACCAAGGTTGAGCTTTGTCTGATTGACCAGGACATGCAGGAAACCCGGGTCCCGCTGGAAGAGGTAGATAACCACGTCTGGCACGCCTATCTCCCCGGCGTTTCCCCGGGCCAGCGCTACGGCTACCGCGTCCACGGCCCATGGGACCCGGAAAACGGCAAACGCTGCGACCCGAACAAGCTGTTGGTCGACCCGTATGCGCGCGCGTTTGACGGGGAGTTTGACCAGCACTCCGCCCTGTTTTCCTACGACGTACACGCAGACAACCCGGGCACTGGCCGCAACGAGGAAGACTCGCTCGGCCACACCATGCTTTCTGTGGTGATCAACCCATTTTTTGATTGGGGCGATGACCGCTCCCCCAACATCCCGGATGAGGAAAGCGTGATTTATGAGTGCCATGTCAAGGGCATGACACAGCTGCACCCGGAGATTCCGGAAAACCTGCGCGGCACCTATGCCGGCATGGCACACCCGGCGATGGTGGAATACCTCACGGACCTTGGCGTAACCGCCATCGAGTTGCTGCCAGTGCACCAGTTTCTTCAGGACGATCGCTTGCGCGACCTGGGACTGCGCAACTACTGGGGCTACAACACGTTTGGCTTCTTCGCGCCTGAAAACCATTACGCCTCCTCCGACAAGCCGGGCGATGCGGTAGCTGAGTTCAAGCAGATGGTGCGTGCCTACCACGAGGCGGGCATTGAGGTGATCCTGGATGTGGTGTACAACCACACCGCTGAGGGCAACCACATGGGCCCGACCATCGCGTTTCGCGGCATTGATAATGAGGCCTACTACCGCCTGGTGGACGGGGATCGCTTCCACTACATGGACTACACCGGCACCGGTAACTCGCTGAATGTGCGCGACCCGCACTCGCTGCAGCTGATCATGGATTCGCTGCGCTACTGGGTCACTGAGATGCATGTGGACGGGTTCCGCTTTGACCTGGCTTCCACCCTGGCGCGTGAGTTTTCTGACGTGGACCGCCTAGCCACGTTTTTTGACCTTGTGCAGCAGGATCCGATTGTCAGCCAGGTCAAGCTGATCGCAGAACCCTGGGATGTGGGTGAAAACGGCTACCAGGTTGGCAACTTCCCCGCGTTGTGGAGCGAGTGGAACGGCAAATACCGCGACACTATGCGTGACTTCTGGCGCGGTGAGGCATCCACGTTGGGCGAGTTCGCTTCCCGCCTGACTGGTTCGTCTGACCTGTACCAGCACAACGGGCGCCGCCCAACGCACTCCATTAACTTCATCACCGCACACGACGGCTTCACGCTCAATGACTTGGTCAGCTACAACGAGAAGCACAACGCGGCCAACGGTGAGGACAACCGTGATGGTGAAAGCCACAACCGCTCCTGGAACTGTGGTGTTGAGGGCCCCACGGATGACCCGGAGGTGCTGCAGCTGCGTGCACAGCAGCGCCGTAATTTCCTAACCACGCTGCTGTTATCCCAAGGCACGCCGATGATTGCGCACGGCGATGAGTTCGCGCGCACTCAGAACGGCAACAACAACGTCTACTGCCAGGACAATGAGATTGCGTGGATGAACTGGGAGCTGCTGGAGGAATCCAAGGAGCTGCACGATTTCACCAAACGCCTCATTGCCATCCGTAAGGCCCACCCGGTGTTTCGCCGTCGCCGCTTCCTCAGCGGTGGCGCCTTGGGCGAGGACGTGCCGGATCGTGAGATTGCCTGGCTGACCCCGGATGGTCAGCTGATGGAGCAAAGCGACTGGGACTTCGCATTTGGCAAGGCGCTGATGGTCTACCTCAACGGTGATGCCATTACTGAGGCGGATCGTCGCGGCCGCAAGGTAAACGATGATTCGTTTGCCCTGCTGTTTAATGCCCACTTTGAGGACATTGAGTTCACGGTGCCGCCGCAGCAGTTCGGCGCCAAGTGGGAGATGTTGATTGATACCACTGAGCCGCTTGGGTATCCCGAGGAGAAAACGGTGGTTGCGGCAGGCGATACGGTAGTGGTTCCGGCGCGTGCCACGCTGGTGCTTAAACAGGTCGAATCCCCGGTGAGGTAGATACAACATGTTTGCAGTCCACGGTGCTCGGGTGACGGTAACTAACCGTGAGGTGGTAATTTCGCCGACGGTGCTTGAGGCGTCCCTGCGCGGTAACTCCGCGGATCGTGTGATCCCGCTTGCAGAGATCACTGGCATGACCGCGTTTGAAGGCGATGCGTGGTCGCCTAGCTCTTTGGAGCTTTTGCTTGGTAGCGGCGCGCTGACCCTTCACTTCTACCCCACCGAGCCTGACGGCCCGAAGGCTTTGGTTGCGCTGATTGAGGCTGCTCGTCGCGGCGAGGCGCCAGAGGCTGCGGCAGTTGATGGCGCAGCTGGCATCCCGGGCCTAAGTTTTGTGGCCCTGGATGTGGAAACCGCGAACCAGCAATGGGGTTCCATCTGCCAGATCGGCATGGTGAAGGTCATTGACGGTGAGGAAGTTGACCGCGTGTCGTGGAAGTGCTGCCCGCCCAAAGGCCTTGACACGTTTGACCCGTTCAACGTGTCCATCCACGGCATTACGGCTGAAGATGTCGCTGACTGCCCGGCTGTTGGGGACATGATGGAAGATGTCGCCGCGTTTATTGGGGAGCTTCCCATGGTGGCGCACAACGCCCAGTTTGACGCCTCGGCGCTGCGCTACGCCTGCTTGGCCTCGGATGTGCCGGTGCCGCGGGTGATGTTTGCCTGCACGCTGGCGCTTGCGCGCGCCACCAAGCTTGATGTGCAAAACCACCGCCTGCCAACCCTGGCAGAGCATTTCAACGTTGCGCTGGACAATCACCACGACGCGGCAGCTGACGCCGCCGCCTGCGCGGGCATTCTGAACGGGCTTGCCCGGGGTGCTGGATACGAGGGCAGTCTCATGGGCTTTGTCCACGGCGCTGGGTTTGCGTTGGGTTCGATTGATCAGGACCGGGTGACCCCGGTGCTCAGGGACCGCTCTGGGGCAACGAGGGCGCTTCAGGCTAAGGCTGCCGAGGAAGGTTCGATGGCCGCGGTGGTGGATGCTGTAGTTGAGCCTGAGGGCAACAACCAGAATGTGGATGATGCCCCGAAGCGTAAGCGTCGGCCTGCACCATGGGATGCGGTGGCTACCCCGGATACGATCCCGGAGCCGGATGCGAAGGCGGACCCGAACTCCCCGCTCTATGGGGAGAACGTCACCCTGACGGGCGACTTTGAGCCCTTTGACAAGGGTGAGTTGTGGGCCGGCATCGCCGCGCACGGCGGCCAGGTGGGCAAGAACGTGACCAAGAAGACCACGATCTTGGTTGCTGGCGAGTGGGCGACGATGACGTCGAAGGAAAAGCGTGCCCGTGAGCTGCAGAAAAAGGGCCAGGAGATCCAGATCTGGACGGCAGCTCAGCTGTTGGAAGCGCTTGGCTACGACGAGTAGCAAAAGTTTTTCTCGGCGTAAGGGAACCGGGGCGGGTGTTTCGCGGTCTAATACATATGCAGACAACACTTCTAGGCCACCGCTCCGTATCCCCTATCAACCACCAACTCTTTCCCCGCCTTGCCCGGCGCGACCCGCATGAGACAAGTAGCGCCAAGGCGTGGATGACGCCCGGCTTTGGCGCATCGACCGCGTTTGTGAGCCTGTCGCCTGGCCTGGTGTGCGCCTTCGAGGGGCCCAATGGTGATGTACTCACCCACCAGGAGGTCGGTGAGCTGGGTTTCAGCCCGCACCAGGCGTGGAATGCTGCGGCCCAGTCGTTGCGGGCAACGGCGATTACGGCTTCCGGTGTGCAGTTTTTCTCCCGCCCTGCGTCCGTCACGCTTGGTGCGCATGCCCCGCGCGGCGTGGAGGTCCGCGGTGATCTGCACACCGCGGCTGCCTGGTGTGCGCACCCGTTGACGTTTGGCATGTTGCACGCGCATTTTTCTTCGGTATTGAGCCCAACGCGGGATCTGGTGTTCTTCTCCCGGGATCAGCGTGAGCTGTTTGTCTTTGATGCGGACCAGTTTGATGTCGCCCGCGCCTTGGGGCACGAGGGTGTGCTGTTGTTCTCGCTCGGGTTTCCGCTGCTTGCCCGCACTCGCGTTTCGTTGGCGTAGCCGATGGGCTGTGCGGCGCTAGGGTTGTCTGCATGCGCCGGCCTATTACTTCTACGTACCGTTTGCAGCTTCGTGGTCCCCATGCGGACCCGGATGGCAGGGCGTTTGGTTTTGCCGAAGCCGCCCGTGAGGTGCCATATCTTCGTGACCTTGGGGTGTCGCACCTCTACCTGTCGCCCATTTTCACCGCGGTGCCCGACTCCAACCACAACTACGACGTGGTTGACCCCACCACGGTCAACCCGGAGCTTGGTGGCATTGAGGGGTTACGTGAACTGGCTCGCGTCGCCCACGAGAGCGGCCTGGGTCTGATCCTGGACATCGTGCCGAACCACCTGGGTGTGGAAAACCCGCGGATGAACCGGTGGTTCTGGGATGTGCTGAAGCACGGCCGGGATTCTGAGTTTGAGTGCTACTTCGACATTGATTGGCATGAGGACAACGGCGCCGGCGGCAAGATGGGCATGCCGGTTCTGGCCAAGGAGGGCGATGAGGACAAGCTTGAGCTGGTCCACCTGTCCGCCGAGGCGTTTCCCGAAGGTGCCGCGCCCGATGGCGAGGTGGTGCTGAAGTACTACGACTCCTACTTCCCCGTTATGCCAGGGAGCTTTGCTTCGCTTGACGACGATGTGTGGGACGTCTACCAGCGCCAACCCTACAAACTCATGTACTGGCGCGACGGCGTGATCTCGTACCGCCGCTTCTTTTCCGTCAACGGCCTGGCGGGTGTGCGCCAGGAGGACCCGCTGGTCTTTGAGCGAACGCACCGTTTACTTCGCCAGCTGATCGCGGAAGACCTCATCGACGGCGTGCGCGTGGACCACCCGGATGGTCTTGCAGATCCCTTTGATTACCTCACCCGCCTGCGTGATTTGATCGGCCCGGACCGCTGGCTGGTGGTGGAGAAAATCCTGGAGGTCACCGAACCGCTAGATCCCCGTCTGCAGGTGGACGGCACCACGGGTTATGACGCCATGCGTGAGCTCGACGGCGTGTTTGTGAACCAGTCCGCCGAGGACGCACTTTCCGTCTTGGCCATGCAGCACACCGGGTCCACGTGGGATGAGGCAGCCCTGCACGCCGCGGAGCCACAACTCAAGCGCAGGGTGGCCACCTACGAGCTTGCCGCAGAGGTACTCAGGCTGGCGCGCGCGATCCGCCGTGACAACTTCTCCACCGCCGGCAATGACGTCAGCGACGAGGACCTCATAGACACCGTGGTGGAACTGATGTCCGCCATCCCTGTCTACCGCGCGGACTACCGCTCCTTGTCGCGCATCCTGTCCACCGTGATCGCAGAGATGGCTGTAGCCCAGCCTGACCGCGTGGACGCACTGAACTTGATCTCTGCCGCCATGCTGGCCAGAGGTGAGGCAGAAACCCGCTTCGCCCAAGTCAGCGGCGCCGTGATGGCCAAGGGCGTGGAAGACACCTTGTACTACCGCGCAAGCCGCCTTGTAGCCCTCCAAGAGGTCGGCGGCGCACCGGGGCGTTTCGGGGTGGGCGCGGCGGAGTTCCACCTGCTGCAGCAGGAGCGCGCACACTTGTGGCCGAAGGCGATGACCTCGCTGACCACGCACGACACCAAACGCAGCGAGGACACCCGCGCCCGCATGCTGGAGATTTCGGAGGTTGACGCAGCCTTTGGCGAGCTCACCCGAAGCGTGTTTGCGCTGGTGCCCCCGCCGGATACGTTCACCGGTCATTTCTTGCTGCAGAACGTGTTGGGCATCTGGCCGGCAGACGGCAACTTCAGCGATTCCTTGCGCTCACGTCTGCATGAGTACGCACTGAAGGCGGTACGTGAGGCCGGGGTCAACACCACCTGGCTGGATCGTGAGGATGATTATGAGAGCGCCATCGTCGCCTGGATCGATGCGCTGATTGATGGTCCTGCGACTGCAGACATCGCACGCGTTGCTCGCGATCTCCACCGCGGTGGTGTGGTGGTCTCGCTTGGCCGCAAGGCGCTGCAGCTAGCAGGCGCCGGCGTGGCCGATACGTACCAGGGCCAGGAGCTCTTCGACTACTCCCTGGTTGATCCGGATAACAGGCGGTTTGTGGATTACAGCGAACGGGCGCACATACTGGCTAGCTACCGCGAAGCCCGCGCAGACGATGACTTTGATGCAGCAGCGTTTATCGGTGATGTGACCAGCCCCGAAGGTGCCGACCGCGCGAAATTGCTCACCACCACCGAAGGCCTGCACCTGCGACTGGAGTACCCGGCGCTGTTTACGGCAGGTGACCACCAGGCAGTTTTTGCAGTCGGTGAGGCCCACGATTGCCTGATCGGCCTTGCGCGTGGGGACGCCGCTGGCCCAAGTGTCATCGCCCTTGCCACCCGCACCCCGCTTGGCCTTGAGGCTCGCGGCGGCTGGGGTAATACCACGGTTCGGCTGCCTGAAGGCGAGTGGACGGATCGTTTCACCGGCAAGGTCTATACGGGCTGCACGGACGTGGCTGATCTGTTTGAAGTCTTGCCTACTGCCCTGCTGGTCTCTTCCCAGCTCACCCAGACGGGACGTGTATAGCCGTGCCTAAACAAGACAACACCATTGCCCGGCTTGGCTCCACATACGCGGAGTGGGTCAAGGCCAACCCGGAGATTGCCACCCACTTTCGCGACGCGCTGCATGAGCTCATGTCTGATGCCGGCATCACCTTTGACCGGGTGGACGTGCGGGTGAAAACGTGGCCGTCGCTCAAAGAAAAAGCCCGCAAGAAAAACGACAAGGGCGAGTTTGTCTACCCGGACCCGTGGAATGACATCAAGGACATCATCGGGGCGCGCGTGACAGTCCTGCACTCAACTGAGATCCCGGCTGTGCAGCGCCTGTTGGCCGACCAGTTTGAGGTCTTACGCAGCGTAAACAAGGCGGAGGAAACGCGCGTCTCTGGCGGCTTCGGCTACGGTTCGCACCACCTGCAGGTGCGCGTTACGGAAGCCTCGGAAGGCCTTGAGGATTACATCGGCACCGTCTTTGAGGTTCAGATCCGCACCGTGCTGCAGCACGCTTGGGCGGAGTTTGAGCATGACATTCGCTACAAGCGCGCGGCGGAGGCACGCGCGGATCCACAGGTGGACCGCGCCTTTACCCTTGCTGCGGGGCTTATTGAGCTGGCTGATCAGCAGTTTGACCAGATCGCCAGCATCTCCGGCAACCAGGAGCAATCAACACCGGCAGATGCATCCGACACCACTGCAGAACTCACCCCGGAAACCCTGCCCGGCATTCTCACGATCTACCTGGGCTCGCAGTACCCGCTCTCACGCGCCAACACGTACCGCTTCCTCAATGAGCTACTGCGCACCCACGGTATTGAGCGTGCTGACCAGCTGGCGGAGCTGCTCAACCCCGCTGACGTTGAGGCGGTCTTGCACTCCATCAAAAGCCCGTTTACCCCGGGCCAGGTGCGCATTGTGGATGACGTGTTGCTCAACCGCTTCGGTACCGAGCACATCGAGCGCACGTGGGATGCTGGCAACCGCCCGCGGGAGCGCAAGCTTCGACTCACCCGGCGTCTGGCCAAGCTGCGCAGCTAGCGGCCACAGTTAGCGGCCACGGCCAAGCAGCCTGTCGGTTTCGCGGCGTTCCTTCTTGGTTGGCCTCCCCGCGCCACGGTCGCGCTTTGGCATGGAGGCAAAAATGTCCATCGGCGGTGGCGGCGGGGACACGTCCACGTAGCATTGGCGCGCAATCGGTGCGCCAACGCGTTTTCGCACGGTGGCAGTGACGTCAAACTCCATGTAGCGGTGGTCTTTCCACACGCGCACATGATCTCCCGGCACTACTTGTGCTGCGGCTTTCACCGCCTCCCCGTTGAGTTTCACGTGCCCGGCGCGCACCGCCTCGGCTGCTTGGCTGCGGGTTTTGAAGATGCGTACGGCCCACAGCCAGACGTCGATACGCACGGCGGAGCTTGCAGGCTGAGTCACTGCTTAGTAGTGATCCTTTGTGTTAACAATCTGCTGGACCTTGTTCCAGTTCACGTAGCCGCCAACAACGGCAACGACGAAGCCGAGCACAAGCACGGTCCAGCTTCCTGCAAGCAGGCCAAGCACAATGCCGCCTGCGACACCGCCGCCGGCCCAGAGGACTGCGTTGCGGGAGTAGGTACGCACGGCTTGCTTGCGTGCTTCGATGGGGTTGTTCGGTCGTGGCTGCAGCGTCATGGCGGTGATTGTACCTCTTAGCGTTCCACCCATTGGTGCCCGCCGGAGCGCGTCGTGGCGTTGCCTTGGGTGAGTGCGGCAATGTGGGCGTCGATCACCTCGCGCTCACCTGGTTCGTAGGCCAGGGTGTAGCAGGCGAGCCTGTCGTATTCCACACCGATCACGTCCACGCCGCGCACGCGCAGCTCCGCTTCGATGCGCCCGGCATCCGCGTGCGGCAGGTCAACGGTGACCAGTTCTTTCATCGCGCGGGTAACGCGTGTGGTTTTTGCCAGCGCCTCACTCACCGCGTCGGTATAGGCGCTGACCAGGCCGCCTGTGCCAAGTTTGATGCCGCCGAAGTAGCGGATCACCACGGCTGCCACGTCCAGCATGTCGGATCCTTTAAGCACCTCCAGCATGGGTTTGCCGGCGGTACCAGAGGGCTCCCCGTCATCAGAGGAGCGCTCGATCGGCAGCGCGCCGTCCACGTGCACGATGAATGCTGAGCAGTGGTGCCTCGCGTCAGGGAACGCCTCGCGGGCACGGTGGATCAAGTCGCGCGCCTCTTCTTCGGTGGTCGCGCGGTCCACCCAGGTGATAAAACGGGAGCGTTTAATCTCCAGCTCATGGGTGACAAGCTGGGCGGCGGGGCGTTGATAGGAAGTGAGCATTGCTCTCAGACTAGTACGGTGGGTTTTTGTGACTACACCGCGATTCAACATTTGGGCACCGGTGGCGCATAGCGCCCGCATCATCATCGACGGCACGGAGCACGACATGCGTGCCACCAACGGTGGGTGGTTTACCTGCGACGAGGTCCCGTCCCCCGGCCAGCGATACGCTTTTTTGCTTTTCGACGGCACGTCCTGGTCCACACCACTGCCCGACCCGCGCACCCGCTACCAACCTGAGGGCGTCCACGGCCCTTCCGAGGTCGTTGCCACGGACTTTGCCTGGACAGATGAGGCGTGGGGCGGCATTGAGCTCAAAGACCAGGTGCTCTACGAGCTGCATGTGGGCACGTTTAGTCCCGAGGGCACGTTTGATGGCGTGATTGGGAAGCTGGATTACCTGGCTGACCTTGGCGTCAACGCGATTGAGTTGTTGCCGGTGCAGCCGTTTGCTGGTGAACGCAACTGGGGCTATGACGGCGTGGATTGGTTCGCCGTGCAGCATTCCTACGGCGGCCCGGAGGGGCTCAAGCGCCTGGTGGATGCGGCGCACGCGCGCGGCATCGCCGTGATTATGGACGTGGTATATAACCACTTCGGCCCCGAAGGCAACTACAAGGGACTTTTCGGCCCCTACACCACCGCAGGGCACACGGCTTGGGGTGATGTGGTCAACATTTCCGGCCCTGGATCGGATGAGGTGCGCGCCTACATCCTGGATGCGGTGCGTCAGTGGCTGGACGAGTTCCACGTGGACGGCCTTCGCCTGGATGCGGTCCAAGCCTACGATGACCGCCGCGCATACTCGATTATGGAGGAGATCCGCCAGGTTGCAGATGCCACCGCCGAAGCCACCGGCGTGCCCCGCACCATCATCGGCGAAACGGACCAGAATGACCCGCGCATTGTCAACGACGAGTCCCGCGGCGGCTACGGCCTTTCCGCCCAGTGGTGTGACGACGTGCACCACGCCTTCCACTCCCTGATCGCCGACGAGCGCCAGGGCTACTACTGCGACTACGGCACGATCGAAGTGCTGGCAGAGACCATGGCGAATGCGTACCGCTTCCGCGACACGTGGTCCGCCTACCGCGGCCGCACCCACGGCCGTGCCTTGGATCTGTCGCATGTTGCGCCGTGTCGCATGGTGACCTACACCACGAATCATGATCAGGTGGGTAATCGTGCGGGGGGCGATAGGCCGTCGCAAAGCGAAAGCCCTGAGCAACTCATGCTGCGGGCCGCAACGGTGCTGCTCTCCCCCTTTACCCCCATGCTGTTTATGGGTGAGGAGTTTGGTGCGCGCACGCCGTTTCCGTTCTTTGTCTCGCACACCGACCCGGAGCTGGTGCGACTGACGCGCGAGGGCCGCCGCCACGATTTCGCTCGCGAAGGCTGGAACGAGGCGGACGTGCCCGACCCGGCGGATCCGGCAACCTTCGATTCCGCCAAGCTGGACTGGGAGTTTGATGAGCAGCAGCAGAAGCTTCTTAACGCCTACCGTACCCTCATCCGCCTGCGCCACTCCCACGGGTTCAACCGCGATGACCTGCGCACGCTGGAGGTTTCCCACGATGAGGGCGGCTGGCTGTGCCTGCGCGAAGGCAACACGGCGTTTGTAGGCAACTACTCCCCCAACACAGTCACCGTGCCCGTGGGCGGCGAATTGGTGTATTCCTTCAGCAACCCGCAGGTGGGCCCAAGCGAAACCGTGCTGGGCCCGTGGGAATTCGCGCTGATTGAGGGCTAACTAGCCGGAGACTAGCCGGAGACGATGTACTCGTACTCCGGGGTACCGGGCTCGAGGCGCCGACACTCAATTGGGGACGCCGCCATGCGCTCAAGCAGCGGGTCTAAGTCACTTGCGCGGCTCAGCTCCAAGCCTGCGAGCGCGGCGCCGGTTTCGCGGTTGTTCTTCTTCAGGTACTCAAACAGCACGATGTCATCGTCCGGGCCCAGAATGTCCGTAAGGAAGGAGCGCAGCTGGCCCGGCTCCTGCGGGAAGTTCACCAGGAAGTAGTGGCGCAGGCCGCGGTGCACCAGGGAGCGCTCCATGACCTCGGCGTAGCGCAGCACGTCATTGTTGCCGCCGGAGATGATGCACACCACGGTGGATCCGGGCTGGATCTTCAGGTTTGCCAGGCCAGTCACGGCCAGCGCGCCCGCGGGTTCGGCGATGATGCCCTCGTTTTGGTACAGGGCGAGCATTTCAGTACACACCGCGCCCTCGTCCGCGATCATCAGGTGGGTACGCCCCTGGTTTTCCTCGATGACTTGGTACGGGAAGTCACCGATGCGTTTGACTGCCGCGCCGTCTACAAACGGGTCAATATCGGCCAAGGTGACTGGCTCCCCCGCCTCCATCGCGGCATGCAGCGAGGCCGCACCGCGCGGCTCCACGCCAACAATTGCGGTGCGCGGGGACATGTCCGCCAAATACGAAGTCACGCCTGCCAAAAGACCGCCGCCACCAACAGGTACGACGATGGTGTCAAGCTCGCTGCCCTGGCCTGTCAGCTGCGCAAGGATCTCCGCAGCCACCGTGCCCTGGCCCACCACGGTGTCGCGCGAGTCGAATGGCTCGATCATGGTTGCGCCGCGCGCCTCAGCGTCCTCACGCGCGGCCTGGGCTGCCTCATCAAACGTGTTACCGGTCACTACCAGCTCGATGTTGTCCCCGCCGTGGACCAGGATGCGGTCACGCTTCTGCTTCGGCGTGGGCTTAGGCACGAAAATCTTGCCCTGGATCCCCAGCGCGCGACACGCATAGGCCACGCCTTGGGCATGGTTGCCTGCCGACGCCGCGACCACCCCCGCCGCGCGGTCCTGCTCACTCAACCGGGAAATGCCGTAGTACGCACCGCGAATCTTGTAGGAGCGCACATCCTGCAAGTCCTCACGTTTGAGGTAAATGTTTGCGCCGTACTGCTCCGAAAGGCGTGGGCAGTACTGCAAGGGTGTCGGTTCAATTACCGATGAGATGCGCGCCTGCGCCGCTTGAATGTCCGCTGCGTGCACTGGCTGGAACGAAGTCATGGTGGGTAATAGTAACCCCTTGTCACTCAATGTTCAGATTGAAGCAACCTGTAAGCAACGTGGACGGGATACATCTAGGTAGGTCTTGTCCTGTTATCCCTAGAAAGTTGCCACATGTTTGCTCCTCGTACCGCACTTGCTTTGTCCACCGCCGCCGCGCTCAGCGTCGGCATGATCACCCCGGCACACGCCGTTGTTGTGGAGCAGCCGGTCTATGACCAGGACCCGAACTCCGGCGTGAAGGTGTCCACGCTCGGTTCCTACGGTGCGGGCGTGTTTGATAAGTCCGCCGCTGAGATCGTTGCCTTCCACGCAGCTAGCAAGCGCATCCTGACGGTGAACGCGACAAGCGGCAAGATCGACGTGTTGGACGCGTCTGATCTGAGCAACCCGACGAAGATCGGTGAGGTCTCCGGCGGCGAGAACACCACCATCAACTCTGTAGCCGTGCGTGCCGACGGCTTGGCCGTAGCCACCGTCGAGCCGGAGAATAAGACCGACACCGGTGAGCTGATCTTCTTCGACGCCGGCGCCGAGACGCCTGGCGAGGTCCTTGGCCGCGTCGGCGTTGGCGCCCTGCCGGACATGGTGGCCATGACGCCTGCTGGCGACTACGCGCTGGTAGCCAACGAGGGCGAGCCTGCCGAGGACTACTCCGTGGATCCGGAGGGCACGGTCTCCGTGATCGCTTTGCCGGCTGGTGTTGCCGCCGCTACGCAGGCAGACGTGCGCACCGCCGACTTCCGCGCGTTTGAGGGCACCTTGGCCGCCAAGGGCGTACACATCTTCGGCCAGGTAGGCGCGTCCACCACCGAGGCGCAGAACCTTGAGCCGGAATACATCGCGGTTGACGGGGCCAAGGCGTACGTCACGCTGCAGGAGAACAACGCCATCGCCGTAGTAGATATCGCCTCCGCCAAGGTTGAGGACGTCTGGCCGCTCGGCTACATCGACCGCCGCGAGGTGCCTTTCGACGCCTCCGATAAGGACAAAACGATCAACATCACCACCTGGCCGGTCAAGTCCATCCTGCAGCCGGATGCCATCGCCGCCTACAACGTTGGCGGCACGACCTACCTGGTACTTGCTAACGAGGGCGACGCCCGCGACTGGGACGGCTACTCCGAAGAAGCCCGCCTGAAGAACTTTGGCAAGAAGGGCATCGCCCCGATCTGCGAGGGCTACGCGGGCCTTTCCGCCGATCAGCTCAAAGAACTGCAGTCCGACGAGCAGCTGGGCCGACTGAACATGACCACCGCGTTTGGCCTGAATGAGGAGAAGGGCTGCTACGACGACCTGTACAATTTCGGCGGCCGTGGCTTCTCCATCTTTACTGCCGACGGCACTCGCGTTTTCGACTCCGGCGCCGACTTCGAGCAGATCACCGCACGCATCCTGCCAGAGAACTTTAACTCCAACCACACCGAGACCTCATTTGAAACCCGCTCTGATGACAAAGGCCCGGAGCCGGAGGGTGTGACCCTGGGTGAGATCAACGGCCGCACCTACGCCTTCATCGGCCTTGAGCGTCTTGGCGGCGTGATGGTCTACGACGTCACCGACCCGACCAAGGCGAGCTACCAGGCATACATCAACAACCGTGACTTCTCCGTCAATATGAAGGAGCTAGAGGGTGACGAGGCGGTTGCCCAGGGCCTCTCCAAGGTCGGCGACCTTGGCGCCGAAGGCCTGACCTTCGTAACTGCGAAGGACTCCCCCAACGGTGAAAACCTGTTGATTGTTGGCAACGAGGTCTCCGGCACCACCACGATCTTCCAGGTGGATTCGCTGCTGCCAACCTCTGACGCTGATCCAGCCCCTGCCCCACAGCCGGCGGGGTCAAGCAAGGGCAACGCTCTGGCTGTAGCGTTGAGCGCGATTATTGGTGGAATCTTTGTCATTAGCGGTTTGGCAGCACTGTTTCCAGGTTTGAATAACCTGCTTGGCCAGCTTGGTAGGTAGACATTTGTAAGCCAAGGCTGTGTTTTGGCTCCAAACCTGATAGATTTCTACCCGTCCGAATTGCGAGGGCTGTGAATCATGCCCCATTGCAATCAATCCATTCTTTTGAGGAGAACTGCTATGAAGCGCATTTCCACTGCTCTTGTTGCTGCCGCTGTTGCAACCGGCCTGGCTATCACCCCGGCTGTTGCCGAGGATGCTCCGGTTAAGGACGAGAACACCACCGCTCCGGCTGAGGGCGCCGAAACCCCGCGCAACGGCAAGGAGAACCCGGAGCAGCCGGGCAACGGCAAGGAGAACCCGGAGCAGCCGGGCAAGGACGACCAGACGCCGGGCAACAACAAGAAGAAGAGCGGCGTAACCACCGGTTCCGCTGTTGGCTCCGTTGTGGGCATCCTGTCCGCAATCCTGACCGCTGCGATCGTGATCTTCTCTAACCCGAAGGGCATTGACAAGGCTATTGACCTGCTCAACGCTAACTTCGGCCTGGGTCTGCAGAAGTTCGGTTTCTAATTAACTCCTCCGAAGGGTTTCAGGCACGCTGATGAATTCCCGTACCGCGCTCGCACTTATTACTGCTGCAGGGCTGGCTCTGACTGGTGTGGCTACCGCTAACGCTTCGATCAGCTCGAGCAATGGTTCTTCCGGTACCCAGACGAAGTCGACGGTGACCGCGACGACCACCGCCACCGCTACCCCGACCACCACGGTCTCGTACCCGGTCACTACGACCACGACGGTGACTGGCACGGATGGGGTTACCACTGTGGTGGAGTCTGTCATCGAGGAGCCGACGACGGTGACGTTTACGCCGCCGAAGCCGACGGATGCAAGTTCCCGTCTGATGGAGGCCAGCAGCCTGTCTGAGGAAGCTGAGGTAGCCTTCGCCGTGATCGGCGCAATTATTACCTCGCTGGGTATTCTGACCCAGGTGGCAACATTTGTACTAGCCACCAATCCGGAGTTGCTTGCCCAGGTACGCCACGCCCTTGGCGTCGTGCCTGAGGACTAGAACTAACCACAAAAAACCACCATCCCCGTTGTGTTGGGGGTGGTGGTTTTTTGGTTCTACGTAGGCGTCGATAAGCCTAGAAAAGCTCCTTGGAAGCGATGGCCGCACCCTCAACCAGGGACTCGAGCTTGGCCCAAGCGATCTGGTGGTGCAGACGGCCGCCCAGGCCGCAGTCAGAGGAGGCAACCACACGCTCCGGACCGACAACCTCAGCGAACTGGATGATACGGTCCGCAACCAGGCGGGGGTGCTCAACCGCATTCGTGCTGTGGGAGATCACACCCGGGTAGATCAGGGTGTTCTCCGGCAGCTCACGGTTTTGCCACACGCGCCACTCATGAGCGTGGCGCGGGGAAGCGCCCTCGAAGGAGTAACCGCCAACCTCAACGCGCAGGATCTCATCAACGATGTCCTCGAACGGAATGTCGGTCACGTGCGGGCCGTGCCAGGAACCCCAGCAAATGTGCAGACGGGTCTGCTCCTTCGGCAGGCCCTTGAGTGCAGCGTTGATCGCGTCCACACGGATGCGCAACCACGCAAGGTAGTCCTCCAGGCTCGGCTCCGGGTTGATCTGATCCCAAGACTCAGCCAGGTCAGGAGCATCCAACTGGACGGTAAAACCAGCGTCAGTGATCGCCTTGTACTCGTGGTGCATCGCGTCAGCACACGCCTGGACCAGCTCAGCGTCATTGCCGTAGTACTCATCCGTCAGACGTGCCGCAGAACCCGGCGACAGAGCTGCAACGAAGCCCTCCGTTGCACCGGCCTTGTCCATGGCGGCGCGCATGAGCTTGACGTCCGTCTCAACTTGGTCCTGGCCGATGTAGGTGACCGGACCGGTGAACTTCGGATTGCCCACCTTTGCACGGCCAGTGAAAATACCCGAGGTCGGATCCTCGTATGCTTCCGAGAACATCGCACGGTCACGACGATCCGGGAAACTGGTCAGCTGAATGTTACCCGGGGTGGAACGCTTGATTGCCTGGTTCGCCCAACGGTCCTCATCAGTCATGGTCAGGCCACCAAGGCGGGTGAACGAGTAGTTCCACCAGGCGCCGTAGTCCACGGCACCAGAGGTGATGTGGCCGTACTCGCCCTCATTGATGATGTCGATGCCCAGATCAACCTGCTTCTGCACCACCTGATCAATGGAGGTCTGCAGAATTTCAAAGAACTCATTGTCCTCGATGGTGCCTTCGGCGCGGCGGGCATTCGCCTCAAGCAGTTCCTGCGTGCGCGGCAACGAACCTACGTGGGTTGTCCGGATCTTGTTAGTAGCCAATGAACGCTCCTTTGCGGGTACTCAGAATTTTTAAAATTACCTGAACCAGAGCGTACGCCAGCCCGCTTGTTTATCCACCTCAGACGATGTCTTCACTGCGCGGGTCAGCATAGGTTTCCGCGCCGCGGAACACTACTACCCCAAAATGCCCGGTCCCATCGAGGCTTTCAGGTCCCCCATCAGCGATGCGGAGCGGTCCACCCGCAGGTGGTCTCCCAACACGAGCAGCTGGGAGTGCTCACCATTGACAAGGTTCAGGTACACGTCCGTGTCACCCGGATTATTCAGCAGCACCGACTTCAGCCTGCTGATGTTGTCCACCGTGCATTGGTCGGTGCGCATAGTCAGGCGCAGCGGCAGGCCAGCGCCGCCGCCGGGGCCGAGCTCCGGCACCTTGACGTCGTCACCAAACAGGCTCATGCGCTCATCACGGATGGAAACGTGTGCCTTGACCAGGATGATGTTGTCTTCAACAATCTGCGGTGCCACAAGCGCGTAGACCTTGTTAAACAGCAGCACCTCAACCTGGGCACCGTGGTGGTCTTCAATCGTGACAATGGCCCACGGGGAGCCGTCCTTCTTGGAAAACCTGCGGTCCACCGAGGAAATCAACCCGCCGATGGTCACCTCGGCGCCGTGGCGCAACTCGCCCGCCAAGATGGTGGTCAGCTGCGTATCAGTCTGGGCATCAATGGCCTCTTCAAAGCCATCCAGCGGGTGGCCCGAAACGTACAGGCCCAACATTTCACGCTCCAAGGCTAGGGCGTGCTTCTTTTCCCACTCATCATCAGGAACCTCGATGGCAAACGCGTTGGCCGTGGCCTCATCGTCCCCGCCGAATGAGGCGAACAGGTCAAACTGCCCCTTATCCGCGGCCTTCTTCGTGGCAAGCACGGAATCCACGGCGTCTTCTTGGATCAGCATCAGGCCCTTGCGCGGGTGCCCAAGTGAGTCAAACGCGCCGGCCTTAATCAAGGATTCTGTGATTCGCTTGTTGCACGGCAGCAGATCAATCTTGTCCAGGTAATCAGAGAAGCTTGTAAACGCGCCCTTAGCGTGGCGAGTCTCCTTGATAGATTCCACCACTTCCGCACCAACGTTGCGGATAGCGGCAAGGCCGTAGCGGACGTCTTTGCCCACAGCCATGAAGTTTTCTTCAGACTCATTAATATCTGGCTGCAGCACCGAGATACCCATGTGGCGACAATCTGCAAGGTAGATGGCTGACTTGTCCTTCTTGTCACCCACAGAGGTCAAAAGTGCCGCCATGTACTCGGCGGTGTAGTTCGCCTTCATGTAGGCAGTCCAGTATGACACCAGCGCATAGCCCGCAGCGTGCGACTTGTTAAACGCGTAGGAAGCGAACGGCTCAATCGTGCCCCACAGCGCGTCCACCGCCGCCTTGGAGTAGCCGTTATCAAACATGCCCTGGGAGAACGTCTCATACTCCTTGGCCAGCACCTCAGGCTTCTTCTTGCCCATGGCTTTACGGAAGCCATCTGCTTGGCCAGCGGTGTAGTTGGCCACCTTCTGGGAGATGTTCATGATCTGCTCTTGGTAGACGATCAGGCCGTAGGTCTCATCCAGAATCTCCCGCAGCGGCTCTTCCAGCTCCGGGTGAATCGGGGTGATCGGCTTGCGCCCATTCTTACGGTCCGCGTAATCCCAGTGTGCGTTCACACCCATCGGGCCCGGACGGTACAGCGCCAAAGATGCCACAATATCGTTAAAGCCTGTCGGCTTCATGCGCTTGAGCAGCTCCTGCATGCCGCCGGAGTCCAGCTGGAACACACCGAGGGTGTCACCGCGGCCGAGTAGCTCGTACACCGCCTCGTTGTCAGTATCCAGGCCCTCAAGGTCGATGGTTTCGCCACGGTTCTTTTCGACGTTTTCCAGCGCATCACCCAGCACCGTCAAATTTCGAAGACCCAGGAAATCCATCTTCAGAAGGCCAATGGCCTCACACGCCGGGTAGTCCCAGCCGGTGATAATCGCACCGTCCGCCGGACGCTTCCACATCGGAATGTGCTCCATCAGCGGCACAGACGCCATAATCACCGCACAGGCGTGCACACCAGCCTGACGCACCACGCCTTCAAGACCGCGGGCCGTCTCATAGATCTTCGCCACATCCGGGTCGGTTTCAATAAGCGAGCGCACCTCAGCAGCCTCTGCGAAACGCGGGTGGTCCGGGTCCGTAATACCGGCCAGCGGAATGTCCTTCGCCATGATCGCCGGCGGCAGCGCCGCGTTAATACGGTCCGCCATTTGGAAGCCGGGCTGGCCGAAGTTCACCTTCGCCGCGTCCTTAATAGCCTGCTTGGTCTTCACCGTGCCAAAGGTGATCACTTGGGCAATCTTGTCTTCGCCCCAACGCTCAGCGGCGTAGGTGATCATCTCTCCACGGCGGCGGTCATCAAAGTCAATATCAATATCCGGTGCGGACGGACGCTCCGGGTTCAAGAATCGCTCAAAGAGCAGGCCATGCTCCATGGGGTCAATGTTGGTAATGGTCAGCGCGTACGCCACCAGCGCACCAGCAGCCGAACCACGGCCGGGACCTACGCGAATACCAATCTCGCGGGCGTGCTTAATCAGCTCCGCAACGATGAGGAAGTAGGACGGGTAGCCCTTCATATCAATAACTTCCACTTCGTAGCGCGCACGCTCGATGTAGCTTTGCGGTACCTCCTCGCCTGGGAAGCGGGCCTGCAAACCGCGCATGACTTCTTCCATCAGCCAGGACGTCGGCGTGTGGCCCTCCGGCACGTCTGCAATCGGCATGCGGTCATGCGGGTGCTCCTCCCACAGCTCCGAGTAATCCCCCACGCGCTCTGCAATCCACAGCGTATTGTCGCAGCCGTCCGGCACATCCGTGTCCCAGAGCTCACGCATCTGCTCGGCGGACTTGATGTAGTAGCCCGTGCCGTCAAACTTGAAACGGTCCGGGTCCATCAGCGTCTTACCGGTTTGCACGCACAGCATCGCCTCGTGCGCCGGTGCCTGGGACTCCAGCACGTAGTGACAGTCATTGGTTACCAGCGGCGGCAGGTCCAACGCTTGGCCAATGCGCAGCAGGTCTTCCCTCACGCGACGCTCAATGTGCAGCCCGTGATCCATCAGCTCAAGGAAGTAGTTGTCCTTGCCGTAGATGTCCTGCCACATCGCAGCAGCTTCCAGCGCCGCGTCATACTGGCCCAGGCGCAGACGCGTCTGCACGTCACCGGACGGGCAGCCCGTGGTGGCGATAATGCCGTCGGCATGTTCGGCGATCAGCTCTGCGTCCATACGCGGCCACTTACCAAGCTGCCCCTCATAGGACGCCAGCGAGGACAACTTGAACAGGTTGCGCAGACCAGTCGCATTCTCCGCCAGCATGGTCTGGTGCAGGTACGCGCCAGAGGCGGAAACGTCATCCGACTTCTGGTCGGGAGTGCCCCACAGCACACGCTTCTTGTTAAAGCGGGACTCCGGCGCCATGTAGGCCTCAATGCCAATGATCGGCTTGATGCCAGCGTCCACCATGCGACGGTAGAACGCGTTCGACCCAAACATGTTTCCGTGGTCGGTCATACCTACCGCGGGCATTCCCTGGCGGGCAACTTCGTCTGCCAACAGATCCACCTTTGCCATGCCGTCAAGCATGGAAAACTCCGTGTGGTTATGCAGGTGAACGAAGGAAGATTGCTTGGCCATGCGGACCATCATATCCGCGCCATGACACAGGTGTTATTCGTAACGCAACGCGTCAATAGGCTGCATCTTTGCCGCCTTCGCCGCCGGATACGCGCCGAAGAACACACCCGTTCCCAAAGAGAACAACAGCGCGAACACCACCGCACTAACGGGCGGCCACGTAAACGCATCAAACGCGGCGGTGGCAATCATGCCAATCGCGCCACCAAAGACCACGCCAATGATGCCGCCGATCAAGCAGACCATCATCGCTTCCACAATGAACTGCACGCGGATGTCATTTTGGGTAGCGCCCAGCGCCTTACGTACACCAATCTCGCGGGTGCGCTCGGTGACGGTGATCAACATAATGTTCATCACGCCGATGCCACCAACCAGAAGCGAGATACCACCAATGGCGGACAGCACCGAGGACATAATGCGGAAGATACCGGTGAGCTCCTCCAGTGAGGACGACAAGTCCACCACCTCGGCCTCATAGTTCTCGTTCTTGGCGTAGATACGGTCCAAGTACTGCTGCAGGTCTGCCTGGAACACAGCACTGTCCTCATCCGGGGAAGACTGCACGCTAAAGGAAGACACCCAGCTTGCGTCCACGCCAACGCGGTCCATCGCGGTAGCCGGAACGAAGATCGACGCATAGGACTGCGGACCCGCCAGCATGCCGCCAGAGTTAAACGGCTCAAGTACACCGACCACAGTGAAGACTGCGGTAGTGGAACCCACCGTAACGTCAAAACGCTTGCCCAGAGCTTCCTTCGGATCACCCTTGAACAGCGCTTCAACGAACTCAGAGGACACAACCGCAACTGGGCGCTGGCTATCCAAATCCGCACTGGTGATTCCGCGGCCGTACTGCACAGTTTGCCCACGCATGTCCAATGACCCCGGCAGCACCGCGGTAACGCTGGAGCTGGCGGTGACATCACCGTTAGCCACTTCGCCCTCGCTGCCGACTTCAATGTCCACGGCACGCACCCGGTCACCAAAGCTGGCCTGAAGATCCGCGAGCTGATCCAGGGTCACACCGTCACGCTCTTCGGTCGGCGGCATGTACGACAGTGCAGCAAACGGATCATCATCCGCCGCTTCCTCATCTGGCCGCTCGTGCACGACCACTGGGTGCGTGGTGGTGCCCACGCCCTCCAGGCCGCGCAACACCTGGTTTTCAAGACCACGGCCAAGCGTCATGATGATGATCACGGCCATGATGCCGATGATGATGCCCAAAAGCGTCAGCAGCGAGCGCAGCTTGTTGGTATTCAGACTCGATGCGGCAAGCCTGATGGACTCCCTCACATCCACGGCTTATCCCGCACTTCCCTGCACACCGGCTGGGGTGCGTTCGCCGGAGATGCGGCCGTCTTTAATCTCCACAATGCGCTGCGTTTCTTCCGCAAGCTCCGGGTTGTGGGTAATGAACACAATCGCTTTACCCATTTCTTGGTTCAGCTTGTGGAACAAGTCCATTACCAACCGGCCGGTCTTAGAGTCCAGGGCGCCCGTCGGCTCGTCTGCAAGCAGCAAGTCCGGGTCATTGGCCAGTGCACGCGCAATAGCCACGCGCTGCTTCTGACCACCGGAAAGCTCGTTCGGGTTGTGGTGGATACGATCCCCCATACCCATCATGGCCAGTAGCTCTTCCGCACGTGCCTCGCGCGTCTTACGGTCTACGCCCGCGTACATCATGGGCATAGCCACGTTTTGCAACGCGTCGATGCGGCCAATCAAGTTGAAGTTCTGGAAGATAAAGCCAATGTTTTTGCTGCGGTAGCTGGCCAGATCCTTATCGCTTTTCGCGTACACCGGCTCCCCGTTAAACGCGTACGCGCCGCTGGTTGGCCGGTCAAGCATGCCGATGATGTTCATCAGCGTCGACTTGCCGCCACCGGAGGGACCCACAATAGAGACGAACTCATGCTGCTTGGCGTGGAAATCCACCCCGTGCAGCACAGTCAGCTCACTTGGCTCACCCACGTTGTAGGTTTTGACCACACTGCGCATGTCAATGAGCAGGCCAGTATCCGCAAGAGCTTCAGGCTTATCGACGTCAGCGTCAACCCCTTCAGCCTCTACAACCTGTTCAACGTCTTCAGTCTCTTCGGCTTCTTCCCCAAAGAAGAACGGATCTTTTTCCTCTGCGTCCATGGGCGCCTCCCTTAGTTCGCTGCTGCGTCGGCCTTGTCAGCTTCTTCGGCCTTGTCAGCTTCTTCGGCCTTGCTGCTACCGTCACGAGCGGCAGCAACGTCGGCAGGATCAAAACCGTCGTCGGTGATTTCTACAGTCTCGCCGACGCGGTCCTTGTAGTCTTCCGGCCAGTTGATCACGATGTCGCCAGCCTTGAGCTCGCCGCCGGTGATGGCAATGTCGATGTCGTTGGAGGCGCCGGTTTCAACGGTGCGGACTTCGACCTTGCCTGAGCGGGCATCCTCAGAGTCGGTGGCAAGGACAAGAATTTGCTTCTTGCCGTCTTCTTCAAACACGGCGTCCGCAGGCACGTTCAGCGCATTGTCGGATTCCGCGGTGATGATCTCAGCGCGTGCCGTGCCGCCCAAGAGCAGGCCCTCGGTATCACCGGTGACCTCGATTTCCACTGGGAAGACCACTGCGGCATCGCCGCCGCCCTGCATGGCGTTCTTCGGGTCGCTCGGGGTAGCTGCCGCCGGGGAGATGCGGGTGACGCGACCTGCGAACTCCTTCTTGCCCGTGGCCGTGGAGGTGAACACCACGCGGTTCCCCTTTGCCACGTTAGGCACGTCCGCTTCGCGCAGCTCGGCGCGAATCAGCAGACGCGAGTCATCTGCAAGGCTGAGTACGCGCCCCTGTGGGATGTCGCCTTCCTGGACGTCCACGCTGGTGACTACGCCGTTAATCGGCGAGTAGATGGTGGCTTCCTTCACCTGGTACTCCAGGGTGCCGTCACCGGCCTCCAGCTGTGCCATCTCTGCCTGGCGGGAGGCGGAGTTGACCTGCGCCTGGAGCTGGCTGCGCTCTTGCTCGACCTGCGCACGCGCCGCAGCCAGGTTCGCCTTTGCATCCTGCAGTGCGGCGTAGGCTTCTTCAACGCCCACTGCTGCACCTACGGCAGGTACGTTTGGCGCGGCCGGTGCCGGCGCGGGTGCCGGTGCTGGCGCGGATTCAACGCCCGGCAGCTGGAATGGTGGCGGCACTTGCTCTGGGTAGAGGTAGGCGCCAAACATGTCGCCGATGCGCGAGGAGATGCGCACAAGGCGCGGGCCACCGTTGGCGGCTACGGCTGCGTCATATGCAGCCTGCGCCTGGTCCACCTGTGCTTGGGCTTGGCGGATGGTGGGATTTGTACCGTCGTTAAGACTCTGGTTCAGCGCGTTGAGCTGGGCCTGCGCCTGTTCAACGCCCGCCTGGGCTTCAGCCTGTGCGTTCGCCTGCTGGCGTTCCTGGACTGCCAGCTGGCGCTCCAGCTGCTCGGTGTCCATGGCGGCCAGGAACTGTTCCACCTGTACGCGGTCACCCGGCGCGACGGCGATGGTGCGCACCTCAGACTGCAGTGGTGTGGTGATGGACACGGCGCGCACAGGCGCGATCGTGCCGTTGACTACCACACTGTCGGTTACGCCTTCTGCGCTGGCGATGGTGTAGTCACCTGGGGCAAGGCCATCTCCGCCTGCCCCGTTTTCGCCACCGCTCACACCGCAGGAGGCAGCAAGGAGGCTTCCTGCCACGATGATTGCTGCGGTGGTGCGCTTAATGTGTTGCCGCTTCGCCAAGGTGTCTCCTCACAAACAGGCTGCATTCAACTCTGGGAGACTATACACCGGTGGCGGGGTGATCCCCATGCCAAGGAATAATCGTAAAGCTGCCCCACACGGCATCGGGCGGCAGTATTTCCACAGCAGCCACATCAGTCCCATCCGCCACGTTTTTGAAGGTATCTGGTGTGTCATACGCCACTACTGCCCCGATGCGTTGGTCCGTGATTCGCGCAAACACATCGGCTCGGGTTTGGCCCGGTGGGGGTTCGGGGGTGGGGGTCAACGGGGCGTCGATAAGCAAAAGCCCATTGACGCGCTGCAAGCTTTCCACAGCCGCCGCGGCCTCACTTGGGCTCAGCGGTCGGGCAAAAGTGACCAGCCCGAAGGAAGGTTCGGAGCCTTGGCTTATCGACGCCCCCGCGCGCCCCTCATACTCCGACCAACTCTCCCCCGGCTCAATGCCAAGCGTGTCGCCTTGGATGGTGGGTGGTGTGGCGGGGGTGGCAAGGCCAACGGCGTAGATGCCGGCGGCGACAAGCGCGCTACAAATCGCGAATGGTATCCAGCGCATGCTGCAGATCATCCGGGTACGGGGACTCAACCACCATGTAATCGCCAGTACGCGGGTGGGTGAAACCAAGCTTTGTGGCGTGCAACCACTGGCGCTTCAGCCCCAGGGTTTTGGCCAGATTCGGGTCGCAGCCGTACATCGGATCGCCTGCGCAGGGATGTCCAACGGCGGACATGTGGACGCGGATCTGGTGCGTACGGCCGGTTTCCAGGTGGACTTCCAACAGGCTTGCGTGGCGGAAGGCCTCGATGACTTCGTAGTGGGTCACGCTCGGGCGGCCGTCATCAACCACCGCGAACTTCCAGCCGGAGGACGGGTGGCGGCCAATCGGCGCGTCGATGGTGCCCACAATCGGATCCGGCAAGCCTTGGACAAGCGCGTGGTAGGTCTTGTCCACCGTGCGCTCTTTAAAGGCGCGCTTGAGCACCGAATAGCCGGAAATGCTGTTGGCCACCACCATCACGCCCGAAGTACCCACATCCAGGCGCTGGACGATGCCTTTGCGCTCCGGCGGGCCAGCGTCTGGAAGCGTAAAGCCCATCGCCTGCAGACCACCGACAACAGTCGGGCCCTCCCAGCCCAACGTGGGGTGCGCGGCCACACCAACCGGCTTGTCCACCGCAATTACGTCATCATCCTGGTACAAGATGGTCAGCCCATCGACGGGCTCTGCCTTCGGCATGGGGGTGGTTTTCGGCTCTGGCAGGGTCGCCTCCAGCATCACACCGGCATCAACGCGGTGGGATTTGGCAACCGGGCGCGAGTCAATAAGCACGTCGCCCGCTTCCACCATTTCCGCAGCCACGGTGCGAGAGAGGCCGAAGAGTTTGCTCAGCGCGGCGTCTACACGCATGCCGCTTAAGCCTTCAGGCACGGGCAGCGAACGAAAATCTCCGCTCATTTCGTGCGCTCCTTGCTCGAGGCACGGAACTCCGTGACAAACATGGCCACAACAAACACCACCACGCCGACGGTAATGCAGGCATCTGCAATGTTGAACACGGCGAAACTGCCCACAGAGATGTAGTCCACCACGTGCCCAAACCAGAAGCCGGGCTCACGAAACAGGCGGTCGCACAGGTTACCTAGCGCGCCACCGGCGATCAGGCCGATGCCAATGGCTTCCCACTTGTTGGTCAGCTTCGGCGCGTACAGTAGGGCGCCAACCACGAAGACAAGCTGAATGGCGGTAAACAGCCACGTCATATTCTCCCCCATGGAGAACGCGGCACCCGGGTTAAACAGCAGGTAGAAGCGGAACCAATCCCCAATAATGTTGACAGCTTGCCCCGGCTCCAGCCAGGACAGCATCACCTGTTTGACCACTTGATCTATAGCGGCAGCCACGACCATGATCACCGCGACCAGCCCGAGGAAGTTACGTCCTTTCATCACCGACACACTGTAGCCGCAAGATCTATAGGTGGTGTGGGGTAGGTTCAGAATGTGCTGAAAAACCGTCTTCGCGCTTGCGCCGCCGCTGTCCTTGCTCTTGCTCTCACCGCCTGTGGGGGTACGACCGACCTGTTGGAGGGTGTTCCGTCCTTCCCTGTTGATGCCCCGCAGGTGGCTCTGGTGAGCCCGGGTGACAACCCGCAGGTGTTGGCATACCAGGATGCCGAGGTGCCGTGGGAGGCCAACGTGGTTGTCTCCGGCGGCGTGGCGCAGGCTGCCGCGCCGAAGGATGATGCAAACTTTGACGCCACCGCGCCTGCAGGCGGCGACGTGATGGAAACGGATCTCACTCTGACGGTGACGTCGGGGCCAGCTCGCGCGCCGCAGGATGGTGAGGAAGACGCCGCGCGCGAGGTGGAACTGATCACCCGCGGCGGCGGCCACACTGATCTGGATCTTGGGCTGCAAGTGGCGGGCAATGACGGCTTCACCATGCGTTGGCGCGCAGCGGAATCCGGTGCGGTGCAGTCGGTGAAGATGCTGCCGCCGGTGGATTCGCCGGAGGCTGGCCGCGAGGTGGTAGAGCGCGCGCTGCTGAGCGTGATGAATTCCACCGTGGTCTTCCCTGAAGAGCCCGTTGGTGTTGGCGGCCAGTGGACGGTGACCACGCGCGTGACGGGTGATGCCGCGATGGTGCGCACCACCACCTACACCGTTCGTGAGATCAACGGCAGCGACGTCCACCTGGATGTGGATATTGAAGAGTCCCCCACCCAGAAGGAACTGCGCATTGACAATGAGGTTGCCGGTGATTTGGACGGCGCAATGCTCAGCGTGGAGTCCACCTCTACTACCTCTACCGGCGAGCTGACGGTGGACCTGACCAAGCCACTGCCCACAGGCGGCCGGATCGCCGCCACCACGCGTTTGGTGTACGCCGGTGAGGACACGCAGTTCCGCATTGTCCAAGACGTCACGAACGCTGTGACGTACGGAAAGTAGGATTTCCCCATGGTTGCCCCTCTACACATTGGCCTTGATGGCATTTCCTTTTCCTACCCCGGTGGCCACCGGGTACTCACGGACATTTCCTTTGCCGTGCCGTCCGGCTCTGTCACGGGATTGATTGGTGAAAACGGCGCGGGCAAATCCACCCTGCTTGGGGTGATCTCCGGCGAGCTGACTCCGGATGCGGGGGTGCTGATCACCCCTGAGGTGACCGGGTTCATTGCCCAGGAGACGTCGCTGCCGTTTTCCGAGCCAGCACAGATGCTTATCGACGCTGCCGTGGCCGAACTCCGCGCCATCGAATCCGAGATCACCACCTTGAGCGAGCGTATGGCCACCGAGCCGGAGAACACCGAGGTGGCCGAGGAGTTTGACCGCGCGTTGGCGCGCGCGGAGAACTCGGGCCTGTGGGAGCTGGATGCGCGTATTGCCACGGTGCTCGCTGGTTTAGGGTTGGCGAACGTTCCGCTTTCCACCCCGCTGGGCGAGATGAGCGGTGGCCAGCGCCGTCGCTTCGCGCTGGCGACGCTGCTGCTGCGCCCGGTGGACGCCATGGTGCTCGATGAGCCGACGAACCACCTTGATGATGAGGCGGTGGACTTCCTCATCGGCGAGCTGGAGGCGTTTAAGGGCCCGGTGCTCGCCGCGTCGCATGACCGCTACTTCCTGGACACGGCGTGTGATGGCATTGTGGATCTGGATCCTGGTCTGGGCCCGGAGGGCGGTTATGGCGAGGAGACTCGCCAGGGCGCGCGCTTTACGGGTGCGTTTAGTGATTATCTGAAAGCGCGTGAGGCTCGCCGCGCGCGCTGGGAAACTGACTACGCCGCCCAGGAACATGAGCGCGAGCGTTTAGAGAAAGCCAGCAACCAGACCGCCGAGGATGTTTTTCACTCACACGAAAACAAGACGGAGACCCGCAAGGCGGCGAAGTTCTACGCGGACCGCGCGGCGAAGACGGTGACCGGGCGGCGTCGTGCGGCGGAGCAGCGTTTGGAGGCACTGGAGCGCGAGGCCATTCCGGCCCCGCCGACCGCACTGAAGTTCCGTGGGCTTCCGCCGCATGCCGCAACGTCTATTGGTGTGCCCGCTATTCACGCCATCAACCTGCGTGTGCCTGAGCGCCTCTCGCCGCTATCTATCAAGGTGCAGCCGGGCCAGCAGTTGCTTGTGGAGGGCCCGAACGGCTCGGGCAAGTCCACACTTTTGAAGATTTTGGACGGCTCTTTGAGCCATTACGAGGGCGAGCTGATCATCCCCGAGGAGCTCACCGTCGCGCGCCTGGCGCAGGACGATGACTGGGAGAACCTCGAACTGACTGCCGCGGAAATGTTTGCTGCGAACACGCCCGCCGGCTCCCCCGACCTGGTGGAGATGGGGTTGATGAATGAGGAGCAGGCGGCGAAGAAGCTTGAGGATTTGTCGCTTGGCCAGCGCCGCCGCGTCTCCCTTGGCATCATCTTGGCCTCCCCACCGGACTTGTTGCTTCTCGACGAGCCAACGAACCACCTCTCCCTCGCCCTAGCCGAGGAACTCGAAGCTGCCTTGGTGGACTTCGCTGGCACCGTCGTGTTCACCAGCCATGACCGTTGGGTGCGCCGCCAGTGGCGCCGCCGGAGCGAGCAGGGCGACTCCCGCGCACGCGTGCTGGCGTTGGCCACGATGTGGACGCAGGAGCTGTGGCGTGAGGACCGCGACTAAATGGCATACTGTTTGCTGTGAATTCCTGCAAGGCCCTCGTCAGTATTCTGACAGTTTCAACATTGGCTCTTACTGGCTGCAGCAACTCTGGTGACACAGACATTGTGTACGAGACCAGTACGCAGTGGGTGGAGCCCACCGATGAGCAGAGCGCTGGCGCTCTGAAGCGCAACGAGATTGCGTTGGCTTGCGAGGACGAGCTGGCCTACTTCTTGGACACCACAGGCTACGAGTTTGATTACCTCTCTGCAGACCCGTTGTCGCTGCCGATGTCTGTAGTGAACTCCTCAAGCTATGACGGCCCAGTGAGCGCCTCCATCGACAGCCCGGCGTACACGGGCACGTTCGATTTCGAGTGTTCCACCGATGGCTACACCACCGAAGTGGGCAGTATTGAACTTCCGGATCCGCGTAAAGGCGTCCAGACCACGACCAACGCTGCACCACCACCGACGCAGACTGCGGTGCCCGTCGCGCCAAAGCAGATTGACCCGCAGAACTACGACTCGGGCCGCAGCGCGCGCGATAACGACGGCGGCATTAGATACCACAACTCTGTGGACTGGGAGTTTCTCAAAGCTCCGGGCAAAATTACGCCGGGTGCTCGCATTTACAAGGTTGGCACTTCGAGTTTCTGCTCCACGGGCTTCATTGCGTCGCTGGGTGACCGCGCGTTCATCGTTACCGCTGGTCACTGCGGTGATGTGGGTGATCAATTCCTCGTCGAAGACCGTCAGGGCAACACGCTTGTGATCGGCGAGATGGTGGAGTCCTTCGTTGACTATGAAAGTGATGGCAGCATTCTTGGCGCCGATATCGGGCTGATTGAGATTTATGATGAGGCGAAGCAATACGTCGACTCGTCGCTGCCTCCTGGGCAGCAGCTGAAGGGCTACATCACTCCCCAGTACGCGCAGCAGCAGGGCATGTTGATCTGCCGTATTGGTTCCACCACCGGATACGCATGCGGCGTTTTTGAAGATATCGGAAGCGACGGTCAGTTCTACTTCCGCAACATCGTGGACCGTGGTGATTCCGGCGGTGCCATTTTCGCATTGGACGACGACGGCGCCTACGCACTTGGCGTGACCTCAAATGTGAGCGACTTTAACAAGACGCTCGCTGGCGGTATGGAAATCGCCAGCGCCATGGAGTACTGGGGTTTAACCCTCCACGGTTAGCTCGGGTCGACCGGCGCCGGTGCTACAGGTGCGCCAGCGGCGCACATTTCAGGCACCTGGTCTGGCGATAGCGTCGAGGAGATCAGGTTGCAGGCCCACTGCTGGGACAGCTTCCAGTGGCCGTCTTCGTGGACAAACATCACGTCATTAATCAGCGTCGGCTCCGTGTCCGGCGCGGTGAGGTTGACCGGTGCGAGCACCTGGTTCGGCTCAAAGTCCGCCAGCACCGGGTCGACTACCTGGAACTGAGCACCGGATTCGAGCTGGGACTGCGACATCACGTCGAACAGTTCCGGCACGGTTTCGCCGCCCTGGACGGTGAGCATGCGCTCTTCAATCGGCAGGTTCGGGTCAGCTGCGCGCTGGAGTACGCCGTTGAGTTCCTCAGCACTCGGCAGTTCCGCAGCCGGTGCCGCGGGTGCGGCTTCCTGCGAGGTTTCCTGTTCCGCAGTGGTGGTCGGGGTCGTGTCCGTCTCCGCGTCGCCCGAGCAGGCGGCAAGCGAAAAGCTCAGTGTTACAGCCGCGATGGTGGCGGCAATCTTCGGTGCATGCATAGTTTCTAGCGTAACCCACTTCCCATCTGGCACCATCATTCACATGAGCAACTCCGTTCTCGTCATTGCCACCGGCGGCACCATCGCATGCACCACCAACGCCGACGGCGCGCGCGTGCCCACCCTCACCGCCGCCGACCTGATCGCCCGCTCCGGCCGCAGCGCCGAGCCCTACGATGCAATCAGCCTTGACTCCTCAGCTATCTCGTTTGCTGATTTGGACCTGCTTTTAGAGCTTTTGCTTGCCGACGCCACGTCCACCTCCCCCATCGTGCTCACCCACGGCACCGATTCTCTCGCCGAGACCGCACTCGCCATCGACCTCGTCTTGCCTGCCGGCCGTACCGTGGTACTCACCGGCGCCCAGCTGCCTGACGACCACCCGAATGCCGACGGCCCCGCTAACCTCCGCGGCGCCATCGATATTGCCGCCAATCCCCCTGGCCCCGGCGTATTTGTGCACTTCGGCGGCGACACCTTGCCTGCGCGCGGGCTGTACAAGTGCTCCACCCAGTCACTTCGTGCTTTCGCTTTGACCACGGATACGCCTGCTGCGCGCCCTGCGCCTGTTCCCCGCGCTCCACTCGCTGACGTGAAGGTACCCATCCTGCGCGCGTGGCCCGGCGCGGACGCCTCTCTTGTGGACCACGTGGCCGACTCGGGCGTCGACGGCATCGTGATCGAAGCTCTCGGCTCCGGCAACGTGTCCGACCCAATGGGCGCAGCGATCGCCCGCGCCTGCGAGCGCGGCATCCCCGTAGTCATTGCAACCTCTGTCCCCCACGGTGGCGTGGAGTTTGCCTACGGCGGTGCCGGCGGTGGTGCCACGCTGGGGACCGTCGGCGCCCTTCCCGCTGGTCCCTTAAGCGCCGGCCAGGCACGGATCTCCTTGGCTACCGCCCTGGCCAGCGGCACAGACCCGCGCCGAGTTCTCTAGCGCCGAGTTCTCTAGGTCTGCGCTAGCCAGTCGCCCCAGTCCAGGGAGTCCAGGGGGTCGGCTGGGGTGAGCAACGGGTCGTCCACACGCAAACTGCGCATCCTGCCCGGGCCGGTCGCACGGGTTTCAAAGCGAACCGTCACCCAGCCCTTACCTGTGCCCTGCACCCAGCCGTGGCCGTACTCGGCGTGGCGTACGTCTTGGGTGGCCTGCCACTGCCCCGCCTTCGGCGCAGTTTCGCTGACTACCTCCACGTGCGGTGTGCCAACGTGGTCGCTCACGCCGCTTTCGTAATCACTGGACGTCCGCGACGGCTGCACGATCACCTGGTCAAGCTCCGGGAACAGCACGTCTTGGAGCGTGTCCTCCAAACCGGAGTAAGACACGCCCACCAGCCTGATTGGGCCCACCTCGTCCGGGTAGCGCACGATCTTGAACGCGGTGGCCAACAGCGTGTCAGCGTCATCGGTGGCGTACGGCAGCGTTGCAGAGCGTGACTCAATCCGAAAGTCCGCCATCTTCAGCTTCACGGTGACTGTGCGGGCGCCGCGGCCGTCCTTCAGTAACCGGCGATGGGACTCTGCAGCGGCTCGTCGCAACGCTGCATCGACCTCGGGCACAGTAGTCAGATCCTGCGGGTAGGTGTGTTCCGAGGAAATCTGCTTCGACTCCGCGCGCGGCGCAACCGGGCGATCATCTACCCCTCGCGCCAACTGCCACAGCTGTTGCCCCACCACCCCACCAAGGGCGATCTCCACTTCCTTTTCGCTCAACGCGGCCAAGTCACCGATCGTTTCAATCCCCGCCGCTGACAGCTTCGCGGCCGTCACCGGCCCCACACCCCACAACTCGTCTACAGGCAGCGGGTGCAAAATCTCCAGCTGCTCGGCGTGCGGGATGAGAAACACCCCGTCCGGCTTCGCCAGCCCGGAGCCGATTTTCGCGTACTGCTTGCCAGAGCCAGCGCCGATAGAACTTGGAAGGCCCGTTTCGCGTTTAATCTCAGCTCGGAGATTGTTGGCCCAGGTGAGGACGTCGTTCGGTGTGGCGTCGATAAGCTGCTTGGGCTCCATAAACGCCTCATCAATAGACAGTTGCTCCACCACCTCCGCGTGCCTGCCGATGATCTCAAACACGCGCCGTGATGCCGCCTGGTACACCGCCCTGCGCGGGGCGACGAGCACCGCTTGATTGCCCACCAGCCGCGCCGCCCGGTGCGTAGGCATGGCGGAACGAGCACCATACTTGCGCGCCTCATAGCTCGCGCCCGCGACCACGCCGCGACCACTTACGCCCGCCACCAACACGGGCCTGCCCTTCAGTGTGGGTCGGGTCAGCTGCTCGACGGAGGCATAAAACGCGTCCATATCTATGTGCAGCACCCAGCGAGGCATAACCCCTACCGTACCGCCCGTGATTTTCCGCGCCGCGGAATATCAGGCGGGTAGGGTCGTCCTCATGAGCAATCGCAAACCACTTCCGAAAGTTGCCTATGCACCCATGCTTGGTCTCGAAGCATTCGTCCGAGCACGAGTAAATAAGGATTACTCACATCTCGTGCAACTGCGTGCTTCAGCGTTAAACCAGTGCGTCTACTGCCTGGCTATGCATCGTCGCGACGCTCGCAAGGATGGATGGTCTAAAGAGCGCATTGCCCATGTTGAAGATTGGACAGAACACCGTGAAGCATTTAGTGACGCTGAAATTGCGGCACTTGAACTCACCGACGCAGTAACCCGCATCAACGGCGAAGAATCCGTGCCGGACCAGCTTTGGAACCGCGTTGAGACTCTGCACGGTGAAAAAGATGCACGCAACTTGCTCATGGCAATTGTCACCATCAACGCTTGGAACCGAATCGGCATCACCACCCGCCTCGATCCAGGAAGTCTCTCCGGCGTAGATGCCTTCGATCTAGGCGAGGCATAGCCCCTACCGTACCGCCCGCGATTTTCCGCGCCGCGGAATATCAGGCGAAACTCGTACCGGTTCGCACCTCCTCAACACCTCCCGCACGCACCGGCAAACCACGGCTCCTCGAGATGAACTTGGAGCCGTCCCTAAAACGGAACTCCACATTCGGACCGTGCGTCACTACTTCGGCAACACCGTGGCTGACTAGCGAGTGGCAGCTCGAACACAGCGGGATCAGATTGCCAATGTCGGTTGTGCCACCGTCGGACCAATCCGTGATGTGGTGGATTTCAATAAACCGCGAGTGGGTACACCCCGGCATGGCGCACTGGTGGCCCCACACATCAAGCAAAGCTTCCACTTGGCCGTCGCTTGCTAGCCTGCGCTTCCTGCCGAAATGCATGGTCAACCCCTTCGAATCCAACATATGCACCCGCGTCACCGCGTCTACAACGTAATGACGCAGCGTGCTCGACGGCGCCTGCGGGTTTGTGGGCATCCACGCCTTGCCGTCCTCAGTCAACATGATCGTGACCTGGGCGCCCGGTGCGCGCACCGGGGCCTGCGGGTTGCTTCGCACCATCTGCACCATGGCCACCAGCGCGGCGTACAAATCCGCTTTCACCGGCGGGCCGTAGCGCGAGGGCACACCCAGAATGCTGTCCGCAGTCATGCGGCGCTCCGGTTTTGCGTCCTCCACCTGCTCAGCGGGGCACGCTTCCGCGGCGTCCTCACCACCGTCGCCAGCAGCGGCAAGCTGCGCGATCTTCAGCGCCGCCATCAGCTCCTGGCCTTCTACCGGAGGCAGCAGGAACTCCCCCACCACCATCCCATCTTCGCGCACCCACGTTTTGAAGAACGGCGCCTCGGGCTTCTCCTGATCCTGCTCGCCGCCGGCAAGTGCTTTTTCCAGCTCGGAATAACACATGCCGCGTGCCAATTCGAGCAGCTCAAGCTCATTTTCTAACGTCATGTACCGCAGCAACAATCTGACTACGGTGTAGTCCACTTCGCCGTTGAGGAAGGAGAGCATTAAAGCGTCGAAAAGCAAGAGTTTCCGGCCAACCGCAACGTACTCATACGCCGTTGACGTTTTCATGCCAAGGTTGCGCACAAGCCACGCGCCGGTGCTGGCCGCGCCGAGCTCTTGAGCGCGGCCAAATGCGTCGAACTGCGCGATTTCATAAATCAGCCGCGCGCGCGAGGTGTTGGAATGGTGGCTAACCAGATAGATACGTAACGCGTGCTCATACGCCGCATCTTCACCGGTGTTTAGGCTGGTAGCGAGGGTATTTTCTAAGGTCATCGTCATGCAACAACCCTATAACACACACCCCACACACCAGCCTCAGCACTCGAACGTTTGAGCTATTGCTTCACGACGCTCGCACGCACCCCATCAACCACCTCAACACCCGACTCAAGCGCCTCGGTAGTCACCTCAAAGCTGGTGGCCAGGGTCTCGGCGGCGATGTGCTCAGCGTGGCGCTGTGCCCACTCTTCACGTTCCGCAGGCACGGACAGCGTAACCGCGATACGGTCAGAGACCGCCAGGCCAGCGTGCTTACGCGCGTCCTGCAGGCCACGGATCACGTCCGCAGCCCAGCCCTCAGCCTCAAGCTCCTCGGTGACCTCGGTGTCAAGAACGACCAGGCCAACGGTGCCGTCGGTGGACTCAACGCGGGTGGTGGAATCCGGATCCTCAGCAACCAGGCGCTCCGTGTAGAGCTCCGGGGTCAGCACAATGTCACCGTCAACCACCACGTTGTCGCCCTCGCGCACGTAGTTGCCCGCCTTGACGTTCTTGATCGCGCGCTGCACGTCCTTGCCCAGCGTCGGACCAGCGACCTTGGCGTTGACCACGACTTCGAAGGTGCCGGCGGCATCCACATCGTCGCTAAGCACAAGCTCCTTGACATTGACCTCATCGCGGATCACACCCGCAAACGGCTCAAGCACCTGCGCATTCGTCATAGCCACCGTCAGCTTCGGCAGCGGCAGACGGTTGCGCAGCTTACGGGCCTTGCGTACCGACGACGCCGCGGAGCACACCGCACGCGTTGCATCCATCGAAGCCACCAGGTCAGCATCCGCCGGGAATTGCTCAGCCTTCGGGTAATCCGTCAGGTGCACCGAACGCTCACCGGTCAGACCACGCCAGATCACCTCAGTGATGTACGGCAACAGCGGCGCGGCAGCACGGCACGTAGCCTCCAGCACCGTGTACAGCGTGTTAAACGCCTCCGGGTGCTCTTCCTGGCCAGCCCAGAAACGATCACGGGAACGACGCACGTACCAGTTGGTCAACGTGTCCGCGAAGCGACGCAGCTCATCACACGCGTCCGCAATCCGGGTGTCTTCCAACGCGGCGCCAACGGCCGCAACCATGTCATGCGTCTTAGCCAAGATGTAGCGATCCAGCACATCCGTGGAATCCACCGACCACTTGGGGTCCTCAGAGGAGTACAGCTGCAGGAAGGTGTACGCGTTCCAGATGGGCAGGATGGCCTGGCGCACGCCCTCGCGAATGCCCTGCTCGGTGACGATCAGGTTTCCGCCGCGCAGAATCGGGCTGGACATAAGGAACCAACGCATCGCGTCAGAACCATCACGGTCAAACACCTCGTTGACGTCTGGGTAGTTGCCCTTCGACTTGGACATCTTCAGCCCGTCATTGCCCAGCACAATGCCGTGGGCGACAACCTTCTTAAACGCCGGCCGGTCAAACAGTGCCGTGGATAGCACGTGCTGCACGTAGAACCAGCCACGGGACTGACCCGAGTACTCCACAATGAAGTCTGCCGGCTGGCGAACATCGTGCTCTTCAACGTTCTCGAATGGGTAGTGGTACTGCGCAAACGGCATAGAGCCCGACTCGAACCAGCAGTCCAGGACGTCCGGCACGCGGCGCATCATGGACTTACCAGTCGGGTCATCCGGGTTCGGACGCACCAGCTCATCAATGTGCGGCCGGTGCAGCGACTTCGGACGCGTACCAAAGTCACGCTCCAGCTCGTCCAGGGAACCATAAACGTCTACACGCGGGTACTCCGGATTATCCGAAACCCATGCCGGCACCGGCGAACCCCAGTAGCGAGTACGCGAGATGTTCCAATCACGCGCGCCCTCCAGCCACTTGCCAAACTGGCCATCACGCATGTGCGACGGGATCCAGTCAATCTGCTGGTTGAGCTCCACCATGCGATCACGGATGTCCGTCACCTTCACAAACCATGCCGGCAGCGCCATGTAGATCAGCGGCTCACCCGAGCGCCAGGAGTGCGGGTAGGAGTGCATGATCGTCTGATCACGCACAACACGGCCCTTGGCGCGCAGGTCACGGATGATGTCACGGTTCGCGTCAAAGACCAGCTGGCCCTGGTAGTCCGGAACCAGCGAGGTGAACTTGCCGTCCGCATCCACCGGGATGACCAAGCCGATGCCGTAGTCCTCACAGGTGAACATATCGTCCTCACCAAAGGCCGGAGCCTGGTGGACAACGCCGGTGCCGTCCTCAGTGGTGACGTAGTCAGCGTTAAGCACCAGAAACGCGTTTTCCTGGTCACGGAAGTAGTCAAAGACCGGCTCGTACTCCAAGCCTTCCAGCTGTGCGCCGGTGAAGGTGGCAACGGTGGTGAACTCGCCCAGCTCCTTCGCGTACGCACCGGTCAGGCCAGAGGCCAACAACAGCTTGCTGCCAGCAAAGCCCTCAACCCCATCCTGGCCAACCTCAACCAGGCTGTACTCCACCTCCGGGTGTACGGCAAGCGCCAGGTTGGACGGCAGGGTCCACGGCGTCGTGGTCCAGGCGATCGCAGCTGCGTCATGCAGCTCCGGGTGCTCCGCCCAGGTCTTCTCCGCGGCAAAGCCAGCGCGCGCACCGGTAAACGGCATGGTCACCGTCACTGTCGGGTCCTGGCGCTCACGGTAGGAGTCATCCAGACGAGTTTCCTGGTTAGACAGCGGGGTGTGCTCCGCCCAGGAGTACGGCAAAACGCGGAAGCCCTGGTAGATCAAGCCCTTGTCATAGAGCTCTTTAAACGCCCACATGACGGACTCCATGTACTCCGGATCCATCGTCTTGTAGCCGTTCTCAAAGTCCACCCAACGCGCCTGGCGGGTGACGTAGTCCTCCCACTCACCCGCGTAGTGCATCACAGACTTCGCGCAGTACTCATTGAAAGCCTCAAGGCCCATGTCCTCGATCTGAGCCTTATCAGTGATGCCAAGCTGCTTCTCCGCTTCAAGCTCCGCGGGCAGGCCATGGCAGTCCCAGCCGAACACGCGGGGGACGTGGAAGCCAGCCTGCGTGCGGTAACGCGGCACGATGTCCTTGACATAGCCAGTAAGCAGGTGGCCATAGTGCGGCAGGCCGTTAGCAAACGGCGGGCCGTCATTGAACACGTATTCTTCGCAGCCTTCGCGGTTCTTCAGCGAGGCCTGGAAGGTGTCATCCTTCTTCCAATAATCCAGCACCTCGCGTTCCATATCAGGGAACTTGGTGCTGCCAGCCGTCATGTCGGCCTTGGGGTAAACGCCGCCAACTGTCATGAGTTGTTCTCCTCCACTACGTTTCATTCACCGCAGGGACGCAGCCACAAAGGCCACGCGGTACCACCCTGCTTGAGCCCCAGTTTCCTGGGACCCCGCTTCGTTGTGGAGGAAGTGACGCCTTCCATGTACGTCCGGTTCTACTGAGCCTAAACGGGCCGTTCTTCCGGAACGCTCCCCGGTGATTGCCGGATCAATGCGTATGTGGGCTACATACTAGCCCACGTTGAGTTACTTGTCGCCGTTCGGTGCGAAGCTGCCGCGAGACTCCAGCTCTTCCAGCTGGGACGTCAGCAACGTCTTCAGGCGAGTGCGGTACTCACGCTCGAAGGTGCGCAGCTCAGCAATGCGAGCCTCCAGAGCGGACTGCTGCTGCTTCACCGTGTTCATAATCTCGGTGTGCTTACGCTCAGCGTCAGCCTGCAGCTGCTTCGCCTTCTCCTCAGCCTGGCGAACCTGTGCCTCTGCACGCGAGGTTGCGTCAGCGGTGGTCTCCTTGGCCTTCTTCTCAGCCTCAGCGACAAGCTGCGTTGCCTGCTGCTCAGCGTCACGGGTCGTACGCTCAGCCTTTGCCTGCGCTTCCTGCACCTGCTTCTTGGAGGAAGCATCTGCGTCTGCCAGCTGGCGCTGTGCAGCGGTCTTTGCCTCCTGGAGCATGGTCTGTGCCTCGTTCTGTGCGTCCGAGGTCAGGCGCTCTGCCATCTCCTGTGCCAGGCCAAGCACCTTGGCTGCCTGCACGTGGGTGTCAGCGGTTGCCACACCAGCCGGCGCCTTCTGCTCTGCCGGGCGGGCCGGTGCCGCCGCAGCCGGGGCGGATGCGTTCTTCGCAGCCTTCTCAGCGTCCTCGCGCGCCTTCTTCGCTTCCTCGCGAGCAGCGGCCAGCTCAGCCTGCGCCTTCTCCTGAGCCTCGGTTGCCTTGTTCAGGCGCTCCTCATACTCATCACGCAGCTTCGCCTCTACTTGACGACGCACCGCCGCCTCATCAACGTCACCGCCCTTCGCAACAGGAGCTGCCGGGGCACTCTGGCCACTGGAAAGCTCCTCAACGCGTGCACGCAGGTCATCGTTTTCATCCTGCAGCTGGGCGAGTGTGTCCTCGACGAGGTCAAGGAACTGATCAACCTCGTCCTCGTTGTAGCCCCGCTTGCCAATCGGTGGCTTGCTAAAGGCTACGTTGTGCACGTCTGCTGGTGTCAGCGGCATGAGCGGTCCCTTCGATGTTGGAAAGAGTTAAACACGGATAGTTTAACCCAACGTTAAACGTTAGACATGCAAAGCCGGTCGAATGAGCACTCCCTGAATCAGCGACTGCACAATTGCAAGCGCAAAAAACAGGACCAAAACGCTTACATCAAGGCCCACGCCACCGCCCATGCGCAGCGGTGGAATCAGCTTGCGCAGGGCTTTGACCGGCGGATCCGTAACCACGAACACCGGCTCCGCCGCCAGGGTGAACCACGTTGGCGGATCGAAGTGCTTGGAGAACGCCTGCACCATCTCAATGATGATGCGGATGATCACCGCAAGCATGTACAGCCCAACGAGGGCGTAGAGAATTGCGCCGAAATAAACCACGAAGCAATCCCCCGCTACAGGCGGGCGACGCGCTTGAGCTCATCGGTGGAGATGCGCGCGTTTTCCGGAACGATGGCAAACACGCGACGACGAGAGCCCGTGTTGCGAGCCAAGTTCAGCATGCTGCCACGAAGGGCAAAGCACAGGCCAGCGGCAAAATCCACAACACGCTTTGCGTCCGCTGCGTCCAGATCGGTCAGGTCCATAATCACGGCGTCACCGTCACGGAATGGCTCGCCGATCTCCTTCGCGTCGTTGTAGGAACGCGGGGCGGTGGAGATGATCTCCGGAGTAAACGAGCGCGCGATCGGCTCACGCGGGGTGCGCTCAACATGCTGGGCGCGCTGCGGTGCGGCGTGCTCGCGAGATTCGCGCGTTTCGCGGTACTGCTGATCGTCGTAGTAGGCGTCCTCGGCGTCGTCGTACGGGCCGAAACCGAAGAATTCTTTGGCGGTGCCGATAAAGGACATTAGTGCTGCTCCTCGCATGTTTGCGGGTGGTGGGAAGATATGGGAATTAGCCTACGGGTCGCGGGCCAAACACTGCGGTTCCGACACGCACGATGTCCGAACCACAGGCAATCGCCTGCTCAAAATCTCCACTCATACCAGCAGAGAGTTTCAGAGGGCGGTGGAGTTGGTTGGCGTAGGCGTCGGTAAGCAAACGAAGCTCCGCAAACACCTTGGTCGGATCAGCGTCGAGCGGCGGCACAACCATGAAACCCTTGAGCGCCAAGTGCTCATGCTTTTCGACGACCTCCGTCAACTCCCCCACCCCATCCAGGGCAACCCCGCCACGGGCCGTGTCGCCATCGAAGGACACCTGGATCATGCACGGCAGGATCTCGCTTGTGCGATCACCACGCTCAAGGGCAAGCGCCATCCCGCGGTTCAAACCGTCAGCCAGCCTGACCGAGTCCAGCGAATGCACTTCCGCAGCCCAGCGCGCCACCGCGTTGGCTTTCTTTGTCTGGATCTGACCGATCATGGCGATGCCGCATTCGTCTCCCAGCTCAGCGGCCTTATCGCGCGCCTCCTGCTCGCGGTTCTCCCCGACAAGCGTGATACCGCAGGCTGCGACCTCGCAGATTGCGGACGCCGGGTGGAACTTGCTCACCGGAAGCAACTGCACACTGCCAGACTCACGGCCAGCGGCCTGCTCAGCGGCGCGAATACGTTCCTGTACAGCCTTGATATTTTCTGCAATAGTCATGGTTTACGCTCCCGTCAGCCAAATCACGCCCGCCTGCCGGCCCGTCGTGCCCTCGCGGCGGTACGAGAAAAAGTCAGTATCAGTCACCGTATCGCGCGGATCCGCATCCACATGGGTTACGCCAAGGGAGAGCAGTTGGCGCACCAGACCTGCGCGGATGTCCAAGCCGGTGGTTCCCTTGGACGTCTTCGTCATCGACCCCGGCAGCCGCGACTCAACATCCCGCGCCATCTCAAGCGGCACCTCGTAGGAAGCACCCGCCGCAGCAGGGCCCAGAAGTACCTGAATATTCGCGGGGTTTGCGCCGAGCTCCACCATTTTTTCCACGGTCTTTTTCACAATGCCGTTACGTGCACCGAGACGACCCGCGTGTGCTGCGGCAATGACGCCCGCATTGTGGTCTGAAAGCAGCACCGGCACGCAGTCTGCAACCAGCACGCACAATGCCAGGCCAGGCTGGGTAGTGACCACCGCGTCGGTCGCCTCCACCGGTTCGGATTGTGGGCCGTCAACCACGGTCACGGTGTTGGTGTGCAGCTGCTCCATCCATACAAACTGCTCGGGTGCAAGCCCCAAGACGTCGGCGAGGCGCTGGCGGTTGCTCGCCACATCCTCCGGCGCGTCACCTACGTGATCGCCCAGGTTAAAAGAGTCATACGGCGACGAAGACACCCCGCCCGCTTTGGCGGTAAACACCATGCGGACGGGGCGTGAAGCAAGATCAGTCATGCGCACAAACTAGCGCATGAAGTCCGGAACGTCGACGTCGAAGTCATCATCAAAGCCGCCACGACGATCCTGATCCGAGTTCGTGAACAGGCCAGAGCGCGGGGACTCGTAGCGGTGACGGGCCTGGTAGTCGTCGGTGGTGGCCGCGCGATCGTCGAAAAGCGAACCGCGCGCAGGCGCCGGCTCGACCGGCTCAGACGGCTGAACCTCAGCCTGCGTCTCCTGCGTCTCGCCCGGGATAACCGGCTGGTGCAGCTCCGGGTTCTGCTCAGCGTGCTGCAGCTTGTTCGCAACCTCATCGAAACCGGTAGCGATGATGGTCACGCGGACCTCATCACCCAAGTTGTCATCAATGATGGTGCCGAAGATGATGTTCGCATCATCGTCCGCCTTCTCCTCCACGATAGTGGCGGCGGCGTGCACCTCCTGCAGCCCCAGGTCAGAACCACCAGCGATGGAGATAAGCACACCCTTCGCGCCCTCCATCGTGGTCTCCAACAGCGGCGAGTTAATGGCCTGTTCGGTCGCCGTCATCACGCGGTTGTCACCACGTGCGGAGCCAACGCCCATGAGTGCGGAACCAGCGTCAGCCATAACGGAGCGCACGTCCGCGAAGTCCACGTTGATCATGCCCGGGATGGTGATCAGGTTCGTAATACCCTGCACACCGTTGTAGAGCACCTCGTCCGCTGCGCGGAAAGCGTCCATCATGGACAGCTCAGCGTCGCCAAGCTGCAGCAAGCGATCGTTCGGGATCACAATGACGGTGTCGCAGACCTCCTTGAGGTTCTCAATGCCCTCAAGAGCCTGGCGAGTACGACGCTTCCCCTCAAACGAGAACGGGCGAGTCACAACACCAATGGTCAGCGCACCCATCTTCTTGGCAATGCCCGCCACAACCGGCGCAGCACCAGTACCGGTGCCACCGCCCTCACCTGCGGTAACGAAGACCATGTCGGAGCCCTTCAGAGACTCCTCAATCTCCTGCTTGTGGTCCTCAGCGGAAGTGCGGCCCACCTCCGGGTTAGCGCCAGCACCAAGGCCACGGGTTGCCTCACGGCCAATGTCCAGCTTGGTGTCCGCATCAGTAAACAGCAGCGCCTGGGAGTCAGTGTTGATGGCGACGAATTCGACGCCCTTCAAGCCTTCCTCGATCATGCGGTTCACAGCGTTAACACCGCCGCCGCCGACACCGACGACGCGGATCATGGCGAGGTAGTTCGCGGGAGAGGTCATATGGGGTTCTCGCCTTTCCAAAGTTGAAGATGGGAAGCAATTCAGTGGTTCCCATAATCGGCGAAAACGGTGAAGTTTTTGTGTTCTCAGTCGGCGTGTCACAACCCTAAACCTCAACTTTAAGGTTCTGACCTGGGGTTTTGTTGCGGATGTTACTGCTGTGACTACTGTTCTGAAGTGGCGGGTAGACAACGGGGGTGGCGGATTCTTCAGAATATGTCTTGGTTGCGTCCGACTTCAGCAATACTTTGCATACAAAGAACTAACCGAAGGGGGAAATACCGTGTTGAAAAAGTCTTTTGTTGCGCTTTCGGGGGCTGCGCTTGCACTGTTGGGGTCTGCGCTGACGTTGAGCGCCTGTGTGCCGAGCGCGAAGATTGAATCGCTTGGTGTTGATGCTGAGGCTGGTGCTTCTTCGGTTGCTGAGACTGAGGATGCTGCTGAGGATCTTGTGGGACCTCGCGGCTTCGCCTTCGAATCCGGCTTCCTCGAATTCGGAGACTTCGACCCCTACGCGCTTGGCGACGATATTTTTAACCCCTGCACCGAAATCACTTTGGAAGAATACGCGGCGGCGGGGTTTCAGCTGGAAGATGAGGGCTGGTTGTATAACGGCCTAGTTTCCTGCGCAATTCCCAGCACTAATGATCAGTTAGCTCGTGTCATCACAACCTCATTTGATAACGGAAATACAAACCGGGAAATGATTGAGAATCAAGGGTTACTGCTCCCCCAGTACACCTCTGATCTGATTCCTGAGCTATTCGCTTTTGCTGCTACCAACCACGACCCCGATTTTTGTTACGCCCAAATCGACACTCTTCGCGGTGGCCTTGGTGCTTCAGCTGTAGGACTTGCAGATGATGTGACCCAAGCCGAGATGTGCGAGCTCTCGATTCACATCGTCGAGCAACTCTTCTTGAAATTCGGTACCGGCAATGTCCACTAAAGTGTGCACGCAAAAGGTTCCAATCTTCGCTGGTCCCCTTTAGACTTCTCCCCAAACACGTTGTTCATAAATCAATTGGGGGGTTATTTTGACGCAGCAAGTGCGCCTTGACACCGTATCTTTGCTGACAGGCATCGGGATGTTGAGAAAGGAAGCGACTTCGATTTCGCATCCAACGAAATTAACTGTCAGATCAGGCCTTGCAACATTTTCCAACGTCACCGGCTACCGCGAAGCGGGACAAGCATTGGGGCTGATCTCATCCATGAGCGCGCCCGAATCATTCAAGGTGTTGGCTTCTCACCTGATGGACGCCGCGAACGTTTCAGAGATCAATCTGAAGAATATGAAGCGCTCCGATGATTCGCTTGCGGGAATGTTCAAAGGTATTGACCTAGCTACATTGAATCCGCTCATGGCGGAATTCGGGCAGATGGAAGCGTCGCTGAACGTTGTCAACGCGAAGGCAACCGCATTCCACCCGCAAGCCCCGGTAGCAGCCCCGCCGATGACGTTGCGCATGCTTGAGCAGCTCCTAATGGCCACCAACATCGCTGCCGCGGAAGCCGAAGCAGCGAACTGGACGCTTATGGCACGGGCCATTGATGAATCCGTCACGGCACTCTTCGGTGTGAAGAACTCGTTCGCCACCTCACTCGAAACAAGGTGGGTGCAGCGCGGCGATGAGCGCATTAACAAGATCCAGCATGCTGGCAACGCGTACGCACGGCGTGCCGACGCCATGTCTATGCACACCAGCGCACTCGCCAAGTCAGCGGCGGCCGAGACAGCGATGGCTGCAGCTGCTGCTGCCGTGGCGGTTGGCCTACCGCCTACGATCCGTCCCGCTTACGAAGCGACCTACCTCGCCGCCTTCGGCCCGCGCGCCAGCTCGCAGCTGGTGGCAACGATCCCGACGTTTGCGAAACTCCTGCCAGACCTAGACCAGGTCCCGGGCAATCCTTTCGATATCCGCGAAGCGAAACAACCCACTGCCCCGTCGTTTGATCGCTCGCCGCTGCCAAAGATTATCCGCGATTCTTTCATGGCACTCGGCCACGGAGATCTAGCTCGTGCGACTACGCCTGATGACGTTATTAATGCTTACGGCAAGGTCAACCCGGATGTTGTCGAGGCGATTAAGGCAGGCGCAACCCAAACCCAGGCTGCTTCCCTGTCGGCACCTTCCATGCCGCCGACGCTCAACCCGGGTGCCGGTATGCCAGCCGGCGCACCGGGCAGCCTCGGCTCTGCCGCAGGTATGAATACGATTTCCCCAGGTGCGATTGGCAGCAACGCGGCTGGCGTCAACTCCGGTACAGGTGCGAACACCGGCGGTGGTCTTGCCGGTAGCGGCATGGGTGCATTCGGTGGTGCAAACGGCAATCGCGGCGGTCGCAACGGACTCGGTGCGCCGTCGTCCCGTAGCAACGCGGGCCGTGGCGCTGCTCATGCGCAAGGTCTTGCCGGCGGTATCGGTATGGGCGGCATGGCTGGTGGCCTTGCCGCAGGTATCGGCGCAAGTGGCATGGGTATGGGTACCGGCATGGGAGCTGGCATGGGCATGGGCATGGGTTCTGGCGGTGCCCCACTTAACGGCGCGGGTGCACCCGGCACAGGAGCTGCTCCAGGCGCAAACGCTTACGGTGCAAGCAGCGCAAACTCTGGTGCACAGGCTCGTTCGACAACGGTCGCTGGCGGCCCTATGGCCATGGGTGCCGGCGGCGGGGCTGGAGGCCAAGGCAAGCAGCGTAAGGCCGCGA